>CAYNDR010000032.1:0-1832 GCA_964395295.1 uncultured Planctomycetales bacterium
ACTACGCCGTGGCGGGACCCGTCGCCGACTTCGTCTCGCGGCCGATCCCGCCCCGCTTCGCCGTGCTGAGCTTCACGCTCATCGACGCCGACGCCGGACAGCCCATCGCCGGATTCGACCCGATCAAGGAGGGCGCCGTGATCAACCTCTCGCGGCTGCCCACGCGCAGGCTGAACATCCGCGCCAACACGAGCCCCGCGAAGGTGGGCAGTGTCCGCTTCGGACTGGACGGCGACGCCAGCCACCGGGTCGAGAACGGCCTGAGCGGGACGCTGTACTCCCTGGCGGGCGACATGAACGGGAAATACAACGCGTGGACCCCCTCGCCGGGCGTCCACACGGTGACCGCGACGCCGTACACGGAGCAGGACGCCAAGGGCTCGGCGGGGACGCCGCTGACGCTCACGTTCCGCGTCGCGAAGGAGTAGGCCGCTCCAGGAAAATTCCCGGAGGAGCGCGGCGCTCCCCGTCCGCCCCGAGTTTGCCGGAGGAACGACATGGACAGGAAGATCGGCGCCCCGACGACGTGGATGGTCCTCCTCGTGGCCTGCCTCGCGGCCGAAGGGAGGCAGGGCGTCCCCTCCGTGGGCCTGTGGGACCGGTTCGAGGCCCCCGTCACCAACTCAAAGTCCTACGCCGATCCCTACAACGACGTCACCCTCAACGCCACGTACACCCGGCCCAACGGGACCACCGTCTCCTTCTGGGGCTTCCATGACGGCGGCACCACGTGGAAGCTCCGCTTCATGCCCGACCAGACCGGGGTCTGGCAGTACGCCGCCTCCTTCTCCGACGGCTCCCCCGGCGCCTCCGGATCCTTCAGCTGCGTCTCCTCCTCCATCCCGGGCATGATCTCCAAGGACGCCTCCAACCCGATGTGGTTCGGCTTCAAGGGCGGCGCCCACGTCCTCATCCGCAGTTTCCACGTCGGCGACAGATTTTTCGCGAAGAACTGGGACGATCCCGCCAACACCGGTGACGGCAACAAGCGCAAGGCCTTCCTCGACTGGGCCCAGCAGCAGGGCTACAACACCCTCTCCATCGCCTCCCACTTCCTCAACCGCAGCGTCTCCGGCCGCGGCGCCGGCTGGGACACGCCGGACCTCTGGAACTCCTCCACCCAGCGCCCCAACGCCGCCGAATGCCGCGAGATGGAGGTCATCCTCAACGACTTGGCTTCCCGCAAGATCCTCGTCTTCCCCTTCGCCGGATTCTTCGGAAAGGCCTCCGACTTCCCCGCCGACGCGACGCGCCAGAACCAGTACATCAAGTACACGCTCGCGCGGTTCGGCCCCTACTGGAACGTGCTCCTGAACGTCGGCGGACCCGAGCCGCTCCTGGACAACTACCTCACCAGCTCCGACATCGCCCGCCTCGGCGCCGAGATCAGGAACCGCGACGTCTTCGCCCACCCCCTCTCCTGCCACAACAGGACCGGCGACGACGCCTTCAAGGACTCCGCCTGGTCCTCCTACGGCACGCTCCAGGGACCCAAGACCACGAGCCGCTCGATCCTGAGCGCGGGGCTGCTGAAGAACCACCACGCCTCCAAGCCCCTCTACGCCCAGGAGACCCTCTGGCCCGGCAACCAGAACCACCCCGCCTACACGGACGCGGACCTCCGCAAGAACGCCTACGTCCTCCACATGTCCGCCGCCGCCCTCAACTACGCCGACATGGCCGGCGACTCCTCCTCCGGCTTCAGCGGCACCATGGACCTCGCCGCGAAGGTCCAGTCGCGCCACGACATCATCAAGAAGGTCTGGGACTTCTTCGCCTCCATCCCCTTCCACTCCATGAGCCCGCGCCAGGACCTCGTCAGCGCCGGCTGC
>CAYNDR010000032.1:1842-19892 GCA_964395295.1 uncultured Planctomycetales bacterium
GGTACCTCGTCTACCTGGAATCCCGCGGGACGGTGAACGTGACGGTCACGGGCGGCCCCTATGCCGTCGAATGGATCAACGCCCAGAACACGGCGGACCGCCGTTCGGGCGGGACGACCTCCACGGGGCAGGGCCTCGCCTCTCCGTCCGATGGGGACGACTGGCTGCTCTACCTGACGCCGGGAGGGACCCCGACCCCCCAGGCCGTGACCGGGTTCGCGCTGATCAACGCCGACACTGATCTGGAGATCGGCCCCCTCGCGGACGGCGCCTCGATCAACCTCGCCGCGCTGCCCACCCGGAACCTCAACATCCGGGCCGACACCTCCCCTGCCACGGTGGGCAGCGTGAAGTTCGGCTACGACGCGAACCCATCCTACCAGATCGAGAACGGCGCCCCCTACGCCCTCGCGGGCGGCTCCGGGAACGACTACAACGCCTGGACGCCGACGGTCGGCTCCCACACCGTCGCCGCCACCCCCTATACCGCGAGCGGCGCGACCGGGATCGCCGGGACGGCGAAGTCCGTCTCCTTCACGGTGACCGATCAGACGGCGGGCGACGCCACGAAATCCTCCGTCGCCATCGCCCAGCCCACGAGCGCGAGTTCGCACACGGCGACGTCCTTCGGCCTCGCCCTCTCCGGCACGGCCTCCGACAACGTCGCCGTGACCGCCGTCACGTACTCGCTCGCCGGCGCCACGACCGCGAGCGGCACGGCCGCCGGGACGGCCTCCTGGTCCGTCCCGCCCCTGACCCTCAACGCCGGGGCCACGACCGTCACCGTCACCGCCCGCGACGCCGCGGGGAACACGGCCTCCGACACCCTGGCCGTGACCTACTCCGCCCCTGCCCGGACGGCGAAATACGTCCTGGATGTGGACGGCGCGAAGATCCTCCTCAACGGCCAGGCCATCAAGGTCATCGGCCTGCGCTGCTCGAACGCCCTGGTCTCGGACGCGAAGACCGACATGCTCATCAGCAACCTCGACACGTTCAAGTCGTACGGCGTCAACACGCTCAGCGCCTTCATCATGGGTTCGCGGTTCGGCGACGTGAAGGGGTACAACCCGGATGCGACGCTCAATCCCGTGTACGCCGGCCGGCTGGGCCGCATCATCGAGGCCGCCGACAGCCGGGGCCTGGTCATTCTCGTGGGCTGCCTCTACTGGAGCACCTCCACGGCCAACGACGACCTGGGGAAATGGACCCAGGCGGACGCGAACCGCGCGATCGCCAACACCGTCCGGTGGCTCAAGGACCACAGCTACAGGAACGTCTTCGTGGACGTGGACAACGAGGGGATGGCCCACGACGCGACCGGCTGGAGCATCTCGCAGATGATCGACGCCGGCCACGCCGTCAACCCGGACTGCCTCATCGCCTACAACGACAGCGACCCGGCGCCCGCCAACGCCGACCTCTATATCCACCACAGCCCGAAGGTGGCCGGGAAGCCGTGGCTGGAGAGCGAGGGGACGCCCACCAACGCGCCGGGCGGCTACTGGGGCTCCTACAGCAAGCTCGACGGCTACTACAACTACATCCGCATCGGACGCTACACCACGGACATGAAGTCGAACCAGATCAGCCAGACGAACAACCACGTCGACAACAACAACGGCCACATGCTGGCCTCCACGTGGCTCCAGTGCGCGCCCTCCGAGGGGATCGGCGGCCCCTTCATGATCCCCGGCGGGCTTGCCGACAATCCGAACATCGACCTCAACGTCAAGGTCGTCCAACCCGAGGCGGGCATCCTCTGGTGGCTGAACCACGTCAAGAGCCGGTACGGCGCCTGGGTCCCGCCAGGCGGCAGCTCGAACCGGCCGCCTTCCGTCAACTTCGGGACGCCGCTGGACGGGGCCGCGTTCGACGCGGGCGTGAACCTGCACGTCCTCGCGAACGCCTCCGACGCGGACGGCAGCATCGCCAACGTGAAGCTCTATCTCAACGGCGCGCTCGTGCGGCAGGAGAACAACGCCCCCTACGAGTGGGGCGCGGCCGGCCAGAACGATCCGCCGCTCCAGAACATGTCCGCGGGGACGTACGCTCTCGAGGCCATGGCCGCGGACAACCAGGGGGCGACCGCGTCGGCAAAGATCACCGTCACCGTCCGGACAGCGTCCACGCTGCCCTCCCCGTGGCAGGGAAGGGATATCGGCAGCGTGGGAGCGCCGGGGGGCGCCGCGCACTCGAACGGGACGTTCACAATCGAGGGATCGGGCGCCGACATCTGGGGCGCCGCCGACGCCTTCCGGTTCGTATACCAGACGCTGACGGGCGACGGCGAGATCGCGGCGCGTGTGGCGTCGGTCGAGAACACCAACGCCTGGGCCAAGGCGGGCGTGATGTTCCGCGAAATCCTCGAAGCGGGATCAAAGCACGCGATGATGGTTCTGACCCCGTCAAGCGGGGCCTCCTTCCAGCGCCGCCCATCGACCGGCGGGACCAGCCAGGCAACGACCGTCACCGGCATCGCGGCCCCCCACTGGGTGAAGGCGGTCCGGCAGGGGGACAACCTCAGCGGGTACCGCTCCGCCGACGGCGTCACCTGGACGTGGGTGGCCACGGCCACGATCCCGATGGCTTCCACGGTCTACGTGGGGCTCGCGGTCACCAGCCATGCCGGCGGGGTCCTCTGCACGGCGGTCTTCGACCACGTGACGGTGACCGCGGCGGCGCCGCCGCCGGAGGGACTGGTGAGGATCGTGAGCGTGTCGACGAACCGCCCCTACTCGCTCGCGGAGGCGAAGGCCGGGGCGCTGCCCTATATCGATCGGAGCTACACGATCACCTCGCTCGGCGCGGGATTGGCGGGCGGCGTGCTGGTCCGGACGGCGATGGACGACAAGTACGTCACGGCGGGAAGCCACCTGACGCTCTCTCTGGGCCAGGAAGCGGACGTCTACGTCTGCTACGACAAGCGGGGAACGCCGCCGGGGTGGCTGGCAGGCTGGACCTTGACCTCCGAGAGCTTCGCCTCCACGGACGGCGGGGCTTCTCCCCTGCGGGTGTACCTGAAGACGCTCCCGGCCGGGGCCCTGACACTGGGAGGCAACCTGGCGTCCCCGGCGAGCGGCGCCCAGGCGAATTATGCCGTCGTGGTACAGCCGGCGGGCCTGGCGAAGGCGCTCACGACGGCGACGGGGGCGGTGTACGTGGAGGGCCCGATCCCGGCCGACCAGTGGCAGGGCGATGGGGACGGCGACGGGGACGGGCTCATGGACGACTTCGAGCTGTCGCAGGGCCTGAATCCCCAGGAGCCGGACACGGACCGCGACGGCTTGCCGGACGAGTCGGAGGTCCTGCCGGACGGGCGGACGATGTGGGACGCGCAGGCGGCATCCCCGGCGGCGGGCGGCGACGACGGGGACGGCGGCGCCTGCGGGGCGACCGGCGCGGAGTGCCTGCTCGTCCTGGCGGCCCTCGCCCTGAGAAGGAGGTGAACCGTGATGGCGCTCTGGATCCTCCTGGCCGCGCAGGGCACGCTTCTCGTGGAGCGCGACGGAATCGTCTCGATCGAGGCCGAGCGCGCCGCGGGGGTCAAGGGCTGGATCGAGGTCGCGGGCAAGAGCGGCAAGGCCCTCCAGGACGACGGGCACGGCAGCCTGTCCTTCGACATCCAGTTCTCGCGCGGGGGGAAGTACTACGTCTGGTTCCTCTGCCGGGACCAGGGAAACACGGAGACGAACGACTGCTTCGTGACGCTCGGCAAGCAGAGGCTCTACGCCGCCGACGACAAGACCCGCCCTGACGGCATCCGTTCCGCCGGACCGGGCTTCAAGTGGATCTGCCAGCCCAAGGGACCGGGGGGCCACACGCCGGGGGAGATCAAGGGCAAGCCGGTCTACGCCCTCGTCCCCGGCCCCGGCCGCCACACGCTCAAGATCGCCCACCGCAGCAGGGGATTCGTGGTGGACAAGATCGTGCTCTCGCTCGGCGGTAAAACCGCACCGTCAGGGGACGGCCCCCCCGAAACCGTTATCACCGCCGCGACGCGGGAACGATAGCCGTTAGACGGTGGCGAGGGACACCGCCTCCTTGAGCCCCTCCAGCGGGTCGCGCGTGGGGATGAACTCGTGGCCCACGTACCCCGCGTACTTGACGTCCGCGAAGGCCTGGAAGACGGCGCGGTAGTTGATCTCCTGCCGGTCCCCCAGCTCGTTCCGCCCCGGGACCCCCGCCGTGTGGACGTGGCCGATGTGCTCGGCATACTGCTTGATCCGCGTGATCACGTCCCCGTCCATGATCTGCACGTGGTAGACGTCGAAAAGGACCTTCATCCTCGGGGAGCCGACCTTCCGGACGATGTCGATGCAGTAGTCCATGTGGTCGCCCTGGTAGCCGGGGTGCCCCTGCATCTCCTTGTCCACCCGGCTGTTCAGCATCTCGAGGACGAGGTTGACCTTCTTCTCCTCCGCGTAGCCGATCACCTTCTTGAGGCCGTCCACGCAGTTCCTCGCGCCGGCGTCGCCGGGGATGTCCTCCCGGAAGCCGGTGAAGGTAATGACGCTCGGGAATCCCGCCGCGGCGCACGCGTCGACCGACTCGCGGATCTTCGAGACGCACATCTCGTGGTACTTCGGGTTGTTCATCCCCTTCTCGAAGCCGTGGCTCCCGGCGATCGCGCACGCGAGGCCGTGCCTCTTCAGCACGGGCCAGTCCTTGGGCGCGGCCAGCTCGACGCTTTCGCAGCCAAGGTCCTTCGCCACCCGGCAGAGGGCGTCGAGGTCCCAGCATTTCTGGAAGCACCACTGGACGATCGACTGCCTGAGGCGCCCGCGGCGCGCGGCCGGCTCGGCCCCCCCCTTGCAGGACGCCAGCGCGGCGGCCCCGGCGGCGCAGGAAAGCATGCGGCGGCGGCTCATCAGGCTCATGGCAATCTCCTCCTCCCCGGAAAATAGCCCTTCCCCGCGGCAAATACAATAAACTTGGCGGCCCTCCCCGGGCGTGCTATGGTAATCCCCGCCAATTAATCAGGAGGGACGACCATGCGGTTCGGGATGAACATGCTGATGTGGACCGCGGACGGCACCGTGGAGGGTGTCCTCCCGATCTATCCGAAGATCAAGAAAATCGGCTACGACACCGTCGAGATCCCCCTCTTCAACCTCGACGCCCCGAAGCTCTCCGACCTCGGCAAGCGGCTGGACGACATCGGGCTCGAGCGCACCTCGGTCACGGTGCTCTCCGCCGAGACCAACCTCGTCAGCCCCGATCCCGCCGTGCGCCAGGCCGGCGTGGACTACCTCAAGAGGGTCCTCGACTCCAGCAAGGCCCTCGGGAGCAAGATGCTCGTGGGCCCCCTCTACGCCGCGCTGGGCCTCTTCAGCGGCAAGGGCGCCACCCCCGAGGAGTGGAACTGGGCCGCGGAGGGACTGCGCGCCGCCGCGGGGCACGGCCAGTCGGTGGACGTGAAGCTCGGCATCGAGTTCCTCAACCGCTTCGAGATCTACCTCCTCAACACCGCCGCCGACGCGGCCCGGATGGTCAAGGAGGTCAACCACCCCTATTGCCGGATGATGTTCGACACCTTCCACTCCCACATCGAGGAGAAGGACCCCGCCAAGGCCTTCCAGGCGTGCAGCAAGTCCGTGATCCACGTCCACATCTCGGAGAACGACCGGAGCACGCCGGGCCAGGGGAACGTCCGCTGGAAGGAGATGTTCGCCGCGTTCAAGAAGAGCAAGTTCAAGGGACCCTACGTCGTGGAGGCCTTCGGGCTGGCCCTGCCGGAGCTGGCGGCGGCCACCAAGATCTGGCGCCGGATGTACAAGACCGAGGAGAAGCTGTGCGCCGACGCCCTGGCCTTCATGAAAAAGAACCTGGGGAGCAAGTAGGCCGGCGCCCCCGATGAAGGCCCTCTTCATCGTCGAGCCCGGGAAGACCGAGATCCGGGAGACGGAGACGCCGCGGCCGCGCGAGGGCGAAGTGCTGCTCCGCGTCGGCCGCGTGGGCTTCTGCGGCGGCGACCTCAAGGCCTTCCAGGGCACGTTCCCGCTCCAGCAGTACCCCTGCATCCTGGGCCACGAGATCGGGGCCGTGATCGCCGAGACCGGCCCCGGCGTGCCCGGCCGGTTCCGCCCGGGACAGCGCGCCACCGTGCACCCCTACCTCAACTGCAAGGCCTGCCTCCCCTGCCGGAGCGGGAGGCCCAACGCCTGCGTGGACAACCGCACCATGGGCGTCCGGCGCCCCGGCGCCATGACGGAATTCATCGCCGTCCCGTGGCAGGACCTCTTCCCGTCGGAACGGCTCTCGCTCCGCGAGCTCGCCCTGGCCGAACCGCTGACGGTGGGCTTCCACGCCGTGGAGCGCGGGCGGGTGGCGGCGGGGGAATCCGTGGCCGTCCTGGGCTGCGGCATCGTGGGCCTCGGCGCGGTGGCCGGCGCGGCCGCGCGCGGCGCCGAGGTGACCGCCGTGGACATCGACGACCGCAAGCTCGAGATCGCCCGGAAGGCCGGGGCCAGGCACGCGGTCAACTCCGCGAAGTCCGACCTCCACGCCGCCCTCGGGGAGCGGACCGGCGGCCAGGGGCCCCTCGTCGTCATCGAGGCCGTGGGCCACCCCGCGACCTTCCGGGCCGCCGTGGAGGAGGTCGCCTTCACCGGCCGCGTCGTCTACATCGGCTACGCCAAGGCGCCGGTCGAGTACGAGACGCGGCTCTTCGTCCAGAAGGAGCTGGACGTGATGGGATCGCGGAACTGCCTCGGGGACTTCCCGCGGGTCATCGAGGCGCTGGAGCGCGGCGGGTTCCCCGTGGAGGACGTGATCACGCGGGAGGTCCCGCTGGCGGGGGCGGGGGCGGCCCTGGCGGAATGGGCGCGGAACCCGGCCGCCGTGGCCAAGATCCTGGTGAACCTCGATGCCTGAACCGGCGGTAAAATCCTGCGTCACGGTCGCCCTGGTGCCCTCCATCAGGAAGGGGCCGTGGATCTACTGGGAGCCCCCCGAGGCCAGCTTCGCCGGGGCCTCGGCCCTCGGCTTCGACGCGGTCGAGATCTTCACGGCCTCGGGCGACGCCTTCGACGCGAAGGCCCTCGCGGCGCTCGCGGCGCGGCACCGCCTCTCGATCGCGGCGGTGGGGACGGGGGCCGGCAAGGCCCTCCACGGCCTGACGCTGACCCACCCCGACCCGTCCGTCCGCGCCCGGGCGGCGGAGTTCATCGAAGGGATGATCGACTTCGGCGCGCGGCTCGGCGCGCCGGCCATCATCGGGTCGATGCAGGGGAAGGTCGAGGAAGGCGTCGAGCGGCCGCGGGCGCTGGCGTGGCTGGCGGAAGGCTTGACGGCGCTGGGCCGGCGCGCGGCGGACCAGGGCGTGCGGCTCCTCGTCGAGCCCCTGAACCGCTACGAGACCGACGTCCTGAACCGGCTGGGCGAGGCCGCCGGGTGGGTGAGGTCGCTGGGCGTCGGATCGGTGGCGCTCCTGGCGGACCTCTTCCACATGAGCATCGAGGAGGCGTCGATCGCCGCGGCCCTCCGCGAGGCGGGCCCGTTCGTGGGCCACCTCCACTTCGCGGACAGCAACCGCCGGCCGGTCGGGATGGGGCACACCGACATGGCGCCGGTCGTGGAGGCCCTCCGGGACATCGGCTACCGCGGCTACGCGTCGGCGGAGGCCTTCCCCTGGCCCGACCCCGATGCCGCGGCGGCGCAGACGATCAAGGCGTACCGGGAATTCTTCGCCTAGGGAGGACGGACATGCTGCTGACGAAGCTCAACCAGCCTGAAATCCTGGGCGCGCTCGGGACGATGGGGCACGGGTCCCGCATCCTGATCGCCGACGGCTGCTACCCGTTCGTGACGGGCAGCCCCGCCGCGGCCCGCAAGGTGTACCTGAACCTCTCGCCGGGGATCGTGCTGGTGACGGACGTCCTGAAGGCGATCGCGGCCACGATCCCCCTGGAGGAGGCGTTCGTCATGGTGCCGCCGGACTCCGCGGACCAGCCCATCTTCGGCGAGTTCCGTCAGGCCCTGCCGAAGGGGGTCGAACTCACCAAGCTCCAGCGGTTCGCCTTCTACGACAAGTCCCGCGAGGCGGACACGGCGCTGATGATCGCCACGGGGGACCAGCGGAACTGGGCGAACCTCCTTCTGACGGTGGGGTACATCAAGCACTAGGAACTCGGGGCCGCCGGGGGATTTCACGGGGAGAACGACCATGTGCTTCATCGGCCTGCTCGCCGCCCTCGCCCTGCCGTTCGCGGGAGAAGATGCGCTCCCGGAGGTCCCCTCAGACGGCGTGATCCGCCTGACGGACCACGGATTCCGGGACTGGGGCCCCGAACTCCTCCACTACTCGCTCGACACGTCGAAATTCAAGCCCGGGAACCTGGAACTGTCCGGCCCGGACGGCAAGCCCGTCCCGTTCCAGGCCGCGTCCGCCGGAGGGAAGTCGATCCTCTCCTTCGTCGGCGCGGTTTCGAAAGGCAAGAGCGTCGCCTATACCCTGCGGGCCTCGAATGCCGACGGCGGCAAGGCGGGCTCGGCCCTCGTCCACGGCACGTCCGGCGCCTCCGTCGAACTGGGGAACGCCTTCTTCACGCTGCGCCTGCCGAAGCCGGGCTCGAAGGCGTATCCGGAGCCCGCGGCGGCCGGCGACGTGCCCGCGCCGATCGGCGGCTGGAAGAAGGCCGGGCGGGAGTGGTCCGGGGGGAGCCGCTTCTTCACGGACCGGCGCGTGGCCGCGTACGAGATCTCCTGCGTGGAACAGGGCCCCGTGAGCGTCGTCTACCGCGCCCGCTACCGGTTCGCCCCGAAAGGGGAATACGTCTGGCAGGTGAGGGTCTCGGACGGCGTGCCGGTGGCCCACGTCACGGAGGAGTACGACCTCGGCGAAATCGGGGAAGGAAAGGACTTCCTGCTCCTGGAGGTCGGCGCGGGCTGGGCTCCTTCCCGGATCGGCCTTCCGGCGGGGGAGAATGCCACGCAGACGGCCTTTGAGCCGCTGGCCGCCCTCGTCCAGAAGAAATCCAGGGAGCAGGGGGAGGCCGTGAAAAATGTGTCTCCCCACGCGCCGCCCCCGCTCTTCAGGCCGGGGCGGGACCTCATCCTGATCGACCGGCTGAGCCCGGGCGCGGCGTGGGGACCCAAGGCGGGGCTGGAACTGCGCTCGGACGACGGCGCCGACGCCGTCTCGGTCTGCCCGGTCTTCCCCGGCTCGTGGCGCCGCTCGAACAACCCCTCCGTCTGGAGCGATCCCTCCAAGGGCCTCTTCGTCTCGCTCCCGATCGGAGTGCGCCTGAGCCGCTGGTACCTGGACCTGACGGACGACCAGTCGCCCTTCTCGATGCACGAGCACGACCCGGGGCTCGCCGCGAGCTACGGGCGCCGTGCGTGGGCGCTGGGATTCGGCCACGTCGATCCCGTCGCGGTGCGGAAGACGCTCGGCCTCGTGGGGCTCGACCGGTACAAGGGCTGGATCCTGGAGTGGCCTGAGGACCGCAAGAAGGCGGAAGGCCGTCACGCCTTCCTGGAGCCGAAGACCGTCGCCCGGCTGAAGGCGGCGCTCGACCGCCACCCGGAGAAGGACCTGCTCGCGACGCTGTGGACCTTCAGCGGGAACCGCGATCACGCGACCGCGAACGCGAACCGATTCATCGCGTCATTCCAGAACCCCTACTTCAAGGAGTGGGAGACGGTGGGGCTGCCGGGCTATTACGCGGGGTACTGGATGCATCAGTCGGTCTTTGCCGAAGACGCCCTTGCCTGCCCCGACTTGCCGGCCGATCTTCGGCTCAAGGCAAGACGGATGTTGGCCCTTTATTCCTATTACTATTCCGATCCCGACCGCGACCTGAGGGGATCGGGGTCCCACGAGGGGACTCCCAACATGGCGATCGGCCGCGGCCTCGGGCTCGGGCTCGTCGCGGCGGTGATCCCCGACCACCCCCTCTACCGGCCGTGGATGGAGCGCTTCCGCGACTACGTCCGGTACAAGCTCGCCTCCAACACCGAGCCCGGCGGGGCGTGGTTCGAGCCTCCCACCTACCAGCTCTACGGCCCCACGCGGGCGCTGACGGCGGCCCACCTGGTCCTGAAGAACTCGGGTTTCGGCGATCTCGCCGCCGAGGGCTGGCAGGCGCGCACGCTCGACTACCTGGCCCACCTGACGATGCCCGACGCGCGGTTCAAGGGCTGGCGCATCATCCCGGGCATGGGGAACTCCGGCAACACGCTGGAAGGCATCTTCGGAATGAACGTCGGCGTCGTGGAGGGGGCGGACCGCGCCGAGGCGGGATTCCTGAAGGCCATGCACGGGCTCGTGAGCGGGAACCGGAGGACGACCCATGGGGGGGATCAGGTGGCCCTGGCTCTCGGATACCTCCCGGACGTCCCCGACACGGCGCGGCCTCTTGGAACGGCCTTCATCCCCGGGTACGGCGTCGTCTTCCGGGCCCACTACGGCTCGCCCGACGAGACCGCCCTGCTCTTCCGCTGCGGGTACAACAAGAGCCACTGGGACATGGACGACCTCAACGTCGTCCTGTACGGAAAGGGGGCGCCGCTGTCGCCCGGCACGGGATACCAGTACTACTACGGCCCCGCGATGCAGAACAACGCCGTCTACCACAACCGCGTCCAGGTGGGGAAGCTCAACGCCCCCCAGGTCCACGGGCGCGTGGACAACACCGTGCAGGACTACGGCTTCGGCGACTCGTGCGATTACGCCATGGGGCGCCTCTGCTATCCGCCCGAGGTCCTGGACGACGGCCGCGGCGAGATGGAGTGGCGCCGCCACATCCTCTTCCTCAAGGGCGCGAAGCCCGAGGGGGCCAATTACTTCGTCTTCCGCGACACCTTCCCCGGCGGGAAGGACCGGCCCACCTGGTGGCACTGGCTGAACCTGGACGGCGCCGACATGATCGCGCAGGAGGGCCGCACGGTCGACATGAAGACGAAGCACGGGGCGGCGACGCATTTCTGGTTCAGCGACCCCGAGCTCGCGGCCGGCCAGGCGGCGCTCACCTTCGATTACGGGGTGGCCCCGAACTACCACCATCGCGCCTTCGGCAAGTCCCTGGGCGTCCCCGACCAGGACAGCAAGGAGACGAAGACGATCTACCGGATCGCCGGGAAACCCGGGGCGGATTACTTCTACGTGGTCTATCCGCGCAAGGATGGCGAAAAGCCGCCGTCGTGCGAGAGTCTTGGGGAGGGATGCCTCCGGATCGCCACCGGCGAGTCGACCGATTACGTCTTCGCGGGGGACGCCGCCGGGCCGTTCGACCGGGACGGCGTGGTCTTCACCGGCAAGGCGGGGGCGGTGCGGGTCTTCGCCGACCGCGTCGCGTTCTGCATGAATTCCGGATCGGGCCGGATCGGCCTCAAGGGCCACGTCTTCGAGGGGCACGGGCCGTTCGAGCGGACCGTCCCCGCCTCCGCGCTCAAGGCGGGCGTGACGAAGGTGGAGGGGGGATACGAGAAGAAGACGCAGGCCGCGGACCTCGGGAACGGCCTGACGGTAGCGGGAGAGGGGCCGTTCGAGGCGAGGCTCGACGCCGGGAAGATCCGCATCCGGACCTCCGGCCGCGCGCGGGTGCTGACGATGGCCCGTCCGGACTTCATCCGGATGCCGCAGCTGCTCGTGGACGGCCGGGAATGGATGGCGGCGTGGACGGACCTGGGGGGCTCGGCCTGGGGAAGGTACAAGGACTCGAACCGGATCGCCGTGACGGCCCCGGAGGGGGACCACGAGCTGGTCATCCGCGACCGGGAATGGCTGCCCCTGGATCCGCGCCCCTTCCGTCCCCTGATCGAAGGGGTCCTCATCGGGACGGGCGCCGGGGAGAAGTGACAACCTCCCCGCCGCGAGCGGCGGGGCTTCCCGCGGCGGGGAAACCGTCACCCCGCCGAAGCCACAGCCTTGTCCGGCTGTCCTTCTTGAAGACGCCCTTCCTCCCCACGGCAAGCCGTGGGGCTTCCGGGCGAAGGCGGGTGAGAAGGAGCTGAAGCCGGCGCGCCGACCTCTCCCCGGGCCGCCGCGGCCGGCCCCGGAACAGGAAGGAAAGGCCCTGCTGGCCGTGGACTTCCTCTCGCTGGGGGGCCGCTTCTCCTTCCGCCGGTGCCGGAGGACATCGTGGGATTCCTGGTGGCCTGGATCATCGTGGCGGCGCTCATCGCGGCGCTGGCGGGCGCGTGGGTGTGGCTGCTGCCCGAGACGCGCGGGCGGGACCTCCAGGCGGATTGATCCGGACCTACCCCCCGCCGGGGCGGGGTGGACGGCGGACACAGCGGAAACCCAGGGTCTCCGGCGACAGGCAGGCGTCCCCGAACCCCGGGTTGTCGGACGCCCGGCGCCACGAGCGCAGAACCTCGGCGGGCGAACCCCACGAGCCGCCGCGGACGACGTACTGCTTCCCCTCGGCGGGCCCGCGGGGGTTCTCGGCGGGGCCCCTGGCGTAGGCGTCCTTTCCGTAGACGTCGTTGCACCACTCGGCCATGTTCCCGTGCATGTCGTAGAGCCCCCACGGGTTGGGCCCCTTCTGCCGCACCGCGTGGGCCTTTCCCCCGGAGTTCTCGGCGAACCAGGCGCGGTCCCTCAGCCCGCCCGGGTCGCTCCCGAAGGAGTAGTCCGCCGCGGTCCCCGCCCGGCAGGCGTACTCCCACTCCGCCTCGGTGGGCAGGCGGTAGCCGTCCGCCCCGAAGTCGCACTCGGCCGTCTCCTCGTTGTAGCAGGGCTTGAGGCCCTCCGCGCGGGACCGCTCGTTGCAGAACTTCGCCGCCTGGACCCAGCTGACCATGTGCGCCGGGAAGCGCGTCCCCTTGGTCTTCGAGGGGTCGGGGATCTTCAGGCGGGCGAACTCCTCCTGGACGACCTCCGTGCGGTCCATGAGGAAGGCGTCCAGCCGGACCTTGCGCGGCGGCCCCTCGTCCGGCTTCCCCCGGTCGCTCCCCATCACGAACTCGCCCGCGGGGACGAGGACCATCTCCCCGCCGGGGGTCGCCGTGACGGGCAGGCCGCCCCCTGCCCCCTTCCCGCAGGAAAGGGCGAGGAGGAACGCCAGCGCCGGCCCGACCCTCCTCACTTGCCCTCCTCCTTGACCAGGACCCAGTCCGGCTCCTTGCAGGACTTGCCGTCGAGCGTGAGGGCGACCCAGCGGTTCTTCTGCGACGCGTCGGCCACGCAGAGGTTCCATCCGGGGGCCTCGACGCCGGGAAACTCGGGCAGGAGCCCCTTGAGGTTCCGCCCCTTCACCTTGGGCCCGTAGCTGAAGGCGATGTAGCGGCCGTCCGGGGACCAGGCGGCGTGGTAGGTCTCGATGGGGTCCTTGCTCTCGACGGCGTTGCGGTGGCCGCCGAGCCGCGGTTTCGGGCCGGAGAGGTCGAGGTCGGCCACGCCCACGGCGAAGTCGCCGTGCCCCCACGCGATCTTCTTCCCGTCGCGGGTCAGGTCGGGGCGGCACCCCTCGAGCTGGAGGTCGAAGACGCCCTCGCCCTCGGCCTCGATCGCGAGGATGCCGTGCTTGAAGCCCATCCCGCCGTGGACGGTGGCCACGAACCACTTCCCGTCCGGCGACCAGTTGAGCGTGTAGAGGTGGTGGATCTTTTTGTTGGGGTGCTCGCGGGTCTGGCCGGTGGCGAGGTCGTGGATGAAGATCCCCTTGGTGGCAAAGTCGGAGTAGGTGAACTTCTCGTACTCGCCCTTCAGGAAGGCGACGGATTTCCCGTCCGCGCTCCAGCAGGGCTCGCGGCCGTTGTCGGCAATCTTGACGCGGCCGGTGCCGTCGGCCTTCATCACGTAGAGGTTGCGGGCCTTCGCGTCGCCTTTCCCCTCGTCGGCGGCGAAGCAGATCCGCGTCCCGTCGGGCGAGGCCTTGGGGTAGAGCTCGTCCACGTCCGGCGTGCGGGTGAGGTTGACGGGATTGGAGCCGTCGGCGTTGACGAGACAGAGGTCCCAGTGGCCGTCGCGGTTGGTCTCGTAGACGATCTTGTGGCGGCACGCGCGGAGCTCCTGGAGGAGATCCTTCGTGGCGCCCTCGGGCTGGTCCTGCGCGCCCAGGCACGCCGCCAGGAGCGCGGCCGCGGCGGTTTTCAGCATCGTCATCCTCCCTTGCCGGCAGGAATATCCCCGCCGTCCCTATAAATGTATACCAAAGGCGGAAGCCGCGCGCTGCCCTTGATTGGAACATGGGATGCGCTATGATCCGGCCTAGACAGCCCCGCTCCACGGGAAATCAACCGTCCCGTATTTGCGATTTTGAATGGGACCCGGCTAAGGCCAGGGTCAACAACCGGCAACAGGGTGTGTCCTTCGAGGAAGCGGCCACGGTCTTTCTCGATCCGCGCGCCCTTTCCGTATTCGATGTCGAGCACAGCACCGAGGTTCGTCATCCGCGTCTTCTCGAGCCGGAAGGCGGCCCGAAAGGAGTCTCAATCCTATGGGGGCTGACATGAAGAAGGGTAAGCGTTCAGGGGCATCTGGGAATCAAGAATGGAGAATCGAGAATCAAGGAGTAGCCCCCCTTTCCCCCGGGGGGGCAAGGGGGGAAATCCATTCTCGATTCTTGATTCTCGATTCTGGCCACGACCAGGGACTGAACGCATACGAAGAAGGAATACGACTTCTCGAAAGGCGTCAGGGGCAGGTTCCATCGCCCGGGCGTCCGGCTAAGGCTTCCCGTCTACCTGGACGCCGAGGCGCTGGCGTTTGTCCAGCGGATCGCCCGCAAGAAGAGCACGGACGTTTCCACCGTCGTCAACCTGCTCATCCTCTCCGAAAAACGGCTCGCCGACGCCATCGGCTGATGCAATGGTGCCGCCGAAGCCGATCCGGCGCCGGCGCGCATCGGGGGCCCTCAGTTCCCGGCCAGCTTCCCGAACCGGTGCACGATGGCCAGGGCCGGGTCGAGCGGCACCGGGACCCCCGCCGTCCCCTTGGGGATGTCGATCGCGGGGACGCCCCGCAGTCTCTTCCCCTCGTACTGCGGCAGCCAGCGGCGCTGGTCCTCGAGCATCTCGGCGACCATGTCGCGGATCTCCTTGAGCGTGAGGACCGCCGCGGTGAGGGGGTCCGCCGCCACGGCCGCGAAGAGCAGTTCGGGGTCGCCCTGGACGGCCGCCTGGGCCGCCAGGAGCTGGACGGAGACGTTCATCTGGTTGAGCATGGCCAGCGGCTGGGGCAGGCGCCCGACGGAAACGGGGTGCAGGCCCTGGCGGTCGGCGTAGATGGGGACCTCCACGCAGCAGCCCTCGGGCAGGTTTTCGATATACCCCCGGTTGATGACGTTCCCGTTGAACCGGAAGATCCGGTCCGTCTCGATGGCCTCGATGATGGAGGAGCAGTACTCCTTGCTGCGGGGGGCCAGGTCGCCTTTCTCGAATCCCAGGTAATCCGATTCCCGGTACTTGCGCGCCAGCATGTCGCAGAAGTGGTAGTAGGCCCCGCTCGCCCCGCCGAAGCCGGGCTGGTCGCAATAGAGATCGAGGGCCTTCCTGTTCTTCCGGAAGTAGGGGAGGTATTCGGAGAGGTGGCCCGTGCTCTCCGTCATGAAGCAGCCGAAGTGGCGCAGGGTCTCGCCGCGGACCTTGTCGTTGATGTAGTGGTCCGGCCTCTCGAAGGCGGCCCGCAGGCGCGGGTAGAGGTCCTTCCCGTCCTTCTCCAGCTTGAGGAACCACGCCATGTGGTTGATGCCGGCGGCGACGAAGTCGATGTCCTCCTTCTTCTCGCCCACGTAGCCGGCGATCAGGTCCATGGTGGTCTGGACCCCGTGGCACAGCCCCACGAAGGGGGTCCGGCCCGACAGGCCGATGCCGATGGAGCAGGCGGCCATCGGGTTGACGTAGTTCAAGAGCAGCGCCCGGGGGGCCAGCGCCTCCATGTCCCGCGCGAGGGAGGCGAAGACGGGGATGCTGCGCTGGGCGCGGAAGACGCCGCCGGGCCCCACGCACTGCCCCAGGCACTGGTCCACGCCGTGCTTCAGGGGGATCGTGTAGTCCGACTTGTAGGCCTCCATGCCGCCGACCTGGAACATCGTCACCACGTAGTCGGCGCCCTCCACGGCCTCCCGCTGGTCGGTGGTGGAGCGGACCTCCGCCTTGAGGCCGTTCTTCCGGATGATCCGGTTGACGTACTCCTCGACCTTCCGGAGCTTCGACAGGGTCGGCCCCATCAGGACGTAGGTGGAGCCTTCCAGGCAGGGGGTCTGCAGGAGGTCGTTCATCAGGGTGGTGCTGAAGATGATGCTCCCGCCGCCGATCATCGCGATCCTGGGCATGGGGGACCCTCCTCTCGTAAAGACGGCCGGATCGTACCTCGGGGAGGGCCCGGCCGGCGATGTCCGGATTGACAGAAGTGATGAACTTTTTGACACCGGCGGCGGGGCCCGCGGTCAGCGGAGCGCGGGGCAGCGGTAGTACACCTCCAGGGTCAGCGCGTTGATGGCCGTCCCGTAGACGCGGCCGCCCTCCCCGCTCCAGCGGTCCACGGCCTCCCAGGAGCCGCCCTTGCAGCCCGCGGAGCCGGGATTCTGGTTGTTGACCAGCGCGCCCTTCATGTCCTTGTTCCAGGCCTTCCACTTGGGACCGGACGGGCCGTCGTACAGGAACAACGCCTGGCTCGCGTGGAACCAGTAGTAGTAGTCGACCAGGGTGCCGGCCCACTTGGGCTTGTCCCTCAGCAGCAGGTCGCAGCCGCCGGCGAGGCGCGCGTCGCCCTTGTTCTTGTCCATGGAGAGGCGCGCCGCCACCCCGATCGCGGTCAGCGCCTCGTGGAAGGTCGGGCTCGACCTTCCAGACGAAGTAGTTGATTTCAAGCGTCACCTTATGAGCTTACCGGCATTGGTCCTATGAGAAAAAGTCCGGCGCAGTCGACCCTGACCTGCCCACGCTTGGGCGATGACGTTGATGGGCGCGCCCAACCGATGGCCGCGCCCGGCAATGACTTCCATGGCCAATCGTTGGGAAACAAGGCCGATGATGAGGCGGTTGCCCAGATCCGGGTACACGGCCGGAACAAACACGACGATCTGCCGACACCAAGATAGCTTTGACTACCTAACTAATGCTAGGTATCGTTGCCACATGGCCGGCAATCTGACTCGGCGTCAGGGTGAACTGCTTGATTTCATCCGCGTGTTCATGTCCGAAAGGTCCTTTCCCCCGTCGATGCGCGAGATCGGCACGGCCTTCGGCATTGCCAGCTCAAGCGTCTACGACCACCTGGAAGCGCTTGCGAGGAAGGGATTCATCCGCCGGACGCCCCGGCGTTCGCGCTCGATTGAGATCCTGAACGAGCAAGGTGCATCTCGACGAGAGGCCGGAATTCCCATCCTTGGCCGGATCGCCGCGGGGCGACCGCTGCTCGCTGAGCCGCACATCGAGGGGCATCTGTCTTTTCAGGCGGCCGAGGGGGACCCCGCACCGGTCTATGCACTCCGTGTCGTGGGGGACAGCATGGCCGGCGCCGGCATCATGCCCGGGGACTACGTGATTGCCCGCTATCAGGAAGCCGCCGAACATGGCGATATCGTGGTTGCCCGGCTGGAGGATGAGGCCACGGTCAAGAGGCTGAGGTGCCGCGGCAAGAAGTGGGTGTTGCAGCCCGAAAACGATGCGTACGAGCCCATCCCCATTCGCGGTGACGGCGTGCGTATCCAGGGGAGGGTCATCGCCATTCACCGAATCCTTGCGAAAGGGTGCTGAAGAGGCCCGCCAAAGGGGAACGAAGGGAGCCTATGGATGTCTGACAACAGCCGTATTGAGTGGACCGATGCAACCTGGAACCCGGTGACGGGCTGTACCAAGATCAGCCGCGGCTGCGACAACTGTTATGCCGAGCGGTTTTCGGAACGATTTCGCGGAGTGGTGGGGCACCCTTTCGAGTCCGGATTCGACCTGAGGCTCTGGCCTGAACGCCTGGATCAACCCCGCCACTGGAAACGGCCCCGCCGCATATTCGTGAACTCCATGGGCGATCTCTTCCACAAGGACATCCCGGTCTCCTTCGTGCAGCAGGTCTTCGAGGTGGCGCACCGGGCGCACTGGCACACCTTCCAGGTCCTGACGAAGCGATCGGAGCGGCTGCGAGCGTTGAGCCCGGCCCT
>CAYNDR010000032.1:19902-28503 GCA_964395295.1 uncultured Planctomycetales bacterium
CTCGCACGTATTCCAGACAATGAAGGAAACCGACTGGCATACGTACCAGGTCTTGACGAAGAGAAGCAGCCTCATGCGGACCTTCGTCAACGAGCGGTATAAGAACTCATTGCCTCCACCTCACGTCTGGCTCGGAGTCTCCGTCGAGGATCGCGGCGCGCTTCCACGAATGGAGCACTTGCGCCAGACCCGGGCGTCGGTCAGATTCCTATCGATCGAGCCGCTTCTCGGCCCTGTGGGACCGCTCAATCTCGAAGGCATCCACTGGGTCATCGTAGGCGGGGAGAGTGGCCCGGGATTCCGTCCTATGCGACCGGAATGGGTTCGCGAGATACGAGATCAATGCCTGGCCGCCAAGGTGCCTTTTTTCTTCAAACAGTGGGGCGGCTTGCGTCCCAAGTCGGGCGGCAGACTGCTCGACGACAGGGAATGGCCCCAGTACCCCGCCGCAGCGGCTACGATTCGCGCGGCCAGCCACGTCCTGGCCTAATTATGCGGGGGTCCAATGGCGACTCCGGCCGACGTCATCTGGCCGTGTGAGCCTCACACGAAGGCCAAGCACGAGATCCTGAAGCGGTACCTCCAGTGCTGGTTCCCCATTCTCAACAGGCACCATGGCCGCATCATCTACATCGACGGATTCTCCGGGCCTGGCCGCTACAAGGAAGGAGAGCCCGGATCGCCACTGATCGCCCTCGACGTGGCCGCCACGCATCGGAAGACCCTGACCGGCGAATTGCTGTTCGTGTTCACCGACGAGCGAGAGGATCGGATCCAACATCTTCAGGCCGAACTGAAGCAGAAGAGGTTTCCGACACACTTCAAGGTCTATCCAGAAACGCGCAAGTTCCATGAGAAGCTGGCGGAGCTGCTCGATGACGTCGACAAAAAGGGCGGCCAGCTCGCCCCCACCTTCGCTTTCATCGACCCCTTCGGATTCTCGGGGATCCCCTATGTTCTTTTGAATCGCCTGCTGGAGAAGAAGCACTGCGAGGTTCTCATCACGTTCATGGCGGAGTCGATCAATCGCTGGCTGGAGCATCCCAACGACGAGGTCGTGAGGCACATCCCGGAAACCTTCGGCACGGATGAATGCCTGAAGATCGCTAAAACCTGCGGCGATCGGATCGCAGCCTTGAGAGATCTGTACCAGCGTCAGCTGCAGAAGGCCGCCCGATTCGTGCGCTACTTCGTGATGAGAGACAAGGACAATCGGGTCAAATACTTCCTTTTTTTCGCCAGCAATCACCCGCTTGGCCACGTGAAGATGAAAGAAGCGATGTTCAAAGTCGGCGAGGAGGGGCTCTACAGCTTCTCGGACGCGACGGACCCGAACCAGCAGGTTCTGTTCGGCGCCGACCACACGGCGATCCTGTGGCCGCTCATGCAGAGTCGGTTCGCCGGCAAAGAGGTCCTGACGGACCACATCCTGGAATTCGTCAACAACGAGACGTCGTTCCTGGCGCCTCACATGAAAGCGACGCTGAAAAAGCACGCCGGGGCAGGCGTCCCTAAGAACCGGCAAATCCAGGTCCGGCCCGCAAAACTCGATGGAAAGAAGTGGCGGCATGGGACGTTCCCGGATGGTGTGTACGTTACGTTCCCTAAGTAATCGAAGTCTGTGGGGGACGCGTCCGGCCGGACCTGTGCAGATCAGGCCCTGCCCCGCCCGGCAGTCGTCTCCGGAATGGGGATGGACCACTCCGAGGGCCGGCCGTCCAGATAAAGAAACGGCGCGGACGCCCGCGGGGGGCGCCGCGCCGTTCCGTTTCGTTCCCGCCGGTCAGGCCCCCTTCACCTTCTCCCACTGGCCGCTCTTCCCGCTGGCGAGGACCGCCTCGCAGACGTACTGCGTGGCCAGCGCCTCGCGGAAGGTCGGGGAGGCCGGCTTCTTGTTCGCCAGCCCCTCCAGGAAGTCCGCCACCTGGTGCACGAACGAGTGCTCGTAGCCGATCTGCAGGCCCGGCACCCACCACTTGTCCATGTAGGGGTGCGCCCCGCCGCCGTCCGTGACGTGGATCGACCGCCACCCCCGCAGGGCCCCCTCGTCCTTGTGGTCGAACCACTTCAGCCGGTGCAGGTCGTGCAGGTCCCATCCGATCGACGCCTTCTCGCCGTTGATCTCGAACGTGTAGAGCGCCTTGTGCCCGCGGGCGTACCGCGTGGACTCGAAGTTCCCCAGCGAGCCGTTGCCGAACCGGCAGAGGAAGGTGCAGGCGTCGTCGATGCCCACGGCCTGGACCTTTCCCGTCTCGACGTGCTTCCTCTCCTTGACGAAGGTCTCCGTCAGGGCGCTCACCGTGGTGATGGGGCCGTTGTGCCAGAGGGCCGTGTCGATGCAGTGGGCCAGGAGGTCGCCGGTCACCCCGGAGCCGGCCGCGGCGACGTCCAGCCGCCAGGTCCCCATGCCGCCCTGCGGCACTTCGGCCGAGATCGTCCAGTCCTGCAGGAAGTTGGCGCGGTAGTGGAAGATCCGGCCCAGGCGGCCCTCGTCGATGAGGCGCTTGGCCATGGTCACCGCCGGCACGCGGCGGTAGTTGAACGAGACCATGTTGGGCACGCCGGCCTTCTCCACGGCGGCGACCATCTCCTCGCCCTGCGCGGAGTTCAGCGCGAGGGGCTTCTCGCAGAGGATGGCCTTGCCGGCCTTGGCGGCGGCGAGGGCGATCTGGGCGTGCAGGTTGTTCGGGACGCAGATGTCCACGAGGTCGACGTTCGGGTCCTCCACGACCTTCTTCCACTCGGTCGTGTGCGACTGGAAGCCCCACCGGTCGGCGAATTCCCTGGCGACCTTCTCCTCCAGGCCGCAGATCACCTTCAGCGAGGGCTTGATGGGCAGGTCGAAGAAGTGGTTGACCTTGCAGTAGGCGTTGGAGTGGGTCCGGCCCATGAAGCCGTACCCGACCATGCCGACGCGGAGTTCTTTCGCCATAATCCTGCCTCCTCTCGTTCTATCGCCGTCCCTACCACCCGTGCGCGTCCCGGACCTTGATCATCGCGGACAGGATGCCGTTCCACGTCTCCGGCTTCATCATGACCTCGTTGGGGAACATGCAGCCGTCCCAGCAGAGGTGCTTGATCTTCTTCACGAGCTTGCCCTTCCCGTCCCTCAGCCAGCAGCCGGCGCGCTTCGTGATGTCCAGCTTGCCGTTGGGGTCGTCGGGCAGGCAGTGGCGGCCCGTCTTGTCGTGCGAGCCGGAGCCCTTCACCGTGGCGTCGTTCTGCGCCACGTGGAGGTCGATCGTCCACGGCCGAAGCGCGTCCGTCATGGTCTGGTAGGCCTCGTCGAGGCGGCCCTGGTCCTGCCAGTCGTAGCCCTGAGGCAGGAGGGCGTCCTCCGGCGCGTTGGCCCCGAGGAGGTAGAGGAGCGTGTGGGCCATGTCGGCCTGGAATCCCAGCGTCTTCGGCCGGTCCACCCCATCGAGGACGTCCAGCATCCTCCTCCAGGAGTGCATGCCGCCCCAGCAGATCTCGCCCTCGGCGGCGAGCTTCTCGCCGAAGCCCTCGGCCACCTTGCACGCCTCGCGGAACGTCTTCACGATGTTCTTCGTGGCGCCGGCGGGATCCTTGAGCCAGTCCCCGGGCCCGGAGGCGGAGTCGATGCGGATGACGCCGTACTTGCGGACGCCGAGCTTGTTGAGCTTCTTCCCGATGACGCAGGCCTTGCGGACCTGGCCGACGAACTTCTTGCGGTCCTCGTCCCCGCCCATCGCGGCGCCGCCCCCCGTGGGCGGCCACACCGGCGCCACGAGCGACCCGACCGCCAGGTTCGCCGCCTGGAACTTCCCGGCGAGCTTCTTGGCGCCGTCGTCGTCGAGGTCGATGCTGACGTGCGGATCGAAGAGGAAGAGGTCCATGCCGTCGAACTTGACGCCGCCGACGTCGGCGGCCGCGGTGAGCCGGATCATCGTGTCCAGGTCGATCGGCGGCTCCGAGTCCGGGCCCTTGCCGACGAGGCCGGGCCACGCGGCGTTGTGGAGCTTGGGCCACGCGTTCTTCTTCGCCTTCCTGACCGGCGCCATGGGATTCTCCTTTCCTCTCTATGAAGCTACTTCCGCACCCTCTTCTTATGGTCGCCCACCGCCGGCACCGACGCCCAGGTGTCCGGCCCGAAGTACCGCAGGGTGACCAGGGGCTCCGATCCGGTGTTCACGACCGTGACCCCCTGGACGGCCGCCTCGTGCGAGACGAAGACCTCGTCCTCCGTCATCGCCCCGAAGCGGATCATCACCGGCGCGTCGAGGCGCAGGTTCCCGATCCGGCCCGAGCCCTGGACGGCGATGACCCCGCTCGCGCCGCCGTCCTTGATCGTGCACCGGGCGCCCGGCTGGAGCGTGAGCTCCCGCGCGGAGAAGAGCTGTTTCCCGCCGACCGTGCCGTAGACGATCCACTTGTCCACCCAGCCCTCGCTCTTCGTGTCCGCCACCGGGATCGGCTCCAGGTAGTGATGGTCCCGGAAGTGCGCGTCGGTGTTCCCCTTCCAGTCCAGCTGGTCCACGATGAAGTCCAGGTCGCGGTGTTTCGACTTCGGCATGTCCTTGACCAGGAGGTCCCAGGGGACGGTGCGCCCCTCGACCATGGACTGGTACATCCCGAAGACGTCGCTGCCCCATTGGGGCTCGTAGGTCAGCAGAGATCCCGGGGCGTGGAGGACGCTGGGGGGCACGAGCCACCCCGTCCCGGGATTCAGCCGATAGGCCTTGGAGAGGTCGAGGATGCCGTTGTCCCCCTTCTCCCAGTCCTCCAGGCAGCGCCGGACGTCCTTCCGGGTGACGCCGGGCTCGAGCCCGAAATAGGTGTGGGGGAAGTTGTTCCCCACGTTGTTGAGCTGGGCCGGGAAGTAGTAGCCCTCGGGCTTGCCCTCCCGCCCCACGAGCTTCGCCTGCGGCTCGCTCTGGTGCATGTGGTGGGGGATGGGGCCCATGTTGTCGAAGAACTTCGAGTAGACGGGCCACCGCTTGTACTGCCCCCACATCGCCTTGCCCAGGAGGCGCGGCCCCTCGGCGGCCACCCCGTCGCGCAGGGTGAAGCGGGCGCCGCCGTGGACCACGTAGCTCAGGCCCTCGTCGGGCGCGCGGTTGTCGTTGGCGGCCTCCGTGGTGGAGGAGAACCAGCGCTCGTCGATCCCGCCGCGGTACGCCCCGAGCGCGTAGTAGTCGTCCGGGTGCAGTTTGAGCCGCCGGCCCGGCATGAGGAACGACCGCGGGACCCAGCAGGGGGCGAGCCTCAGGAGGCCTTCGCCCTCGTCGAGGGCCCTTCGGACGTTCGGCCTGGCGGCAACCTTGGGAAGAGCCGCCGGGGTCCCTGACGTGGCGGATCTGGCCATCGCGCTCCCCCCCCATGCTGAGATGATTGTCCCTACTAATACGGTTAAGCAGGCCGCTCGTGGCTTTCCTGCCCGGGAAGCGCCTTATAACAAAGGGGCTCCGGCGCTGGCAACAAAAAAATCGCAAACCGGGGACCCGACAAAACAGACCGTCCATTTTGTCGTCCGACAAATTGGACGGTCTGTTTTGTCGTGCCGGCCCCCGGCCGGCGAGTACAATACGGGGCCGGAAAAGGCGGACAAGTCGTTCAACCTGATGAGACGAAACGCCATGCACCACGGACCGCTCCGCGCGCTCGCGCCCCTGGCCGCGATCCTGGCCGCCCTCCCCGCCGGCGCGCAGGACGCGCCCCCCGTCTCGGCCCCCGAGGGCTTCAAGGTCGAGGCCCTCTACGCGGCTTCCAAGGAAGAGGGCTCCTGGGTCTCCATGGCGTTCGACCCGAAGGGCCGCCTCATCGTCTCGCCCGAGAAGGGGAAACTCCTCCGCGTGACCCTCCCGCAGGGCGACCAGCCCGCCAGGGCGGAGGCCCTCCCCGCCGCCGTGGGCAACGCGCAGGGCCTCTGCTGGGCCTTCGACGCCCTCTACGTGAACGGCCGCGGCCCCGAGGGGCCGGGCCTCTACCGCCTGCCCGCCCCGGACGGCGAGCCGTCCGCGGAGGCGACCCTCCTGAAGAAGTGGCCGGGAGAAGGCGAACAGGGGTCCCACGCCGTCGTCGCCGGGCCGGACGGGAAGCTCTACGTCGTCAACGGCTGGCGCGTGAAGGTCCCCGAGGGGATCTCGGAGAAGTCCCCGTACCGCGACTACCGGGAGGACGTCCTCCTGCCGCGCCTGGAGGACCCGAACGGCCTCGCGGCCGCCTGCAAGGCCCCCGGCGGCCACGTCCTCCGCACGGACGCGGAGGGCAAGGAGTGGGAACTGCTCGCCGGCGGCCTCTACAATCCCTACGACCTCGCCTTCAACGCGGCCGGCGTGCTGTTCGCCTTCGCCGTCGCCATGGTGTCGGACCTCGGCACCCCCTGGTACGCCCCCCCGCAGGTCTTCCACGTCGTCCCCGGCGGGGAGTACGGCTGGCGCTCCGGCTCGGGCAAGTGGCCTTCCTATTACCACGACCGCCTGCCGGCCGCCGCCGCGGCGGGCCCGTGCGCCCCCACCGGCCTCGCCTTCGGCACGAAGGCCAAGTTCCCGGCGAAGTACCGGGGGGCGCTCTTCGCGGGCGACTGGGCCGGCGGCCGCATCCTCGCCGTCCACCTCCAGGCCAAGAGGGCCACGTACGAGGGGACCGTGGAGCCGTTCCTGTCCGGCAAGCCGCTCCCCGTGACCGACATCGAGATCGGCCCGGACGGCGCGCTCTACTTCATCACCGGCGGGCGCGGCGCCGCGAGCCGCCTCTACCGGGTGACTTGCGCCAAGCCGGAGGGTTCGCCGCCCGCCCCCGACCCCGCCGCCGCGGCGGCCCGCCGCCTGCGCCGCGAGCTGGAGGAGTTCCCCGTCCAGAAGGACCGCGGCCCGGTGCAGGACCTCCTCCTGAAGCTCCGCCACGAGGACCGCTTCGTCCGCTTCGCGGCGCGCACGGCGCTGGAACGCCAGCACCTGCGGCACTGGCAGAGGGAGGCGACGCTGGAGCTCATGGAGCAGACCTCCGCCAACTCCCTGCTGGCCCTGGCGCGCGTGGGCGGCCCGGCCAACAAGGAGGCCCTGCTCAAGGAACTCCAGAAGCACCCCTGGGGGACGATCGAGACGGACGAGTTCCGCCTGGCCTTCCTGCGGACCTACGCGGTGGCCTACTGCCGCCTGGGCCCGCCCCCGGAGGCCATGGTCCCCTTCGTCCGGCTCATCCTCGGCGACAACTATCCCCATCCGGCGAACGAGATGCTGAACCGCGAGTTCTGCCGCCTGCTGGCCTACCTCAAGGCGCCCGAGGCGATCGGGAAGACGATCGACCGCCTCCCCCAGCTCAAGACGCAGGAGGACGAACTGTACTGCGTTTCCACCCTGCGGGACCTGAAGGAAGGCTGGACGATCGACCAGCGGAAGGCCTACTTCGCCTGGCTCGACAAGGCCGCCGGCCTCAAGGGGGGATCGAGCCTGGCCGGCTACGTCGCGAAGATCCGCGCCGACGCCCTCTCCACGCTCACGCCGCAGGAGCGCGAGGCCCTGAAGCTGAAATAGGGCCTACGAGAGGGTGAATTCCGGCAGTCGGACGATCTCGCCGCCCTTGAGCGCCGACTCGTGCGCCAGGATCCCCACGCACGTCCAGTTGGCCGACTGCACCGCGTTCGGGTAGGGGTCGCGCCCCTCCACGAGCGCCGAGACGAACTCGTTCGCCAGGTGCGGGTGCGAGCCGCCGTGCCCCGCGCCCTGGATGAACGAGAGGTGCTGTTTCTTGCCGCCGTAGACCCCCTTCGTGGTGAAGCGGCGGATGGGCTTGGGGAGGAGCTTCGCGAAGTCGGGCACCTTCACGCGCTGGGGAATCTTGGGCGCGGACTTCTTGGCGGTGTGGATCACCGGCTCCTCGCCCTCGATGAGGGGCCACTCGAAGGCCTTCTTGGAGCCGTAGACCTCGAAGCTCTCGCGGTACTGCCGGGCGGTGTCGAAGAGCGAGCGGTAGATGAAGGCCGCCACGTCGGAGTTCCGCATCTTGATGTGGCAGCTCTCGACCGCGAAGGGGGAGTTGTACTTGGGGACGAGCTCCTCGCGGATCCGGCCCGAGCCGAAGCACGAGACGTACTCCGCCTCCGCGCGGGTGAGCGCCAGGCACGGCCCCACGCAGTGGGTGGCGTAGTGCATGGGCGGCAGGCCCGGCCAGTAGTTCGGCCAGCCGTCCATCTCCTGCTGGTGGCTGGCCTTGATGAACTGGACCTTCCCCAGCCGGCCCTTCACGAACATGTCCCGGACGAAGAGGAACTCCCGCGAGTAGACGACGGTCTCGGCCATCATGTACTTGAGGCCGGTCTTCTTCACGAGTTCCACGATCTTCCCGCACTCCTCGACGGTGGTGGCCATGGGCACGGTGCACATCACGTGCTTGCCCGCCTCCAGGGCGGCGATGGACATGGGCGCGTGGTCCGGGATGGGGGTGTTGATGTGGACGAAGTCCACGTCCGGGTCCTTGAGGACGTCCTCGTACCGCGCGTACCGCTTCCCGATGCCGAAGGCGTCGCCCACGGCGTCGAGCTTCTTCGGGGTCCGCTGGCAGATGGCGTACACCTCCGCGTTCGGATGCCGCGGGTAGATGGGGATGACGCCCGTGCCGAGTCCCAGGCGCGGCGCCGCT
>CAYNDR010000032.1:28513-30821 GCA_964395295.1 uncultured Planctomycetales bacterium
CTCGACGCCGAACGCATCGCCGATCGCGTCGAGCCTCTGGCGGTTGCGCTGGCAGATGGCGTACATGTTGGCGTGCGGATGGCGCTGATAAATGGGCATGAACTCGGCCCCGAATCCCAGCCCGACGATGGCCACCCGGACTTTCTTCTGCGCCATGGATTCGCTCCTTTCGCTCCCGGCCCGCAGGATAAGCCCCGGTTCCCCCGCTGTCAAACGATTGGGGGGCCCCTCCCCGGGCCCTGCTCAAGCGGTTCAGCACCCATAATTTGTTGACAGCGCCGCATCATATTGCATAATTTTGCGGCAACCCAAGCGGCACACCCGGCAGGGAGGAAAAGGGGCCGTTCGTGGTTTTTGAGGGAGATTAGGGACATGGTGAGAGAAAAGCGGCTGGTCGTCGCATGCATCCTGGCACTGCTCGCGACGGCCTTCGGGTTCGGGGCGCGCGCCCAGTTGCTTGGTGAAATGGGAGTTACCTTCGGGCTGTCGGAGACGCAAAAAGGTGCCCTCAACAGTGCCGGGTTGTTCCCCTTCGCCCTGAGCATCATCCTCTTCAGCCTCTTCCTGGACCGCATCGGGTACGGCAAGGGCATGCTGTTCGCCTTCTCCGCCCACGTGGTTTCGGCCATCATGACCCTGATGGCCAAGGACTTCGGCACCCTGTACCTAGCCACCTTGCTCTTCGCCTTCGCCAACGGTGCCGTGGAGGCGGTGATCAACCCGGTGACCGCAACCCTATTCCCGAAGAACAAGACCCATTACCTGAACATCCTGCACTCGGGGTGGCCGGGCGGTATGGCGCTCGGCATGATCATCATCATCCTGCTTCCCAAGGTCGACTGGCACTACAAGATGGCGATCTTCCTGATCCCCACCGCCGTGTACGGGCTCATGATGATCGGCCAGAAGTGGCCGGTGCAGGAGCGCGTGGCGGCAGGGGTCACCTACCTGGACATGCTGAAGGAGTTCGGCTGGGCCAGTTGCTTCATCGTCTCCTTCTTCACCGTCCTGGCTATCGACACGGTCCCCGTCTCGCTGGGGTGGTACGCCCAATCCAAGGCCATCTACCTCATCGCCGCGTTCATCGCCGCCATCGCCAGCGTGCTCTTCCAACTCAAGGTGAAGAGCTTCGGCCAGCCCCTGTTCGTCTTCCTCCTGCTGGTCATGATCCTCCTGGCCACGACGGAACTGGGGACGGACGGCTGGATGACCGACATCATGCTGTCCGTCGTGGGCAAGAGTGTAGGCCCCTGGATCCTGGTCCTGACGGCCGTCATCATGTTCATCCTGCGGTTCTGCGCGGGCCCCATCCTGCACAAGATCACCCCGCTGACCCTCCTGTGCGTCTGCGCCTCCATCGCCGCCATGGGCCTCGTCTGGATCTCCATGGTCCCGGTTCCCCCTGCAGTCGGAATCGTGGTTATCGGCGCCACGCTCTACGGAGTGGGCAAGACCTTCTACTGGCCAACCACGCTCGGCGTGGTCTGCGAGCAGTTCCCCAAGGGCGGCGCGATGACGATCAACTCCATCGCCGGCGTGGGCATGATCTCCGTAGGCGTGATCGGCGGGAGCTTCCTGGGCACCCTCCAGGACGCGGACAAGGATACGAAGCTGAAGAACGACCACAAGGCGATCTACGAGAATGTGACGAAACCAGAGGCCACGAGTTTCCTGATGACTTTCCGGCCCTTCGACGACCGGCAGCTCCAGGCCATGAAGAACATCCACGACATCCGGAAGATGACAGAGGACAAGAAGACCAAACCACTAAGCGAAGAAGACCAGGGGAAGCTCAAGAAGCTGAAGGAAAACGTGGCCGCCCTGAAGAAAGACGTCGAGAAGGAGATCGCCGATCAGAAGGACGCCGATGCCAAGGCGGACCTGTCCCGGCGGTACGGGGACATCCTGAAGATCGCCCCCGAGGCCGCCAAGGACGCCCCTCAGATGGAACCCTTCCAGGCGACAATCGACAAGTTCGCGGCGGACACGAAGAGCACCGACGGGGTCCTGGCCTACTGCAAGCAGAAGGTGCTGGCCAAGTTCGCAATCCTCCCGTTCATCATGTTCCTGTGCTACTTGGGCCTGATCTTCTACTTCAAGTCCAAGGGCGGGTACAAGGCGGTGGAGCTCGCGGCCCAGCCGCCCGCGAGCGGGCCGCCGCAGGGCTAGAAACCGTTCAAGGCATGCAAGAACGGGCGCGCGCAGGCGCGCCCGTTTTTTTATTTCCCGGCGAGGCCCAGGAGGACGGCGCCGATGACCACGACTCCCTCCCCCAAAGCGGCCGGGACGAGGTCGAACGACCCCGCGA
>CAYNDR010000033.1:0-428 GCA_964395295.1 uncultured Planctomycetales bacterium
CGGCTACGCGCACGGCATCGGGCCGGGGCCCGGGCGCCCGGTTGGCTCGGGCCTCCCGCCCCACCACACGAACTTCCTGTAGTGCATCCGCACCGGCGCGAAGCCCAACGCCGACATCGAGGTCAACCATCTCTCCAGCGCCCTCTGCCACCTGGGAAACATCGTGGCCCGAACCGGCCGCGCCCTGAAGATCGACCCGGAGAAGGAGACCCTCGAGGGCGACGAGGAGGCCGCCCGCCTCCTCCGCCGCACCTACCGGGACGGCCACTGGGCGGTCCCCAAGGGGATCTGACGGCCCGATGAAGACCGCGGCTCTGGCGTTCCTCCTGCCCACCTTCGCCGCCCAGGACGCCGACTGGCCGTGCTTCCGCGGGCCCGGCCGGGACGGGATTTCCGCCGAGACGGGCCTGGACTTCGACTGGCCCGCC
>CAYNDR010000033.1:438-1351 GCA_964395295.1 uncultured Planctomycetales bacterium
CAACTTATCTTAGCCGGTGGCACTGCTACCGACGATCCTGAAGGCTTAAAGGTCTTTGCAGAAGTTAAAGAAAAGGCAAAGCAAGACCAAGATATACATATTTTATTGTTAGCCCACAATGATATAGAGGTTAATGCATTACAGAGAGCATCGACAGTTATTGTAAAGAAGTCGATTAAAGAGGGATTTGGTTTAACAGTTACCAAAGCCCTCTGGAAGGCGAACGTCGGCACCGGCTACGCCTCGATCGCCGTGGCCCGCGGCCGCGCCTTCGCCATGGGCAACCGCGAAGCCAGGGACACCCTCTCCTGCCTCGACGCCGAGACGGGCGCCGCGCTCTGGACGCACGCCTACGCCTGCCCCCTCCTCCCCCGGAACTACGCGGGCGGCCCCGGCGCCACGCCGCTCGTGGACGGCGACCGCGTCTTCATCGTGAGCAAGAAGGGGCATGTCTTCTGCCTGGAGGCGGCCTCGGGCAAGGCGATCTGGGAACGGGACATCGCGAAGGACCCCGGCGCCAAGACGCCCGACTGGGGCTTCGAAGGCTCGCCCGTGGTCCTCGGCGACCGCCTCTACCTGAACGCGGGGACCGCCGGGCTCTGCCTGGAGAAGGCCACCGGGAAGACGGTCTGGGCCTCCGACCCCAAGGGCCAGGCCGGCTACTCCACGCCCGTCTTCCGCCCCGCGGGCGACCGCACCGTGATGCTCGTGATGGGCGAAAAGGCCGTGCGCGGCGTCGACGCCGCGGACGGGAAGATCCTCTGGGAGCACCCCTGGCCCACCTCCTTCGGCGAGAACATCACCGACCCCTTCTGGATCGGGGAGCGCGTCCTCGTCTCGACCTCGCACGGCATGGACGCCGTCCTGCTCGACGTCTCGGAGGCCCCGCCCAAGCCGGCCCGGACCCCCCCGC
>CAYNDR010000033.1:1361-23312 GCA_964395295.1 uncultured Planctomycetales bacterium
ACACCAACACGTCGGCCCTCTGGAAAGGCCACCTCTACGGCTTCGGCGGCCTCATGCAGAACCCCCGCGGACGGGGGCTGAACTGCGTGGACCCGACGACCGGCGAGATCCTGTGGCGGAAGGACGACCACTTCGGTTCCCTCCTGGCGGCCGACGGCAAGCTCGTGATCCTGCTCGTGGACGGCCAGCTCGTGGCGGCCGAGGCGTCGCCGGCCGGGTTCAAGGAGATCGCCCGGGCGCAGGTCCTCCAGGGCCGATGCTGGACGATGCCGACCCTGGCGAAAGGGCGCCTCTACGTCCGCAACGACGCGGGCGACCTGGCGTGCCTGGACCTGAAGGAATGAGGGATGCCGGGACGCCATGACGGCCGAGTTGGACGTATCATTTGTTGGAAGTCTTTGCCCGGCACCCGCCGGGAACCGCCTGTAGGAGAATCGACCATGGACCGCCGCACCTTCCTGAACCGGACGCTGGGGACCGCCGGGGCGCTGGCGGCCCTGGGGGACGGGGCCCGGGCCCAGGACGCCCCGGCCAAGCCGCCCGCCAAGGCCGACCCGGAAATGCCCGCCGGCGCCATCGGCAAAGCCAAGATCAGCCGCCTCCTGCTGGGGGGCAACCTGATCGGCGGCTGGATGCATGCCCGCGACCTCAAGTACGTCGACGGCCTCTTCAAGGCCTACGCCACGGAGGCGAAGATCCTCGAAACCCTCCAGCTGGCGGAGGGCCTCGGGATCAACACGGTCTTCGAGACGGGGGCGAACTACATCGAGAAGTACAACCGGACGATGGGCGGGCACATGCAGTTCATCCCGCACATCCAGGTCGATCCGAACCAGGACGAAGCCAAGCTGAAGGACCACATCAAGAAGCAGGCGGACAGCGGGGCCGTGGCGCTCTACGTCTGGGGCGTCTCCGGGGACCGGCTCGTGCGGGCCAACGCGGTGCACCGGCTCGCCCGGGCGGTCGAGCTGGCCAAGGTCCACGGCCTCCCGGTCGGCGTGGGGAGCCATTCGCTCCTGGTGCCCATGGAATGCGAGAAGGCCGGCGTGCCCTGCGACTTCTACGTCAAGACCCTGCATCGCGACGACTACTTCTCGGCCACCCCGAAGCCCCTCCGCAAGGAGTTCATCTGGGTCACCGGCGGGGAGGGCTGGCACGACAACATGTGGTGCATCAATCCCGAGGAGACGATCGAGTTCATGAAGTCGGTGGCCAAGCCGTGGATCGCCTTCAAGGTCCTGGCCGCCGGGGCGTACCTGCCCCGCGAGGGATTCGACTACGCCTTCCGGCACGGCGCCGATTTCATCGCGGTCGGCATGCTGGACTTCCAGCTCAAGGGGAACTGCCAGACGCTCCGGGAGGTGGTCCGCCGCCACCAGGAACGCGCTCGCCCCTGGAGGGCTTGAGGGCCGCCGCGGACCGGGCCCGGCCTGCCGGAAACCGCGGTCCGGCACCGTCCTGTTCCTGGGGGACCCGTTCGTTCCCCGCGATTCCAAGGAGAACAACATGTCGAGCCGCACCCGACGTCCGCCGTCCGGCCTCGGCCGCTGGGGCCTGCGCCTCCTGCCGCTCGCGGCGGCGGCCCTCCTCGTCCCGGCCTGCGGCAAATCGGACGACACCCCCCTCGACGTCACCTTCCTGTCGCCCGTCAACGGCGAGGCCAGCGTCCCCCGCCAGCCCGTCCTCTACATCCGCTTCGACCGCGCGCTCAATCCCGCGACGGTCACCAGCACGAATGTCGTCCTGGCCAATGCCGGAGGGCCCGTCTCCGCTCCCGTATCCTACGCGGCGTACCTGAACGAAATCCGGATGGTCCCCGCGGCCGCCCTGGACGCCGCGACGCCCTACCAGGTCACGCTCACGAGCGGCATCGCCGGCGCCGACGGCACGACGTACGCCGGCGGCTACTATCAGTTCACGACCTCCAGCTCCGGCGACATCATCCGCCCTTCCTTCTCCGGCGCCGCAAGCGCGGGGAATCCGGCCCAAACGACCATCGACCTGGCCTGGGTGGATCCCGAACCCGGCCTCACCTACGACGTCTTCCTCTCGACGGCCACCGGCAACTACGACTTCACCGATCCCTACGTCTCCGTGTCGAGCCCCGGGGGCACGACGGTCACGGACCTGGCCGCCGGCACGACCTACTACTTCGTGGTCCGGGCGCGGGACGCGTCCGGCAATACGGATCTGAACGAAGTCCAGCGGAGCGCCGCGACGCTCCCCTGAAGAAGGGTGGGACCTCCGGCCCCAGGAGCCCATGCCGCAGGACCGAGGGGCCCTTCGCGCCCCCGGTCGGAAGGGCCGCCCCCCGAGTCCATTCGACGCCAACGCGCGCCTTTCCGCAGTCGTCATATAAAGGGACAAGAGGGCCCGTGGGGAAGACGATCATGAGACGACCCGCATTCTTCCTCGCGCTGGCGCTCTGCGCCGGCTGTTCCGCCACCGGCTTCGAGGACTCCCACCGGGTCTCCGACCGGGAGATGGCCAGGCTCCTCCGGCAGGCCCCCTTCCCCGAGCTGACGCCTCCCGTGGAGGCCGCCCCGGCCTCCGCCGCCGAGCGGCTCCCCGACGGCCGCGTCGTCATCCGGCTCGACCTCAAGGAGGCCCTGCGGCTGGCGCTCCGGAACAACGCGGGCTTCCTCGCCGAGGGCGAGGCGCTCGACGTCGACCTCCTCACCCTCGAGGTCCTCCGCCGCGGCTGGTGGCCCGTGGTCGAGCCCCTTTCCGGTTCCGTCACCTACAGCTCCTCCCCCGAAGCGCCCCGCACGATGGCCGAGGACGTCACCCTGGCCCTCTCCCAGAAGACGCCCCTCGGCGGGACGCTCTCCGCCTCGTGGACGCACACGGGCTCCCAGCCCGCCGGCCGCGACGCCTACGGCGGGACCGGCACCGTCTCCTACGCCCAGCCCCTCCTCCGCGGAGCCGGATACCGTTCCGCCGTCGAGGAGCTCGTCTCCGCCGAGCGCCGGCACGTCTACGGCCGCCGTTTCTACGACTACGGCCGCCTCTCGCTCCAGGTGGGCGTGGTCGAGAGCTACTTCGGGCTCCTCCAGCAGGGAACCGCCATCCGGAACTTCGAGATCAACCTCGACCGCGCCCGGAGGCTGGCCGACCGCGCCCTGATCCTCGAGCAGGCCGGCCGCGTGACCCGCGCCGACGTCTTCCGCTCCCAGCTCCAGGTGACCCGCGCCGAGGCGGACCTGTCCCGCGCCGTGGAGCAGGTCAAGATCGCCCGCGACGCCTTCAAGATCGACCTCGGCCTCCCCCCGGAGGTCGAGATCGATCTCGCCCCCCAGCGGATCGAGTACCGCCCGCTCAAGATCGACCGGGAGGAGGCCGTGGCCTCCGCGATCGAGAAGAATCCGGCCGCCCTCACCGCCCGCGACCGGGCGGACGACGCCCGCCGGGCCCTCGCCCTGGCCGAGAACGCCACCCAGGCACGCCTTGACGCCGCGGTCTCCTACAGCTGGGCCTCCGACGCCCCCGACCACCTCCTGGACCCCTACGGGACGGACGCCCGCGCCTTCTCGGCGACCGGGAGCTTCGAGATCCCCCTCGACCGGCATGCCCTCCGGCGCGACTACCAGAAGGCCGTGATCGCCTGCCGGCAGGCCGAACGGGCTTCCCCGCGCGCCCGCGACGCCGTGACGCGCGACGTCCAGTCGCGCCTCGTCCTCCTGCGGCAGGCGGAGCTCGCCATGGGATTCGAGCAGAGGGCCATCGACGACGCCCAGAAGACGCTGGAGCGCGCCCAGCTCGACTACGAGAACGGCCGCGCCACGAACCGCGACGTCATCGACGCGCAGGTCGAGCTCCTCCAGTCCCAGAACTCGTACCAGCAGGCGCTCGTGAGCGCCAAGGTCTCCCAGCTCCGGCTCCTCCAGCATGTGGGGCGCCTCGAGACGGACCCCGAAGGAGAATGGCTCAAGTGAGAAAACTCGCGATGCTGGGCCTTCCGGCCGCGGCGGCCCTGGCCTGGTGGCTCTGGCCCGCGGCGGCCCCCCCCGCCCAGGCCGGCGGCCACGCCGCGGTCAAGCGCGGCGACTTCCCGATCACGATCGTGGAGCAGGGCACCTTCGCCGCGCGGCAGTCGATGGAGCTCCGGATCGCCCCCGAAGTCTACATGGGCCAGCTCACGATCACGCAGGTGTCCGCCGCGGGGACCGCCGTCCGGAAGGACGACGTGGTCCTGGAGTGCGACAAGGCCGAGATCTCCCGCCTGATCGCGCAGGCGGAGGTGGAGGTCCAGGCCGCCCGGAACGACGTCGTCCAGGCCACCGAGGACCTCAACATCGTGCTCCTGCAGACCCGCATCGACCTGGATCGGGCCGCCTACGACAACGAGGCGGCCCAGATGAACCTGAAGAAGTGGGAGGAGCTCCAGGCCCCCAAGGAGATCAAGGAGGCCGAGGCCAAGATCGTGGAGGCCCGGAACGCGCTCGACGAGGCCACCAAGAACCACCAGGTCCTGGTGGAGATGAGGAAGAAGGACCTGGTCTCCGAGGCGGAGCTGAAGCGGGCGGAGCTGGCGATGAACAAGGCGGCCACGGACCTCGATCTGAGCACCCTGGCGCACCAGCTCCTGCGGGGCTACACGCACCCCCTGGAGACCAAGCGCCTGCGCAACGAGGTGCGGGACCGGAAGTCGTGGCTCGACGGCAAGAAGGGGGCCACCGAGGCCCAGGCGGCGCAGAAGCGCTCCGCCCTCCTGCGGGCCGAGAGCGCCCTCAAGGAGAAGGAGGAGCGCCTGGAGAAGCTCAAGCGCGACCGCGAGCGCCTCACGCTCAAGGCCCCGGTGGACGGGATCGTCCTCCACGGCGACCTGGACAACCGCTGGTGGCGCCAGGAGGACAAGCTGGTCGTGGGGGAGAAGGCCCAGCCCCACCAGACCCTGATGACGGTCCCCGACCTGTCGGCCTTCAAGGTGAAGGTCGGCATCAGCGAGGCGGACGTGAACAAGGTGAAGCCCGGCATGAAGGCGGCGATCCGCCCCGAGGCGCTCCCCGACCTCTCGATGAAGTCCGCGATCCGGGTCGTCAGCACGGTGGTGACCCGCGCCGGCTTCTGGGAGTCCGACGGCGGGCGGAGCAAGTTCGACGTGGAGCTCGACCTCGAGGGCGTGGACGCGCGGCTCAAGCCAGGGATGAAGTGCAAGGTGGAGATCGCCGTGGAGGAGGTCAAGGGGGCGCTCCACGTCCCGCTCGACGCCGTCTTCGAGAAGGAGGGCAAGGTCTCCTGCTACGTCCTCGGGGCGGGTGCCCCCGAGGCGAGGGCGGTCAAGACGGGGCGCACCTCGGCCGACTACGTGGAGGTCCTCGAGGGCCTCAAGGAGGGCGAGAAGGTCGCCCTCTACGATCCGCTGAAGAAATGACCGAATCCCCCATCGTCCGCCTGGACCGCCTGAGCCGCCAGTACGCCAAGGGCGCCGACCCCGTGGCCGCCCTCCGCGGCATCACCCTGGAGATCGCCCGCGGCGAGTACGTGGCCGTCATGGGCCCCTCCGGCTCCGGCAAGTCCACCCTCCTCCACCTGCTGGGGCTCCTGGACACGCCCACCTCGGGCTCCTACGCCCTCGACGGCCGCGAGGTCGGCGGGCTCGACGACGACGAGCGCTCGCGGATCCGCAACCGGTCGATCGGGTTCATCTTCCAGGCCTTCAACCTCTTCCCCCAGATCGACGTCCTCGGCAACGTCGAGGTCCCGATGCTCTACGCGGGCGTGCCCGCGGCGGACCGCCGCCGGCGCGCCGAGGCGCTCGTGGGGGAGGTGGGGCTCGGCCCCCGCCGGACGCACCGCCCCGGCGAGCTCTCCGGCGGCGAGAAACAGCGCGTGGCCATCGCCCGCGCGCTGGCCAACGATCCCGTCCTCGTCCTCGCCGACGAGCCCACGGGGAACCTGGACACCGCCACCGCCGAGGTCGTCGCGGGGATGCTCGACGGCCTCCACCGCAAGGGGCGCACGATCGTCATGGTCACGCACAACCCGGAGCTGGGCCGGCGCACGTCGCGCGTGGTCCGCCTCCGGGACGGGGCGCTCCAGAATGAGCCTGCTTGAGACGCTGAAGCTGGCCCTGAGGAGCCTGGGCCTCCAGAAGGTCCGCGCGGTCCTCACGATGCTCGGCATCGTGATCGGCGTGGCGGCCGTGATCGCCATGCTCTCGATCAGCGACGGCGCGCGGCGGGAGACCCTGGAGCAGATCCGCGTGATGGGGGTCAACAACGTCCGCGTCCGCAGCGTCAAGCCCGTCATCACCGAGCGGAAGCAGGAGGAGCAGTCCCAGCAGGGCGGCTGGGTCTTCAGCTACGGCGTCCGGCGCGCGGAGCTGGACCACTTCCGCGCGCTCTCGGCGGACATCCTGGAGGCCGTCCCGCTCCGCCAGGTGCGCAAGGACGTCTGGGCCCGGGACGTCAAGACCGACATCCGCGTGGTGGGGACCACGCCGGAGTTCTCGGACGTCCTGGACTACCGGGCGGAGGCGGGACGGTTCCTGACGGACCTGGACGAGCGCGAGGCGCGGCGGGTGTGCGTGCTGGGGGCGGAGGCGCGCCGCAAGCTTTTCCGCGCGCGCCCCTGGGCCGGCGAGGACGTCAAGGTGGGCTCCCAATACTTCCGCGTGGTGGGCGTCATGGAGGACAAGACGATCCGCGGCGGCAGTGCGATTTCCGTGACGGACCTCAACAACCAGGCCTACGTCCCGTACTCGGCGGTCATGGAGGCGTTCGGGATGACCTCCATCAAGGGCTCGCAGGGGACGATGGAGGCGGTCCGCGTGGAGGTGGACGAGGCGATCCTCCGGGTGCGGGACGAGGAGGCCATCCCGTCCGTGGGGCGGCTCCTCAAGCGGGCCCTGGAGCGGGCGCACCCGCTGGGGGACTTCGAGGTGGTGGTGCCGCTGGAGCTCCTGCGCCAGAGCCAGAGGACGCAGAGGACGTTCACGATCGTGATGGCGTCGATCGCGGCGCTGTCGCTCCTGGTGGGCGGGATCGGCATCATGAACATCATGCTGGCCAACGTGGCCGAGCGGCGGAAGGAGATCGGGACCCGCCGGGCGCTGGGGGCGCGCAAGCGGGACATCCGCCGGCAGTTCCTGATGGAGAGCGTGGCGCTGTCGCTCCTGGGGGGCGCGGCGGGCGTGGTGCTGGGGATGGCGGGCTCGCGGGTGATCCAGGCGGCCGCGGGGTGGCCCACCGTGGTCTCGGGCCTGGCGATCGTCCTGGCGTTCGTCGTGGCCGCGGCCACGGGAGTGGCCTTCGGCACCTTCCCGGCCGTGAAGGCCGCGGCGGTGGACCCCATCGTGGCCTTGCGGGAAGAGTGAGATCAGCCGCGGCGCAGGGACGCGAGGAACTCCGGCGTCAGGACGAGGCGGGCGCGGGAGACCCGGCCCCAGGACCATCGGCCGAGGAGGTCGCGCGGCATCGCGGGGCCCGCGCCCAGGCCGGACGACTCCGCCAGCGCCCCGACGATCCGCTCGGGCGGCACGCCCGCGCCGCGCAGGGCGGCGATGCGGGCGTCGCCGTGGCGCTTGGCCAGGCGCTTCCCGTCCGGCCCCACCACGAGAGGGACGTGGCCCCACTCCGGCGGCGCGGCCCCCAGCGCCCGGTAGAGGAGGATCTGCCGCGCCGTCGACGGGATGAGGTCGTCCCCCCGCACCACTTCCGTCACCCCCATGGCGATGTCGTCCGCCACGACGGCGAGCTGGTAGGCGGGCTGGTCGGGGGCCTTGGCCGCCACGAAATCGCCCACCGCGGCGGCCACGTCGACCGACTGCCTCCCGAAGAGCCGGTCCTCGAACTCCACGGGGCCGGGCTCCACGCGGAACCGCCAGGACCTCGCCTCGCCGCGCCAGGCGCGGCACGTCCCCGGGTAGCGCGGCTCCGACTCCCCCTCGTGGGGGGCGCTCCCGGCGGCGGCCACGTCGGCCCGGGAACAGCGGCAGGGGAAGAGGAACGGCTCCAGCCTCCCGGTAATAATCCCGCCGGGCGCTCTGGACGGGAACCTCGCCGTCCCAGTCCAGGCCGAGCCAGCGCAGGCCGTCGAGCATCTTCTCCACGACGCCCGGCTTCACGCGCGGCGTGTCGAGGTCCTCCACGCGCAGGAGCACCCGGCCGCCGCGGGAGCGCGCCGAGAGCCAGGCCCAGAGGAACGTCCGCGCGTTGCCGAAATGGAGCGATCCCGTGGGGCTCGGGGCGAGGCGTCCCGTGGTCATTTGGCCGGCTTCAGGGTGACGGCGCGCAGGTTGACGACGCCGATCCCGGGCTTGGTCTTCGCCTTCACCGTGACCGCCACCGGCCCCGCGCCCTCGATCCGGCACCGCCCCACGGTCTCGCTGCGGAAATTCCCCCAGCCGCCGGTGGCCTTGACCTTGAACTCGACCTGCTCCTTGCCGAAGGCCAGGACGCACTCACTGCCTTCACTGCCCGGCTCGCAGGCATAGTCGATCTCGACGTCGAACGCCCCCGGCCGGCTGATCAGCGCGTTCCACTGGACGGAGTCCTTCGCGTCGGTCCAGTGCCCGATGTTGGGCGCGCCGTCGGCCTTGGTCTCGAGCTGGATGGTGTGGCCCACCAGCTCGGCGTCGGAAGCCTTCAGCGCCAGCGTGCCGTCGGCGGCCTGCTTGACGGCCGAGGCGGTCGCCGGGACCTTAGCCGCGCCCTCGATCTCCAGGACGACGACGCTCGCGTCGGCGTCGGGGGCGGCCGCCGGCACGAGGACCGTCACGCCCCCCTCGGACTTCTCCGTCTTCAGCGCCTCGCGCGAGGCCAGGAGCGCCGCCTTCCGGACCTCGCTCTCGATCGGCACGGCGAGGCGGCCGTCCCTGGGCCAGTCGTAGACGAGGAGGTACAGCCGGCCCGGCTTCTGGGTGCACTTGCCCCAGGGGAGCCTCTTGAACGGGCTCGCCGTGGTGCCGTAGACGGCCTCGCCGTTGACCTTCATCCACTTCCCCATCTCGGCCAGGCGCTGGACGCTGGGCTCCGGGATGAGCCCCTCGGAGGTGGGCCCGACGTTGAGGAGGTAGTTGCCGCCCTTGCTCGCGCAGTCGATCAGGTTGCGCAGGAGCGTGCGCGTGGACTTCCAGTTCTGGTCGTGCTTGTTGTAGCCCCAGTGGTTGTTCATCGTCATGCACGACTCCCAGTCCACGCCGGGGCCGAAGCCGGTGGGCGGGATCTCCTGCTCGGGGGTGCCGTAGTCGCCCACGCCCTTGCCCTTGTCCATGCCCTGCATCCCGGAACGGCCCTTGCCGACGCGGTTGTTGACGATGATGGCGGGCTGGAGGCCGCGGACGAAGTTGTTGAGGTCGACCCCGCGCTCATGGGTCCAGGGCCCTTCCCACTCGCCGTCGAACCACGCGATGCCGATGGGGCCGTAGCCGGTGAGCAGTTCCCTGAGCTGGCCCTTCATGAACTCGACGTAGCGGTCCATGTCGGGCGGGGCGGCGGGGGCCTTGTCGTTCCACTTGCGGCGCGTGCCCCAGTCGGGGTGGTGCCAGTCCATGATCGAGTGGTAGAAGCAGAGGCGCAGGCCGGCCTCCTTGCAGGCGTCGGCGAGCTCCTTGAGCGGGTCGCGCGGGAACGGCGTGCCCGCGATGCACCAGTCCGTGAGCTTCGAGCGGTACATGCCGAACCCGTCGTGGTGCTTGCTGGTGATGACGATGTATTTCATGCCGGCATCTTTGGCCATGCGCGCCCATTCCTTCGCGTCGAACTTCACCGGGTTGAATTGGGCGGCGAACTTCTCGTATTCGCTCACCGGCATCTTGGTCTCTTCCATGAACCATTCGCCGTAGTTCCTGTTCCCCTTCCACTCGCCGGCGGGGACGGAATAGACGCCCCAGTGGATGAACAGGCCGAACCGGGCCTCGCGGAACCAGGCCATGCGGGCGTCGCGCTGGGCCGGGATCTCGTCGGGGGGAGCGGCGGACGCCGCGGCCGACAGCGCCGCGGACATGAGAAGGGCGAGCCTCGCGATCGAGCTTCGGTTCATGGGTGCTGATCCTCCGAGAACGGGTTCCCGCGGATTATAGTCCCCGGGGCCGCGCCATGCTACCATGAGCGGCGGCCATGAACGGCTTCCAGCGCATCGCCGCCGCCCTGCGGGGCGAGCGGCCCGACGCCGTCCCCGTCATGCTCCATAACTTCATGCACGCCGCCCGCGAGGCCGGCGTCTCCATGGAACGGTACCGCCGCGACCCCGAGGCCGCCGCCCGGGTCCACGTCCGGGCCGTCGGGAAGTACGGCCATGACGGCATCCTCCTGGACCTCGACACCGCCGTGCTCGCCGGCGCCGTGGGCGTCCCCGTGGACCTCCCCGAGGACCAGCCCGGCCGCTGCCACGAAGGGATGATCCCGTCCCTCGATGCCGTGCGGGACCTCCCGCCCCCCGACGTCGGCCGGTACTTCGCCGTCCAGACCCTGGTCGAGGCGGCCTCCATCCTCCAGAAGCGCTTCGGCGGCGAGGTCTACGTCCGCGGCAACTGCGACCAGTGCCCGTTTTCCCTCGCGGGCCTCGTGCGGGGCCCCGCCGAATGGATGATGGACCTCATGGATCCGAAGCTCGATGAGGCGGCTCATCGCCTGCTGGAGTACTGCACGGGGGCGATCCTCCAGCTCGTCCGCCTCATGGCCGCGACGGGCGTCCCCATGGTCTCGAACGGCGACAGCCCCGCGGGGCCCGACCTCGTCTCCCCCGCCCTCTACCGCCGATTCGCCCTGCCCTACGAGAGGCGCGTCGCGGAGGAGGCCCGCCGCCTCGGGCTCCCCTACGTCCTCCACGTCTGCGGCAACACCACGCGCATCCTCGACGACATGATCTCCACGGGCGCCGACGGCCTCGAGCTCGACTACAAGACGGACGTCGTCCGGGCGCACGCGAAGATGAAGGACCGCACGACTTTCATCGGGAACATCGACCCGAGCGCCGTGCTGGCCTTGGGGACCCCGGCGCAGGTCGAGGCGAAGGCGCGGGAGCTGATCGCGCTCTTCGCCGACACCCCGCGGTTCATCCTCAACGCCGGGTGCGCCATCCCGGCCACGGCCCCCGAGGAGAACGTCCGCGCCCTGATCCGCGCCGCGCGGAGCTGAGGGATCCGACAAAATAGACCGTCCATTTTGTCGTAGGCACCGAGAAGGAGCCCGACATGCGCCACTTGCTGGTCTTCTTGGTCGTCCTGGCGTCCTCCCCCGCCCAGGAAGGGAAACGCCGGTTCCGGCCCGACCCGCCCGACATGCCGGCCTTCACCCTGCCCGATCCCCTCGTCGCCGCCGACGGGAAGAAGATCACGACCGCCGAGGATTGGAAGAAGGTCCGCCGCCCGGAGGTCCTGGAGCTCTTCCGCAAGCACGTCTACGGCCGCGTCCCCGCGACGCCCTATCAGAAGGCCTTCAAGGTCGTGAACGAGGATCCCAAGGCGATGGACGGCGCGGCCACCCTCAGGCAGGTCGACATCACGGTCTCCGCCGGCGGGAAGTCGCTCGTCATCCGCCTCGTGCTCTTCGTCCCCAACAAGCCCCCCAAGCCCGTCCCCGCGTTCCTCCTCATCTGCAACCGCGAGGCGAAGAACATCGACCCGACGCGGAAGGAGAAGAGCGAGTTCTGGCCGGCGGAGGAGGCCGTGGCGCGCGGCTACGCCATCGCCGCCTTCCTCAACTCCGACGTGGACCCCGACAAGCACGACGGCTTCAAGGACGGCATCCACGGGATGCTCGACGCCGGGGCGCGGCCGCCGGACGCCTGGGGGACGATCGCCGCCTGGGCCTGGGGCGCGAGCCGGGTGATGGATTATTTCGAGACGGACCGGGACATCGCCCGGGACAAGGTCGCCGTGATCGGCCACTCGCGCGGCGGCAAGGCCGCGCTCGGGGCGGGCGCCGAGGACGAGCGGTTCGCCATCGCCTGCTCCAACGATTCCGGCTGCGGCGGGGCGGCCCTGAGCCGCCGGAAGGTCAAGGAGAAGGAGACGGTGGCGCGGATCAACAAGTCCTTCCCCCACTGGTTCTGCGAGAACTTCAAGTCGTACAACGACCGCGAGGAGGCCCTGCCGGTGGACCAGCACCTGCTCGTGGCCCTCATGGCCCCGCGGGCGGTCTGCGTCGCCAGCGCCGACCAGGACCTCTGGGCCGATCCGCGGGGCGAGTTCCAGAGCGCCGTCCACGCCGTTCCCGTCTACCGCCTCTTCGGGAAGAAGGGCCTCGACGCGAAGGAGATGCCCCCCATCGGCGAGCCCCTCCACGGCGACGGGATGGCCTACCACATCCGCGAGGGGAAGCACAACCTGACGCTCTTCGACTGGAAGTGCTACATGGACTTCGCGGACAAGCTGTTCGGGCGCGCGAAGTAGGGCTACTTCCCCCAGCCGAAGACCAGGAAGAAATAGAAGCCGCCCAGCAGGAGGAGGGGGACGGCCCGGGCGCGGCGCCTCCCGGGATCCGCCAGCCGCGACTCGCGGAGCGCCAGCCCGACGGCCGCCGCCACGACCAGCATCGCGACGGCCGAGAGCGCCGGGGGCGACAGCCACGCCGCGGGCTGGGGCATCGCCTTGGCGGCCATCCGCAGGGCCGTCCGCGCCCCGCCCGGCTCGGCCCAGGCGTGGGGCAGGAAGCCCGCCCACGACGTGAACTTCTCCAGACCCTTGGCCATGTGCCCGGCCGCCACGATCACCGCCGCCGGCAGAGCCAGGCGTCGCCACGCCTCCCCCAGCGACGCCGCGCCCCCCAGGAGCCGCGCCGCCGCCCCGAGCGCCAGCCAGAGGATCAACGGCACGACGCCCACCGTCCAGACTCCCTGGATCCAGCCGGCCGCCGGCCCGGCGTGGAGGGCCTCGGCCGCCTTCCGCGGAACCCACAGGAAGACCGGGTCCGCCGCTTTCCATACGCCGCACAGCTCGTAGGTCACGAATCCGGAGACGACCATCACGAAGAGCGTCACCGGCCACGAGGCCAGCGGCTCGCGGGCGTCGGCTCCGCTGAACGGCGCGCGCAGGACGTACCGCATCTCCTGCGGCGCGCGGAGCTGGACGCACCGGGCGCAGAGGAGGCAGTCCTTGTTCGAGTTCACGCGGGGCGGATTGAGCAGCGTGGGGCAGCGATAGGCCCCGGCCGGGAGGGCGTCCGGCGCGCCGGCGCGCACGGCCAGCATCCCGCCTCGCCCGTAGGCGTTGAGCAGGAGCGCCACCGGGCAGACCCCGCGGCAGAACGCGCGGTCCCGGAGCAGAAGGCCCGCGGCGAACGCCCCCGTCAGCATCACGACGAGGAAGATGGACGTGTACCAGGGCACGCGGTGGATCTGGACGCCGGGGACGAGCATCTGGAGGATAACGAAGAGGAGGAGCGCAAACCATCCCCCCGCCACCCAACCGCCGATCCGCCCCTGCGGGATCCCCAGCCGGCGCCCCAGCCTCTCGGCGGTGTCCGACACGAGCTGGAGCGGGCAGGCCATGCACCAGGCGCGCCCCGCGAGGACGGTGATCCACACGATGGCGGGCCACCAGAGGCCCCAGATCGCGAGGTTGACGAGGTTGGCCTTCGCATAGAGCTTGGGATTGGCGCCCTCGGGGGCAAGGCGGCCCCAGCCGACGACGGCCAGGGCGACAAAGGCGGCGAGCATGATCGCCTGAAAGACCTCCGGGAATCCGCGCCAGAGCAGGAGCGCCCGGATCCCGGGCACCCGGAGCAGATTCAAGCCGGGAGAAGCCGCCGACCGCTCGTCGCTCAACTCGATCTCTCCTTGTTCAGCTCGCGCCGCCGCCTCCGCGGAACCGCCCCCGTGCGTCCGGCCCTATACATTACGATTTTCGTCCACGATTATCGACATGATGAACCCGCATCCAAGGGGCGTCCGGTCCCGGGTCCTGGCAACAGGCATCGGTCAACGGGCCCCATCCGGCAGGGCAACTCGCCGTCATGGGAACGGATGAAGCGTCCCATAAGGCCCGGCCCTCTCGCGTTACGAAACATAACGCGGCGTCACGCCGCGGCCTCCGGTGTCTTTGCGGGTCACATCCGTCCAGGATTCGCCCCCCCCACCGCCCTCCCGGGAGGCTATAATCACGGGCCTTCACCTGTCTATTGACTCTTCTGCTCGGGATGTCGCAACAAGCTCCTCTAGCGCGGTAACCACCCCGAGTATAAACTTCGCAACCTTGCCACCGATTTCGCTTGTCAGTTCACCAAGTCTTCCCGCGATCGTACGTAGTTCACTCGTTAAGGACGATAAGACATCTGCACCTACTTGCCTGCACGTCGAATAGGTATGCGGCTGCTCGGTCATGACGACTATATCGCCAATCGTCAGGCTCACTTTGTGGAGTGATTCTGCGCATTCAATCAGTATATCTTCCGAATTAATCAAGGAATCCTCGTTGCTAATGACCGGTTAGCTTATCCAGCATGCCAGCCCCCTGGATCTGAATCTTGCCGGCATTAACTGCAAGATCCAAGGCCAAGCGCTTCCCGACCTCGCTCAACTGAGTAACCGTTGCTGTACTTGAAATGTTTTGCTCCGTGTGGACCAGGATCTCCTTGAGTTGCCCAAAGAGGTTGCCCACCAGCACGAGTTGCGCTACCAGGTCGTGATTCGCCTCTGGATTGAGGAGGGATTGCGTCGAGCGATCCGAGAAGGCGTGGAAGACCCAGATCGTTCACCGATCACATAGGGACCACCGACCGGGACCTGTCCCGCGCAGACCTTCTCGATCGGCCGGTCCTTTGGGCCACCGCCGCGCGGACGTCCTGAAGTGCAACCTCATGACAATCATCCGCTACCATTACCGTGTCCGCGCGGACGCCGAACCCTGGGCTCCCCCACCGGCCGTGACAAGGAAATGGATTTGAACCTCCTACCGGGATTCCTTTGAGACGGCCCTGATCCGCCACGGCAGGCGGGCCAATATCTTCGTTGGCAAGCCTGAAGAGCGATTCCCTGAAGTCCTTCCTAACCCGATCGAGGTCGCCCTGCAAGCGAAGCGAAGGCAGCATTCCTCCCTTTCCAGCCTCGCTCGCGCGGAAGGGATGACCTCAGCCCGTGCATCGCAACTCCTGGCGCTGTTCCAGCTCCCGGCCAAGGTCCAGAATTCCGTCCGGTATCTCAATGGCCGACGGCGTGCGTCCCGGTTCTCGGAACGGGAGCTTAGGCCGATTACGATGCTCAAGAAGCCCACTTCGTAGCTCAAGGCGTACAACAGACTTCTCGCACGAAAGGGGTTGAAGCGGTAAGGAAGCGCTTGCCAGATGAATATCAAGTCGTTTGGCGCCACCATCGGCTCGCGGCGCTGATGCCCCGCAAAGCGCTGAAGGAGGAGCAGGCCTGAAAGCTCCTCAGGTGCCTTCTGGGCGGACTACTCGACCGCCCCTGCCGCGGTCAGCCGGGCGAAGAAGTCCATGGTCGTTCCCGCCCATGTCGTGATGTTGCCGCCCTTGTAAAGCCGGCCGCTGGCGTCGGGCAACATGGCGATGACATTCACAGTCCCTGGGGCGTAAGTCGTCGCCGCGATCGAGGCCGGGAAGCCCCCGTCCACCGAGCCGTCGGAGTTCAGCCGGACCAGCGGCCGAACGGACGAGGACTTGTACGAGCTGAAGCTTCCGCCCACGTAGACGTCGTTCCCCGGCGCGACGGCGAGGGCGTTCGCGATCCCGTTGAAGCCGGTCCCCGTGCTGAAGCCCCCATCGGCACTGCCGTCCGAGTTCAGCCGAGCCAGCCGGCTCGCCGTCCCGCTGTTGAACTGACCAAAACCGCCGGCCGCGTAAATGTCGCCGGACCCGTCGATCACGAGCGCGTTGACGACGCCGTTGAAGCCCGTCCCCGTCGCCGTCGAGAACGCCGCGTCGACGACTCCGGTGGAGCTGAGCCGCGCGATCCGGATCGAGGACGTTCCGTTGTAATCGCTGAAGTCCCCGCCCGCGACCACGTTGCCGGAGCCGTCGATCGCGATCGCGAAGACACCGGCGTCGAATCCCGTGCCGGTCGCGAACGAGCCGACGATCGTCCCCGTGGGATCGAGCCGCACGATGCGATTCGCGGCCGCCCCCTTCCAGGTCGTGAACAGTCCGGCCACATAGATGTCCCCGGTCGCGTCCGAAGCCATCGCCATCGCCCACACCGCGCCGTTAAAGCCGGTCCCTCCGGTGGTGAAGCCGGCGTCGACCGTGCCGTCCGGGTTAAGGCGCACGATCCCAAGCCCCAACGCGGCCCCCTTATAAGAGGTGATACTGCCTCCCACGTAGAGGTCGCCGTCCGAGGCGACCGCCAGCGCGTTCACGAACCCTACAAAGCCCGTTCCGACGTCGAGCGTGGCGTCGATCGTCCCGTCCGAGTTCAGCCGCGCCAAGCCGCGCTTCTGCGTGCCGTCGTAATGAGTGAATGTCCCGCCGACGTAGACGTCCGTGGTCGACGGCACGAACGCGACCGTGTTCACCGGGTTGCTGAAGCCCGCCCCGCTCGGCAGGTTGACCAGGGTCCCCGTCGCGTTCAGGCAGGCCGCGCGGTCAACTCCGACCCCGTTGTAGGCCGTGAAGAGACCCCCGGCCAAGACCCCGCCTGCCCCGTCGGGCGCGATCGTCTGCACGTCGCTGTTGAACCCCGTCCCCGTCGCGAAGGCGGCGTCGATCGCGCCGGCGCTGTCGAGCCGCATGACCCGGCCCACGGCCGTGACCCCGTAGGCCGTGAAGAGGCCGCCTACGTAGACGCCGCTCCCCGAGGGGACGAGCCTGTTCACGCTGTTGTTGAGGTTGCCGGCCACAAAGATGCCGACGGTCGCCCCTGTCGAGGTGATGCGGACGAGGCGGTTCTGCGCCGCCCCATTGAACGTGGAGAAGGTGCCTCCCACAAAGAGGTCGCCCGTGGCGTCGGCCGCGACCGCGATCGCGTTGACGAGCCCGCCGGAGGTCGCGGTGAAGGTGCCGTCGATCGCTCCAGCGCTCGTAAGCCGCACGATGTTGCTCACGCCCGTGCTGTTGTAGGTCGAGAACTGACCGCCGACGACGACGTTGCCCGAGCCGTCGACCGTGATGGCCGCGACGTAGCTTCCGACGGCCGAAAAAGCGGTGCCGGTGGCGAACCCACCATCGATCACGCCGGTGCTCGTGAGGCGCACGATCCGGTTGACCGTCGTGCCGTTGTAGTCCGTGAACGTGCCGCCCACATAGATGTTGCCCGATCCGTCCTGCGTGACCGCGTTGACCTGCCCATTAAAGCCCGTCCCGATCGCGAAGCCCGCGTCGATCGTCCCGTCGGAGTTCAGGCGCACGATGCGGTTGACGGAGGTGAGGTTGTACTCGCCGAACTCGCCGCCGACATAGACGTCGCCGTCGGCAAGGGGCGCGATCGCGCGGACGTGGCCGGTCCGCGTGCCCGTGCCCATCACGAAGTTGGAGTCGTAGCTGCCGTCGAAGTTGAGCCGGCAGATGCCGCCGATCGCCTGGCCGACGAAGGAGCGGAGCTCACCGCCCACGTAGACGTCGCCCGAGCCGTCGGCCGCGGCCGCGATGGCCCAGACCTGATAGTCGACACCCCGGGCGTGGTTGAAGGGAGTGGGGACCGCTGCGGTCGTGAACGAGCGGGGCGCGTTGGCGGCCGTCGTCGTGCCCGACGCGTTTAGTGCCAAGACGCGCCAGAAGTACGTCGTTCCGCCTGAGAGCGTCGCGGCCGGGACCGGGTGGCTCGTCGTGTCGACGGCCAATGACGCGGCGGAATAGACGAACGGCGCCGTGAAGAGATTGTCGGTATCGATCTCGACGGTGTAGGTCACCTCATCGGAGGTGTTCTCCCAAGTCAAGGTGGGCGTGAGCGAAACGCCGATCGCGGCATCGGCGGGCGTCAGGAGATTGAAGGAGCCGGGAGCCGGGCCGGTTGTGAACGAACGAGGCGCGTTGGCGGCCGTCGTCGTGCCCGACGCGTTCACCGCGGAGACGCGCCAGAAATAGGTCGTTCCGGCCGAGAACGTCGCGGCCGGGACCGGGTGGCTCGTCGTGTCGACGGCCAATGACGTGGCGGAATAGACAAGCGGCGCCGTGAAAAGATTGTCGGTATCGATCTGGAGGGTGTAGGTCACTTCGTCCGAGGCGTTCTCCCAGGTCAAGGTTGGCGTGAGGGAGAGGCCGGTCGCGACATCGGCCGGTGTCAGGAGGTTGAAGGCCCCGGGCGCGCTGCCGGGCGTAGGAGCGCCGCCTCCGCCGCCCCCACCTCCGCCGCAGGCCGGGATGACCGCGGCTAAGGTCAACGCCAGAACACTCCGGACCGTGCGCCGAACCGTGTTCATGCCGTCCTCCGAACCATAGGAACTATAAATGCCCCATGTCCGGGAAATTATACCCTCCGGGGAGGCGGGGGGGACGGGGATTCGGCGGGAAAATCGGGGGCGGGGTGGGCCTCGGGAGGGGGGTCAACCGGGGGGGCGGGAAAATGCAACATAAGGGAACGCTATCGGACGTTGCAGGAACAGGGAACCCCTGGACCGATCAGGCGGTTTCCTGCAATCTGTCTTGGAAGCGCAGGGAGCGATCGTATCCGCTTTCCTTATCTCCGGTGGTCAGGCACCAAAGCACGCCATTCGCCTCCGGCGTCGGTTGATCGAAACTGCTTGGTACGTGAATGTGCACGGCAAGAAAGTAGTGAGGTATTCGCAACGCCAACCGCGCTCCGTACTGCGCCGACTCCGACAGGCCCCACATCACGAATCCCCTGTTCGGCAGCTCGTGTTTCCGGCACAGATCATCGACGCCCTTGGCCCACGCCGCCGAGACGTCGTCGAACGCTTCATCCATTTGTTTGCTGGTCTTGGCGGTCTGCTCGTCCCAATTGGCATAGGGATTCCAGAGCCGCCGCGATCCCCAACAGAGAATCGCCAACTTACGTTCCACGGCGAACCGCATGAGCCGCCCCTCACCCTTGGCTTGGTCCATCTCATACAGGCGGTTCCTGATATCGACGGGATCGTCCCCCAGCAGACAGAGGGCAAGCACCCCTTTCGTCTTTGCGGCATTCTTTACTTCGTCAGGAAGACGCAGGAACAGGGTGATCGTGGGTTGCACGGCGTTGGGCGTTCTGACGATGTGTTCGATGATGTTTACCTGCCCAGCGCCGACGCCTTGGGTCTTTATCGCCCTCAGGCTGGTCTCCTCGGCGGCGGGGACAAGGGAACCACCTCCCAGGATCGGGGCAGCGAGCAACGCGACCAGGCGAGTCAGACGCATCGTCGAACGAATCTTTATGGTTTAGTGGGCCGCGCCGTCGGCCGTCCGTTCAGCGCCTGCCAGCATTCCAGCATCCCAGCCGTCGGCAGCCATCCCGTGACCGACGGGAAAAGGTTCACGAAGTCGACGGAGACCGTTTCCATCGTGTCAATGTCGACCCAAAGGCCAGTCCGCGCCACGTCGGCCCTTCGTGGGCATGTAAGGACAGCCGCGAAGTAGCGTCTCGCAAACGATTCAAGCCTCCGGTCCGGTGAATGGTCGTTGCCCGAAACGCCGACCCACAACCAGGGCTTTCCGGCCGCGCGGCCTTGTTTGAAATAGGTCATCGAAGCCCCGAGTCGCTCGTCGTCGCCGCCGCAAGCCACAATGCCGGGAGGCGCGTCGTCCGACGCCTTCGGCTCGTCCCACCAAGCGGCCGAATAGGCGCACCATGCGACGACACGTTCCGGCTTCCACTCGACGAACCGGGAGGTGAAATGCGCCCCTCCAGAGAATCCATAGATCACCAAAGGCAGATCGCGACCGTATAATTTCTTGATGCCGTCGAGCAGGATTCCACCCGATCCGTGGCGCGCGTTATAGTATCCCCGGCCGTTGCGAAGATCGGCGGATTCGGACGCGAAGGAGATCCCGACCAGCCCCAGATGGTGTTCCTTGGCAAATGTCCGCCATACAGGATCGTCGGCGAGGCTCTTCCCGTTTCCGTTGCGGCCCGGACAGAGGATCAGGGCGGCCCGGGGAACATCTACGGTGTCTGCCCGACAGAGATCCGCCCGCGTCATTCCTGAAGGCGGAAGCAGGGACAACGCCGAGTCGGATGCATCAACCGTCAAAGGAAGCAGCGCAATTGCAAATGCTATCGATCGCGCATTCATGCGGGTCGCCTGCCTCCCCATGTGCACGCGTCTACTTCCGCTCGGAAGCCACCTCCTTGAGCATCACATCGATGCCCGTGATCGTATTGTGCGTGCTGGCGGGGAGGCTCGGCTCCTTCTCTTGACCTCCCGACTTGATTAGCGGGTCGATCGCGCACAAAATCCGTAGGTAACGCCGTCCCGCCGCCGCCAGATCCCCGGTGACGATTGGCACACGAACTTTTCCTTCGGCGAATCCGTTGGCCGTGACCCGCAAGTCAACGAAAAACGGGGGATTTCCCTTTTCAAAGGTCGGATTGCCTCCTCTGAGATATCCAGCCAGCAGCCATAGGTCAGGGGGGGCAATCCCTTGGATCTCGTACGTCCCGTCAGCCGGGGTCACCGTTGGCCTCCAGGGTTCATCTCGACCTCCCTCGGATGTCTCTGGCATCGGATCCGGACTCCCCCGCACTTTCGCGCCGCCTACTGGCCTACCCTGGGCGTCGGTTACCCGGCCGGTTATGGTGATCTGGTCCCCGCGAATGGCGAGGTCCACAACCTCACTGCCTCCGTGGTATTCGATCCGTCTCCATGCCATCGCCGCCCGGCGCTCCTCAGATCCGGACGCCCGCGTTTGCCCTTCAGCAACGATCTCATAATAACCTATTGGTAGCCCATGGAATGCGTAGTTTCCGTTTGCGTCGGTGACCGTCGATCTCTTGGTCTCGCCCGAGGAGGCTGTAACCGTGACTTTCGGGGCCGGTCGTTCCTTGTGCATCTCCAGGAGCTCCTGCTCGAACGCTTGCTCCGCTTGCTTGGACCACTTCTCGGCAAGCAATGTCAGTTTCGCGAACCGTTTTTCCGAGAGGTCCGGTGTCGCGTCGACCACAGTGCCCTTGATGACCCTATCGTTTGGATCGACGGCGGCAGTGGATGTCGAGTGCCCGGACATTGCGTAGACAAAGAGCCCGGCGATCGTAAATTGCCATCCCATGCATTGCATCATCGCCCTCCCTCCAAGTTATTCGTGCACATTACTCGCCCTTGTCGCTCGCGTGACACTTGTCCGTCGGAGGCACGCAAGCGTCCGGGTCCGGCTGCCCTTTCTCTGGTTCATCCCCTCCGGCGCATCCCTTGAGCGCGGTGCATTCGTCCGTGTCATCTGGCGCAGTGCCGGGGCACAGATCTGCATCCTTGCCACCGCCCGGGCACTCGTCCTTGTCATCTTCTTTAGCGCATGCATCATTGTCCGGTTTGGCGTCGTAGCAGTACTCCGGGCTACGCGAGCCACCACCCGGATGGCACTTATCTACATTATCGCCTCCACCGGGGCAGGTATCATGAAGGCCAAAATTGTTATATCTCTTTCCTGAGCAGATATCTGTAGCATCAGTCCCGTCGGTGCACTGGTCACTGCCCAGGAATCCGGTGCATAGGTCATCATATCCGTCGCCATTTGGTGTGTTTGTTCCGTTCGGGCAGAAACCATCGCTTTTCTTTGTGCATTCATCAGGATGGGACGGCTTGCAATCGTCCTTCGTCTTAAAACTGCCCTCGCTGCAGTCGTCACCGCTTGCCACGCCCGAGCCTTCCGGTTCACAGGTATCTAGTTCCTGTTGCTTAGCCGAGTGAAGTTCCCGGAAAACACATCTATTTGGCCAATCGGACGCGATTTTATAAAAGGGCCTTCCCTCGCAGCCGTTCTTAACTGTGTGAGCAGAAGAACACCGGAGGGAGGCCCGTCATGCGCGAGAAGATCAACGCCCAGGCCGAGTTCGATTTCCAGCCGTCGGCGCTGAAGCTCACGAACCAATACTACGCGAAGTACGAATCCATCTCCAGCATTCTGGACAACAACCATGGCATCCTGGACGCCGTGCCAGATGTGCGGGTCGAACTCGCCGTGCTCTTCA
>CAYNDR010000033.1:23322-29167 GCA_964395295.1 uncultured Planctomycetales bacterium
TCAAGTACGCGAAGGTCAAGACCAAGGATGGGGGCACCTTCACGTTCACCTCCGACCAGGTGCTGCGGATCTTGCTGTGCCAAGTCATCGAAGGGGCGTCGCTGCGGGAGATCGTGATCCGGATCGACGACAGCAATTACCTCCGGCGCTTTGCGCGCATCTACAACGGGCCCATGATGGACTACACGACGCTCGACAAGCTGAAGAACTCGATCCCGCCGGCCACCTGGAAGAAGGTCAACGAGCTTCTGGGCCGGCATGCCGTCCAGAAGGATCTCATCAGCGGAGAGAAAGTCAGGATCGATACCACGGCGGTCGATACCAACATCCACTACCCGACGGATTCGACACTCTTGTGGGATACCTGTCGAGTCCTGGCTCGCCTCATCGAGCGGGCCCGGGAACTGGACCCCGGGGCCGTCGGCGACAAGCGTCTTCATCCACGTCGCGTCAAGCGCCTGGCTCAGCAGATCGGACGCAAGGCGGGAACGGAGAAGGCGGCCTTGGAGCTCAAAGCCCTCTATAAAGACCTGCTGGGCCGCGTGGAGGCCATTTCCGAATGGGCCCGGGAGGTTCGGCAGGAACTCGTGAACCGAAGGAGGAGCCATCGGTACGGACTTCTCGATGACGCGATGGCCCAGGCCTTGGTGGAGGAGCTGGGACATTACATGGAGTTGGGAATGAAGGCCATCGATCAGGCCAGGCGTCGCGTGCTCCTGGGAGAAACCGTTCCCAACGACCAGAAGCTCTTCAGCATCTTCGAGCCGCACACGGAGTTGCTCATCCGCGGGAAGGCCGGAAAACCCGTCGAGTTCGGCCACATGATCCAGATCCAGCAGGTCGGGCAGAAGTTCATCACCGACTACGAGGTGTTTGAGAAGAAGCCCGTGGAGCATCAACTCCTCGACCCTGCGATGGAAAGTCATCGCGCACTCTTCGGCAAGTATCCCGAGCAGGTCGCCGCGGACAAGGGCTACTACGAAAGCGTCGATGCGCTTGAGGACCTGCGCCAGAAGGTCAAGCTCGTCTCCATCGCCAAGAAGGGAAGCCGGACCGAAGAAGAGACGGAACGGGAACACGATCCCGCCTTCCGGCATGCTCAGCGCTTCCGCGCCGGTGTAGAAGGCACGATCTCGTTCCTCAAGCGGGTGCTGGGCCTGCTTCGCTGCTTCAACAAGGGATGGGAACACTTCGCCGCGACGGTGGGAGCGACGGTGTTCTCCCACAACCTCTTGACCCTGGCGCGCGGCTGACGGCCAAGTTAAGCCCGATCCTTCGATCACCATCCCGAGCAGTCGCCGTGTCCTCACACCGCACCCGCATTGCCTATTTGGGTTCGAAAACCGGCTTCTGGACCTGCCCGCAGCGTCCGAGGGCTACGCATAACTTCATAATTCATCGTCCGAGATGCTTCTCACCGCGTTATTCAACAGGAACTATCTAGGCCGTTGGCCGGATCTCCGCCAGGGCACTGATCTCCAGCCGCGTCCGTCCCATTGGGAGCGCATTCATCTGCAGGGAACTGACCGTCCGGGCAATTGTCTTCCGTCTTCTTGTCGGCGCATAGGTCATCCGGTAGGGTGCCCTGCTCGCACTGATCCGACTTCGAACCATAGGAACTATAAATGCCCCATGTCCGGGAAATTATACCCTCCGGGGAGGCGGGGGGGACGGGGATTCGGCGGGAAAATCGGGGGCGGGGTGGGCCTCGGGAGGGGGGTCAACCGGGGGGGCGGGAAAATGCAACATAAGGGAACGCTATCGGACGTTGCTGGAACAGGGAACCCCTGGACCGATCAGGCGGTTTCCTGCATACTGCCTTGTAGGCCCGCCCCTCCTGCATGTTCCGGCTGGATTCCAGGAACCTCGCATGGATCCTGCGCAGCCGAAGGAATCGCAACATCAATCGGCGATTATAGCTTGGAAAGCGATTGGATTCCACCATCCGGAGATTGCGCCATGAACGCCGCGGGGCTGTACCTCTACGATGCGTTCGCGAACCTAAAGCTCCTCTACGAATCCTCGCGACGACTCCGAGACTACCTGTTCAGCCCCGCAGCCTCGAGTGTCTCGATTCCTCGTAGAGTTCGTTTTGCTTCTTCCTTTTGCTTCTCCGTTCCGGACTCCATAACCATGTTCATGTATGCCCTAGCGATCTTAGTTTCCTTAAGGCACTGAGACGCTCGACCAGCGTAGAACGCTGCGTCGATACGATATGGATGATCCGGGATACTGCACGCCTTTCCACACCAAGCCTGAGCCTTTCGGAGATCTCCTTCATTGAAATCCTTCTGGTCCCCCTGAGGGAGACTTGAATTATAGAAGATCGCACCAATACCAAAGTACAGGTATTTCTCGTAGGTACATCCCGGATACAGTTTATAAAAGGTCTCGATTTTATCCATTGTCGAAGCGTCGATTATGTGAACGCCGCTCTCATCGGTCAGGAATTTGTCCAAATCGTTGCTTCGTAGGTACTTCTCCGCTTCGACGTCTCCGCCAGTCGGGGCCATTATGTGGAACTCAACCTCATCAGATGTGACAGTGCCTCCCTGGTAGGGCAGCTTGACCTTGCATCTATATTGGCCGGGATTGTCTAGTACTCTGACGGTTTCTTTCCCTGGCACTACGGTCTTATAAAATACAGTCACATAGGACTGGTCTTTCCACCCATGAGGTACTTTCTTGGCACCAGCCGGAGGTACGCCAGGAGGGATCGTAGCCAGGTAGAATGGTGCGAACTCACCTTTTCCCGCGGCAATCAAGACCTGAAGGGCTGTCCGACCGAACGGATCAAATGGTAAAATAACCTCGGTTCCGCTCCTATTCTCTAAACTCAATCGAAACCTAACGGGTTCGAGTTGAACGTAGGATTTCCGGCTTGGAGAAAGCGTAAGAACCAGCTCCTGAGAGGACTTAACGTCCTGCTTTTCGGCTTGGGCGAGGCCGGTCAGGGCTAGGACCAAGTATAGAGATTTATGCATGGCGACCCTCCTGACTAGCGAGATTCGGTAGTTCCTGGACTCGTACGACGGCTTCGAATGATATTCAGATGGGACGGCGAAAAACCTGGAAGTGGCGGAGTGACTGTATGTACTCCCCCTCCCATAATTCCAACACCGTCATCAGGTACTGCATATTGATGCGCTGTCTCGTGAACAGTAATCATCTGTTCTCTTATTGTTACTTGTGCAGGCCCAAGCAGTGATCCTCTCACGGCTTAACCATAGGAACTATAAATGCCCCATGTCCGGGAAATTATACCCTCCGGGGAGGCGGGGGGGACGGGGATTCGGCGGGAAAATCGGGGGCGGGGTGGGCCTCGGGAGGGGGGTCAACCGGGGGGGCGGGAAAATGCAACATAAGGGAACGCTATCGGACGTTGCTGGAACAGGGAACCCCTGGACCGATCAGGCGGTTTCCTGCAATCTGTCTTGGGGCGGACGGTGCCACCTCAGATCGTTCCACTGCCTTGGGCCACTACAGCCCTTCCAGGCTCCTGGGCCACTACACGGGGCCCACCCGGCCTGTTCGACTCGATTCCCGATCTCAAGCCAGCCTCATTTTCGCGCGGTTTTCCGGCCACCGAACTCGCTGGACCACTACACCACTACAGGCGCTCATATCATCGCTCACGGATCGGTTATCCGGGTAACTCGCTCACCATTCGACGTACGTCTGATTCAGAACCTCCATAGATAATTCGCCCTTTATCAAGAGCATAAGCCCGATCAAATATTTCCAGTGCCTGTATTACATTGTGATCCGTGAATAACACACTAGCACCATGGCTTGGCAGTTTTCGGATTACTTTCATGAGTTCCGAGTGCTCACGCGGATCAATTCCGGATAAAGGCTCGTCCAGCAACAGAAGACGCGGCCGGAATATCATCGAGCGACATATCCCAAGGCACCGAGCTTGGCCAGCAGATAGATCTTCTATTTTCTTCCCCTTCTGGGGAAAGAGCCCGATCTCCCCCAGAAGTTCACGGACACGTCTCCGAAGATCGGACCCCTCATATGGGACCTGTCCGCAATCGTATAGCAATGCATCTTCTGTGGTCATGCCGAGTAATCCCGACATGTCTTCGAGCATTGAGCCCACACCCTTTGAGGCTCGCACATTGGCGGGAAGAGTACTTAGGAGTTCACCTCCAATCCGTATTTCACCGGTGGTTATTTGCACGGTGCCTATTACAGTTCGCAGTAAGGTGGTTTTCCCCGAGCCATTTCGCCCAAGAATACCGACTACTTCCCCAGCATCCACATAGAGGCAGACGTTATCGAGAATAGCACGAACACCCACGGTCGTGGAAATGTTATTGATCTCAAGCAAGTGTTCGCCCGCCATAGACTCACCCTGAAACCATAGGAACTATAAATGCCCCATGTCCGGGAAATTATACCCTCCGGGGAGGCGGGGGGGACGGGGATTCGGCGGGAAAATCGGGGGCGGGGTGGGCCTCGGGAGGGGGGTCAACCGGGGGGGCGGGAAAATGCAACATAAGGGAACGCTATCGGACGTTGCAGGAACAGGGAACCCCTGGACCGATCAGGCGGTTTCCTGCAATCTGTCTTGGAAGGAGCCGGGCCTCCGCTCTCCGTCGGTCCGGACTGGTGCGGCGGCCGCCGCGGCCACTCTCGCGGCCGGGTTCTTCTGGTATGTAAGGAACCTAATTTGGTACGGGAATCCCGTCTACCCCGTGGGGAGTCCCAGCTACGAAGGGGAAGCCGTGGCCGTGCAGGCAGGTCCGAGCCTCAGGTCTATGTTGGCGAACGCCTCGGACCTCGTGGAGAGGAAGATATATGACAACCAGGGGGGCTATGGCGCGAAAGTGGACCTCATCCCCGGATGGGGGCCGGTGATCTTCGCCTGCGGACTCTTGGCGTTTCCGCTGGCGCTGAGGGAGAGACCGCGCCTTCGCCGTCTAGCGGTCGGATTCCTGGTGTCGCTGGGCTCGTGCTTCCTTCTCATAATCCACGATCCGTGGTGCCTGAAGTACGTCTTCTTCTTCCCGGCGATCCTGTGCCTCGCGATCACGTGGGTGGCCCGGGCCGTAGGGGGGGTGAGGGGGATATGCACCCTGGCTCTAGTCATCGCCTTTGCGGGGACGATGCTTCCCTACGATCTGCAGTGGAAACACCTACGGATTCTCGCTGCTCAGTCCTGGCGCACGCGAACGGCGCTCGTGCTTCGGGAGCCGAACCTCCGCGAGGGAAAAGTGGGGTGCTTCGGTGGATACCCGGCCTTCTCCTACCTCCTCTACGGCCCGGACTTCTCCCGCGAGGTCATCTACCTGCGGTCCGATTCAGCCGACCGGCTAATTGAAGACATGTGGCGGGAGGGGCTCATATCTTTATATGCCCTCCCCATATCCCCTCAGCAGAGGGAGGTCGTCGCTGAATGCCTCCGGCGGGGATCACTGATGTCCATGGGGGGCCATCTCTTCTCCATCCGGTAGGCGGCGGGGCGTCCCCTCCTGGTGGGCTGCATCCGTCAGCCCCGCCTCCCGCTTCGGGCGGAGATCATTACGTCAACGCGAATTGATTAGCTTAAGAAAAGAATCCAGGCATTTCTTCAGGAGAGGCCTCAATTCACTCGATGCCGACGTCTTCGCAAATGACTGAGTTAGCATCGCGTACATTGCATGCCCTGTGACCCGGTAACGATGCATCGAAGCGCCTGCGCCATCTGCTTCAAGAGCGAGCAATGTCAGAGCATCGCCTTTGGACTCATCAGATATTATACTGCTCTCCAGGAAGCGCTGAACAATAGGTACAACACGGGGATTATCCTTGACGACAAGTTTGCTGACAAGTTCCTCCTTAGCGAGCCTCCCGCTCT
>CAYNDR010000033.1:29177-30489 GCA_964395295.1 uncultured Planctomycetales bacterium
GTTGATCGAATCATATGTCTTCACCAGTCTTCCGCTGTATTGATCTACACGAGGGTCACTTCCCTCATGTAATCCAAGGGTTCCAACGGCAGTAGATACTAACTGCAACGAGGTTAAATCGTCGGGTGAAATAGTATTCAGAATGAAACTGAAAGCAGCTTGTTCCTCAAACACGGGCCATCGCTGAATCGTCAGCAACTTGGCCAGTTGACGGCGAAGTTTAGGATCCGCCGGGGGTCTGGCTGCCATTTGGATGAGGTATTGGCGAGCCACTTCGGAATTTCGACTATATGCGGCAATCACCTTAATGAGGCTATCCGCTAAAGGGCTCTCTTCGCAAGCAATTGCGTAATCCAATTCAGCGCACAAGAGCCGAAGGTCATCCGCATCACACGCAGGATTGGTTAATACCGAGCTGTTGTCTGAATAGAATCCATCCGAGTGCCTACCAATGACCCCGGAGGCGAACGCGCGCAACTGCGCAGTCAACTGACGATTGCAGGTGAATTCAAGGATGTGGTCAATGAGCTCTCTTGAATTCAGCTTCTCTCGAAGTGCCGTATCGCCACTTAATAGGGCAATAAACTCCATAGATAGACGCTTGATGCTTACGGGCTTGTCTTGGTTCTCGGCAGCCAGGGCGATTACCGCTGTCAGGGCTGCAGGATCATAGGAAGGCTTCAGAACAACCTCCAACTCATAGCGACGGAGCAGGTCATTGCCGGCCGAGAAAAACTCAACATAATCGACACCCTCATGATCGAAATACAACCTCTTAAGGAGTGGTCCGAACCTCATTTTGTAGATTTTCACTCTCTCCGAGAAGGATAACGCCAATGGAGCCTCCCCCGGGGGAGGAGTTGCAGCCGTTGATGCCCGAAGGGAATTGGAGTCATCCGAAGGGCTGCCTGTCTCGTTAGCGCTCGAAACCTTCTCGTTAACAGGATTACGAGAGGAAAGCGTCTGCACCCCGTTTCCACGACAAAAAAACACAACTACGCATCCGATGATGGCGAGCGAAAGGATGGTAAGGGCTTCCTTGACGTAACGGTTCATTTCATATCACAAGGAATCCATGTATGAGGCTCGTTTAAAAACCTAGGCATATTCAATTGAGCACACTGACTGCAAGTGTATTGTGGGGATCATGATCAAGGATTTTTTGGGGAAGGAATCAATACTAAGTACGTTGTAACCGTCTTGGATTGAGATGTTCCGTCAGAGAAGTTGACCGTCGCCTCCCAATTTATCGATGCAGCCTCGAAAGTCTGGTTATAACCATAGGAACTATAAATGCCCCATGTCCGGGAAA
>CAYNDR010000034.1:0-17034 GCA_964395295.1 uncultured Planctomycetales bacterium
GGCGAAACCCGAAGAGGCGAAAGTCCGGGAGGAGGCGCCCCCTCCGCCGCCTCGCGCGGAGGACGCGCCGACGGCGAGGCCGGCGCCTCCGGCCCCCGCCGTGCCGGATGGCCCGCCGGCGGCCGCGGAACCCCCGAGGCCCGCGGCGCCGCCGCCCCCCAAGGAGGCCTCCCTCCCGCGGCTGACGCTTTCCTCCGTGAGCGCGCGCGGGGACCCCACCCGCGTGACGGTCGCCTTCAGCCATCCGGTGGACAAGGCCAGCGCCGAGGCGCCGGAAAACTATGCCATCGAGCCCGGGATCAAGGTGACGGGAGCGACGCGGAGCCCGATGGACTCGCGGGTCGTGACGCTGGCCACGACCCCGCTGGAGGAAGGGAAGCCGTACACCCTGACGGTGAGGAACGTGAAGGACTGCGCCCCGACTCCCGGCACGGTCCCGCCGGATTCGGGCAGGACGTTCTCGTTCGCCCGGGGGATCTTCGGCGGGACGGCGCGGGAGGGGGGCGAGGGGGGCGGCGGGCCTCCTTCGTCGGGGCGGCGGGTGAACCACGCGGGCCGGCCCCTCCCCCCGATGCCGAAGTTCAAGGAGCCCCTGTTGTTCAACACGCCCGAGGCGGACGCGGTCCTCTCGGCCATGCAGGTCTTCCCCCCCAACAATCCCTGGAACGAGGACATCTCGAAGCTGCCGGTGCACCCGGACTCGGACAAATACATCGCCTCCGTGGGCGCCGAAAAGCCCATCCGGGAGAACTGGGACATGTGCTTCGTGCTGGTCCCCCCGAACCAGCCCCGGATCGAGGTGAAGCTCCTGAATTACGCCGACGAGTCCGACAAGGGGCCCTGCCCGGTGCCCGACAGCGCGCCGATCGAGGGCTGGCCCATGTACGGCGGGACGCTCGAGAACGTCCAGCGCCACGGCGACGGCGACCGGCATCTGCTCGTGGTGGACCCGGTGAACGGCTTCCTCTACGAGTTCTACCAGGGCCGGAAGACGGACGCGGGGTGGCAGGCGTCGAACGAGTCCACGTTCAACCTCGCCGGCAACAAGCTGAGGCCCAGGGGGTGGACGTCGTCCGACGCGGCGGGCCTGCCGATCTTTCCCTCCATTCCCCGGTTCGACGAGTGCGAGCGCGGGATGGTCGAGCACGCGATGCGGTTCACGGTGCGGCGCACGCGCCGGGAGTTCATCTACCCGGCCACGCACCAGGCGGGGCACACGACGGACCGCGCCGTGCCCGCGATGGGCCAGCGCTTCCGCCTCAAGGCGGGCGTGGACGTCTCGGGCTTCCCCCGGCACGCCCAGGCGATCGCGCTGGGGCTCAAGAAATACGGGATGTTCGTGGCCGACAACGGGTCGGACTGGTTCCTCTCGGTGCCTCCCGACCGGCGCCTGCAGGGGCTGGAGGCCCTGCGCCGGCTCAAGGGCGGCGACTTCGAGGTCGTGGCCGCGACCGGCGAGAACGAGGGGCCGCGCTAGCCCAGCCGCGCGGCCATGCCGGCGGCACGGACCGCCGGCATCACGGGCCCCAGCCCCGGCCCGGAGGGGGGCGGCACCGCCTGGCCGAAAGGCATCGACGCCGCCGAGACCGCCAGGTTCACCACGAGATACGCGATCGCGGGAGTGAGGAGGTACATCGAGGCCGCGGCCAGGAAGACGTCCGAACTCTCGCGCGGGCTCGGATCGAACGCCTCCAGCGCCGAACGGCGGGCGTTGAAGCTCGAGAGGGCCGCCCAGAAGACCGGCCAGAGCTTGACGGAGACGAGGACTTTCCCGTAGTTCACCAGCGCGCGCCATTTCCCCGGCAGGAGCGCGAAGAGCCCCGCCAGCGGGAAGATCCCGATCACGAAGAGGAGGGACAGCCCGTAGACGTGGGGACCATAGACCGTGACGAGGTAATAGTGCTGCTTCGCGGTGAAGCGGTTCCCCCACGCCTGGTGGAGCTTGGCGGCCCCGGACACCACCCCGTCGGCGATCTTGTCCCCGAGGAGGTAATAGACCGGGGCCATCCAGGGGGTCACCGAGGTCATGTAGGCCTTCGCGTACCAGGGGACCCCGCCCGTGGACTGCGCGGAGTCGAAATGCGAGTACTCCCCGAGCGAGGCGTGGATCAGGGCCATCTCGCCGGTGGGGCTCCCCCCCTCGTCGAGGGCCTTCACGGCCACCTGGTCGAGGTAGCGTTCCCGGAATTCGGAGGCCCCTTCCGGGGTGTGCCGGCGCGCGGCCTCGATCGCGGCCTTGTGCGCGGGGTTCGTGGCGACGTGGTCCCGGATCCGTTTCCAGGTCCCCTTGCGCCGCTTCTCGCAGGCCGCGTCGTAGGCGAGCGCCCCGTCCCTGAAGACGTTGGGGCCCCGGGGCGCCGCCCTCGCCAGGGCGGGCTTGGCGCACTCCTCCAGGAAGGCGTCCACGTCCTTTCCGAGGGCGGGATCGAGGACTTGCGCGAAGCTCGCCATCGCCGCCACGCGCTCCCACTCGAAGGGCGCCTTGAGGAAGCTCTCGTTCACGCGCTCCAGGGTCCGCTTCTGGAGGTGGTCCACAGCCTGGCCCAGCCAGGCGACGAAGCGCGGGGCGCGCATCCCCTGGACCTCGATGGGCGAGAGGAGCCACGCCATGAGGACCAGGTACAGCAGGTGGACCCCGAGGTCCTTCGGCGAGCCCCGGTCGGCCATGGCGTGGACCACATACGCGGCCCCCGCCAGCCCCACGATGAGCGGCAGCCCCGCGCCGCCGAGGAGGTCGTAAAGGATCCCCGCGAGCTTGTAGCCCGCGTACTCGTACACCGTATCGATCGGGGTCATCCCCGCGCCGCCTCCAGGAGCGCGGCCCGCAGGCCGCCCTTCTCCCGGATGAGCGCCTCGAGCCTCAGGTTGTCGGACGGGTCGGTGGTCGTGATCCAGTAGGTGAGGGGATCGGGCACCAGCCGCGCCACCCCGCGCGTCTCGGTGGAGAGGACCAGCATCTCGCTGAAGCGGCCCTTCACCGTCCGCACCTGCCCGAGGAGCGCCTTCTCCTCGGGCGTGAGGTCCAGCAGTTTCTCCATGGCCAGGACGGTCTCGGTCGTCTGCTGGAGGAAGAGGCGGTTGGGAGCGTTGGCGCGGATCGCCTCGCCGGTGCGGCCCTCGAAGTCGGTCACCTGCTGGGTCACCATGATCGCCGCGGCGTTGAGCTTGCGGTAGGTGCGCAGGACGTCCTCCAGGAACTGCGCGGTCGTGGCGCTGCGGAGGAGCGTCCAGGCCTCGTCCACGATCAGGTATTTCGGGACCTCGAGGCGCGAGCGGGCGAACTCCGTGATCCGGTGGATGAGCGCCATGAGGATCACGCTGCCGGCGTCCTTGCGCTTGGCGGCGTCCCCGAGCTCGTACACCGTGAGCGGCCCGCGGTCCTCCAGCGCGCAGGGCCGGTCGAAGAAGCCCGCGTAGGGGCCGTCCCGCGCGAAGAGCTCCATGCAGATCGCCAGGTCGTGCGCGGCGGGCTCGCCGTCCGCCTCGAGGGCCTCCAGGACGTCGCGCGCGAGCACCTCGCGGCCGGCGGCGCGCGCGAAGGCGCGGGCGAGCGACCGGGCCACGAGGCTGCGCTCCTTGACCGTGAGGTCGCGCTGGCCCTGGCCGCACATCTCGCAGACGATGTCCGTGAGGAAGCTCTTCTTCTCCTCGTCGAGCTCCCGGCCGCAGGGATTGATGCTGAGCGGCGCGCGGGGATCGAACGTCACGTATGTCCCCCCGAGCGTCTCGCAGAGCTTCCGGTAGCTGTTCCCGCGGTCGAGGACGAAGACGCGCGCCCCGCGGCGCGCCGCGGAGAGGATGAGGTTGTTCGCCAGGACCGACTTGCCGGACCCCGAGACGCCCGCCACGATCCCGTGCGGCGCCACGGCCGAGTCGAAGAAGGAGAAGGTCGCCGGCTCGCCGCGGCGGTTGAGGAAGAGGAGGTCCGGCGTGGGCGTGCCGCGGAGCGCCCCGTAGAGGGGGACGAGGTGGGCGAGGTTGAGCCCCAGCATCCTCCGCCCGCGCTTGAGGGCGCGGTCGTTGGCGGGGTCGTACGCCAGGGGAAGGCACTGGAAGAAGAGCGAGGGGGCCAGGCTCGTCTCCGCGACCATCTCGATCCCGAGCCGCGAGATCGCGTTCCCCGGCCCCTCCGGGGCCGCCGGGGGGACCGCGGGGGGCCGGACCGCGTAGACGCGGGCCCCCTCGGTGAAGATCTCGGCGGCCACCCGCTCCACTTCCCCCTTCATCGCGGCCACGTCCGCCTTGTCGTCCCCGCCGGAGAGCTGGCAGAAGGCCAGGCGCTTCTTGGCGGCGAGGAACTTGCGGACCTCGCCGGCGCGGCAGACCTCGACGTTGAGGACGAAGGTGCCTTCCGTCACGGCCTCCAGCGGCAGCATCCCCGCCCACGTCTCGCGGGGCGACTCGCGCATGGAGAGGACGTGGTGCGGGACGCCCCCCAGGCGCAGGGTCCCCCCGTCGATCTCCAGGTGCTCGAAGGCGAGGCTGTCGCGGAGGAGGCCCTGGCCGTCGTCGTCGGGGGGCGGGGCCGTCCGGCCCGGGTTGAGCCCGGCGTAGGCGAAGCCGCGGAATGCATCGAGGTCCATCCTGAGGAAGCCGGCGCCCGCCTGCGCCAGCAGGTTCTCGATCGCCTCCGCCCGCTCCAGGAGCGCCGCCTTCTCGCGCCCGTAGGCGCGCCGGAACTTCTCCTCGATCGTCCGGTCGCCGGAGAGCACGAAGCGGAGGCCCTCGCCGATCGAAGGGGCGTGCCAGCGGGGGAAGCACCGCAGGGTCATTGCCAGCCGGATCGTCCGCGCGGCGAAGGTTGCCCCCTCGTGCCTCATCTCGAAGGTCTCCGTGGCGCGGGCCCGCGCCTCCGCGAGGTCGCGGAGGATGCCGTCCTCGGTCGTGGCGCCGAGCCAGCCGGAGAGGTCCGGCCGCCGCGCGCAGGTGAGGATGAACTGCGCCGCGGAGCCTTCCGGGAAGAGCCCCAGGAGCGACTCGATCCGGCGGGCGAGCTGTCCCCGCGCGGTCTCCGAGAGCGTCTCGCATTCCAGGGGCCTCAGCGCCCAGGCGAGCCCCAGCGAGCCGTCGTCCTGGACGAAGACGCGCCCGTCGGGGTCGTAGGAGTGGTAGGGCAGCAGGTCGGGGATCATGATTCACCGCAGAGGCGCCGAGGCGCAGAGTCGATGAAGTTATTGACCATGCGCTTGATGCCCGACCTCAGGACCGGGACGTTGAAGTTGATGAGGAGTCCGACCTGAAGACCCGTGAGCCGCAGATCGGTGAGCCGTTGCGCCTCGTGGACGGGGGCGAGTTCCTCGACGGACTTCAGCTCCACGATGACGAGCCCGCTGACGAGGAAGTCGAGCTTGAGATTCGCCTTGACACGCAAGCCCTTATAGACGATGGGCAGCGGTTTCTGCCGCTCGTACGCAAGCCTGCGCGCGTTCCATTCCAGGATCGGACACTCCTCCTGAACCCCTTCCAGAAGCCCCGGACCGAGCGCGCGGTGTACCTCGACGGCTCCCCCGATGACCTGTTCGGTCGTCTCATTCTCCTTCATCTCCGCGCCTCCGCGTCTCTGCGGTTGGATCATGGCGGCCCCTTGTGCGGGACCACCATCCGGTCCCAGTCGAGGTCCCGGAGCGGTTTCATCGACTCCGCGGGCGCCTCGCCCGTGGCCGGCGGGTCGGGGTCCTGGAGCCGCTCGATGAACCACTGGGCGTCCCGGAGCTTGAAGAAGACCCAGTGCTCGCCGATCATGAGGTCCCCCGAGACGTGCGTGGGGACGTAGGCGGCGAAGACCTCGGGCGTGGAAAGGACGGGGACCTTCCTCTCCGCGCGGAGCGGCGAGTCGATGTCCAGGACGCGCAGTTCGTGGCCGCCGGCGTAGGCCTCCCGCACCGGCTTGCCCTCGGGCTGAAGGGTCCCCACCAGGCTGCACCCCTGCAGGAGCGCCGCCGACAGGAGGATCGCCGCTCTCACGGGGACTCCCCCCTTCCCGGCCTCCGCATCTCGTTTTCGATCTCCTCGACGCTGGGGAGGCCTCCGCGCAGTTCGTCGGGGAGCGACCGGGTGAGGCGGCTCTCGATCTGGTGTTCAAGGACGCTCCTGGACCAGCCGTGTTCCAAGGCTTGTTGTGCATACCAGAGGCGCCGCGCGCGATAGCGTATCTTGTTGAATATCAGTATGTTGTGTGACCACGGAATTCGTCCAACGGCTGTTGGACAATTTCCTCCCTTGCTCCGGTAGGCGAGATACCACTGCCGCATGTAACAGAGATTGGTCCGGGAGAAGCCCTTCATCCCCGGGAATTCCCGCCGGAGGTCTCTCGCAAGCCGTTCGATGACCGCATCCCCCCACCTCGCCCTCTTCTGCCGTTCCGCGAGGGCCTTCCCGATCTCCCAGTAGAGGCGGAGCATGGCCTCGTTGAGGGAGGCGGCGGCCCGGAGCCGCGCACCGAGGATTCGCTCCTTGATCTCGCCGAGGAACCGGGCATACCCGTCGGGAAGCGGGACCGGGAGAATAGCCTTGTCTTTCATGCCTCAGTGGTCCAATCCGGCGTGCGGGGGGGCCGGCGCCTCGGGGAGGTCGTACCCCTCAAGAGTCGCGCCGCCGATGAAGGCCACGGTGACCCGCCGGTCGTTGGCCACGTGGATCGCGGGGGCGATCTCGTTCAGGCGCTGGGTGACCGTCTCGCTCAGGCGCCCGAAGGCGGTGGAGAGCGACCGGTATCCCGCGAACTTGAGCGGGTCCCCGGTGACCGCCCCCTGGAGGCCCCCCAGCGGGGTTACCTGGGACGTGGTCTCCTTCTGGGCCATGGCCTCCGCCCCGCCGGTGAGCGCCCCCGTGACCGACGCCAGCGCCAGGATCTCGTCCGCGCGCCAGACGTAGGTCCCGCGCAGGCCCTGGATGCCGTCCTCGTCCACCACCCATCCGTTGACCTTGGTCTCGACCGGGCCGCCGTCCGGGCGGACCGCGCTGAGGGTCTCGATCTGCACCACCGCGCGGCGCGAGTTCGCGTCCCCCTGGGCCTTCCCCACCAGGAACGCGCCGCGGACGGGCACGCGCGACTTCTGGGGCCCCACGAGGGCCGCGTCGAGGCGGAGGAGCACGGGCATGGCCTCCCCCGAGATCGGGGCGAAGACGCCCGTGAGGAGCGTGGCCTCGCCGAAGCTCCCCGCCGGGACGTGGAGGGACCGGCCCCGCCGCTTCTCGAACTCGTAGGTCCGGAAGCGCGGCGCCGCGGGCGTGGCCGGGGGCGGCTCGGGCGGGGCGCCCCCGCGGAGATCCTGAAGGAGCTTCTCGAGGCCCGTGAGGTCCTTCCGGTGCCTCTCCTCCAGCCGCTTCTGCGCCTCGGCCAGCTGGGACCGCAGTGCGGCGAGATCCTTCTCCGTCCCCTCCACCCGTTCGCCGTAGACCGCCAGCATGTTGCGCACCTCCTGCGCGGTCGGGATCCCCATCTCGAAGGGAGGCGAGGGGCGCGCCCCCGGGCCGGCCGGCTCGGGGGCGCGTCCTCGGGAGAGGAGGGCCGTTCCCGCCATCAGGAGGAGGATCAGTCCGGATCCGATCAGGATTTTCCGTTTCACGGCCGTTTCCAGAACACGAGGTAGAGCAGGGTCCCCTCTCCCGGCTTGAGGAGCATCTCCCGCGCCCCCACGAGCACCAGATCCGGCGCCGTGAAGCGCGAGGGGTCCAGCCGGATCGGGCCGCCGGAGACGTTCTCGACCCGCGCCACGTAGCCCCGGTAGGAGGAGGCTTCATAAAGGTAGGAAAGCCGCGCCACGATCTCGGCCGAGCGGTGCACGATCCCGTCGGCACGGCGCACCTCCCCGTCCGCGGGCCGGCGGCCCAGCCGCATCGCGCGGATGAGATCCACGGGCTCGGGCGCCCCTCCCCGTTCCGGCGGCCGGGGGGCGGCGATGCGGACCTGGCCGTCGTACGGCCCGTCCGCGGGCCGGATCGCCAGCCGGTAGAGCGTCCCCGAGGCCCCCAGGACGTGCAGGTCCCCCTCCGCGCGCCGCAGCAGCTTGACGAAGAGGTTCTCGCGCCGGCGCTCCACGGAGAGGTCCCCCTCGTTCCAGCCCGCCACGAGCGCCTCGAGCGACTCCTCCGGGAAGGTGACCACGGTGGCCCGGTGCTGCGTCTCGGTGGAGACCGGCACGCGCAGTTCCACGGGCCGGTCCGAAGGCGGGACCTCGCGGCCTTCCTGGAGCGCGAGGAAGACCATCAGGGGGATCATGGATGGCCCTCCGCCCGGAGCACCGCGCCCCGGAGCGTCTCGTAGTCCGGGAGCCCCTCGATGACCTGGGTCTTCACGCCGCGCCTCCCGGAGGCGATGACGAGCGTGGGCGTCCTCCGGAGGCCCGGCATCTCGTCTGCCGGGCGCTCCGCCGCCTTGAGGCGCGGCCCGAACTCCCGCCGGAGCGCGGGGAGGATCCGGTCGCGGAGGTCGTCGCAGTAGGGGCAGTCGGGCTGGGTGAAGGCGGTCACGCGCACCGTGGCCGGATCGGGCGGCGCCTCGGGCCTGGGGAGGGCGGTCCAGCCCACCACCAGCAGGACGGCCCAGGGCAGGACCGCCGCCATGCGCCCCAGGTTCGTCCGGTCGCAGGCGACCGCGAGCGCGGCCAGGGCCAGCGAGTTGAGGGCGGCCCCGAAGCAGATCCAGCAGGCCAGCCCGAGCGACAGGAGCTGGGCCACGAGCATCACGTGGATGCCGAAGGCGAAGAGGACCGCGGCGAAGAGGAGGCGGTTCGGCCCGGCGCAGAGGGCGGCCAGGAAGAGGCCCGCGTAGAAGGCGAGCCCCACGGGCCCCAGCGAGAAGCCCCCCGCGCGGCAGGCCCCGCACGAGTAGGTCCAGTCGAGCGCCGCGGCGGCGGCCGAGAGGCCCGCCTGCACCCCCAGGAGGGCCACCAGGATCTTCCAGGGCCGGTTCACAGGTCCACCCCGAAGAGCTTCTCGAGGAGCTTCGGGAAGAGCGCCAGCGCCACCGCCGCCAGGGTACAGATCGCGGCCATGTCCCATTCCCCGCGCTTGACCCCCTTCCCGATCACGCCGTGCAGGAAGCAGTAGGCCGCGCACACCGGGAAGATCCACTTCACGATGATGTTCAGGATCGTGCTGAAGATGCCCCCGGATTCCTTCTCGATCTTCTTGTCCGCGGCCGCATCCACGGCCGCGACCGAGCCTGCCATCAGGATCAGGGCCATCAATCCCAGCATTGCCACTTTCATCCGGGTCTCCTTTCTCTTCCTCCACCCGGGGAGTGCGTCCGGGGCCGCAAAACTCGACGGGAAAAATTCCGCGTCGACTTTCGGGGGCCGGGGCGCACACCCGGACGGAGGACGCGATGAGCTTTCGCAAGGCGTGCCCGAGGACGCTCGACCGCCCGATCGTGATCTTCGGGCTGGAGCCCGAGGAGCTGGTGCTGGTGGGGCTGGTCCCCGGCGCGATCCTCTTCCTGGTCGATCCGATCCCGGCCGTCCTGGTCGGGGCGGGCCTCTGGGCGGGGCTCTCCCGGATCAAGGCGGGGAAGCCGCCGGGCCATCTCTACGAACTGCTCCATCGTTCGGGGGCGCTGAGGTGGGCGCCGCCGTTCCTGAAGGCGCCCCACCTCGTCCCCCCGGGCGCGCGGTACCTGGATGCCTTTCCGGAGGAAAGCGATGACGCGGCGCGGGACTACCGGTTCGACCGTCCCCGGCTGGATCCGTGAGCAGGTCGGGCGCCACGAGCGGGCGTGGCCGCTCTGGGTCCTGGGGGCGGGCCTGGGCGGGGTGATTCTGGCGTCCCTGGCGTTCCTGGGGGTCTTATGGTCATCGGCTCCGGTCGTCTATTACGCCCTTCCGTGATCGCGGGGGCTCTGCTCGGGACGAACCTCGTCCTGGCGGCCGCGCTGGCCCTTTCGGCCCTGGCGCCGCGGCGGATCGTGGTGGTGCCCTCCGCGCGGGCGGGGGCCGAGCTCCTGCCCGGCGCGGTGCCCGAGGCGGCCGCCCGCGAGTTCGCGCTCCGCTACGTGCTCCACTTCGACAACTACACCCCCGCCACGATCGAGGCTTCCACGGAGGCGCTCCGCCGGATGGTCTCGGCCCGGTCCTGGTCGGGCGCCTCCGAGGCGCTGGAGAAGCGCCAGCGGGTGGCGCTGGAGGGGAGGATGTCCTCCCAGGTCCTCCCGCTCTCGGCCCGGGCGGCGGGCCTGCGGGTGACCGTGGAGGCGGTCCGCCGCACGTTCATCTCCGACCGCCTCTCGCGCGAGGCGAGGGTGAGGTACGCGGTGGAGCTGGAGCGCCAGCCGGCGACGGAGGCGTGTCCGTTCGGGCTGGGCGTTGTGGGGCAGGAGGTCACGGAGGAGACAGAGGATCTACCACAGAGGGCACAGAGGGCACAGAGATGAGGAGAGAAAGAGACGGTGTGAGAGACACAGAGGGGACAGAGAAAACGGAGAAGTTCGTCGAGTTGAACCGGAAGACGGAGCCGATCATCGGGGCGGCGATCGCGGTGCACCGGGCGCTGGGGCCGGGGCTCCTCGAATCCGCGTACGAGGCGTGCCTGGCGTATGAGCTCATCCGGCGGGGATTGCCCGTCGAACGGCACCGGCCCATCCCCGTGGTCTACGACGGCGTGACCCTGGAGTGCGGCTTCCGGGCCGACCTCATAGTAGGAGATGAGATCATCGTCGAAGTGAAAACGGTGGAGGGGCTCAATCCCATCCACGACGCGCAGCTTCTCACGTACCTCAGGCTCACCGGCTGCAAAGCGGGCCTCCTGGTCAACTTCAACGTCCGCCTCCTTCGGGATGGCATCAGGAGACTCCTCAATGGCTTCTAGCTTCCTCTTCCGTCCCGTGCTCTCCGTCCTCTCCGTGGTTGGCTTCCTTCTTCTCTGTGCTCTCTGCGTTCTCTGCGGTGAATCCTCTGTCCCCTCCGTGTGCTCCCACCCCCCGAGGGGGGAATCCCTCCGCGTCTCCCTCGATGCGGTGCGGCGCGCCCAGGAGGACGTGAAGAAGCGGCTGGCCTGGGCGGTGGGGGAGGCCTCCCGCCTCTCGGCGGACTCGCCCTTCGAATCGGGCCTCCCCGCGTGCCAGGGGCGGGCCCGGCGCACGGTCCGCGTCCCGACGCCTCCCCCGCTCGCGGGGAAGACGATCGTCTTCGCGCCGGCGGAGCGGATGCCCCCGGGCGACCTCCGCGTGGCGACGTCGGCGCGGAGGCTGGCCGAGGTCCGGGCCGACGCCATGGCGGACCGCGCCCTGGCCCGGCGGCTGGGAGTCCGGTGCGCCCCCACGATCGTGACCGTGAGGTCGGAGGTGGAGCTTGAGCTTGTTGAAGATCCTTAGCCTCGCGGCCCTGGCCCTCCCCCAGGAGCGCCTGCCCTACGAGGGCACCGTCTCGCCGCCGACGCTCCTGGGACGGATGGACGTCTCCTGCATCCTCAGGACGTGGAAGATCAAGGGAGTCCTCGTCTGCCCCTGGAGGGGCCGCCTGAAGCCGTGCCTCTGGGTGGAGAACGCCTACCCGTGCGGCGTCCTCGAGGTCGTGCGCCAGCCCTTCAGGACCCACCTGGCCGCCGTGCCGCCCCTGCCGGTCGGGAGACTGACCTCCGGCCACAACGAGGGGAACCTCCAGTTCGCGGAGTCCCGTGTCTACACCTTCGTCCCGCCCCTCGTGCAGGACATGGAGATCCCGATCGCGGCGCCGCGCGGCCCCTTCTTCCGGCTCAACTACGTCTCGGAGCTCGACGCGCCGGGGTGGCGCACGGGGCTCCTGGACCTCCTCTGGACCCCTTCGGCGGACGGCGCGGGGGCGTGGGGCTGTTACGCGCCGCGCACCGGATTCGTCACCCAGCAGAGCGAGGTGATCGCGGCCCACCTGCAGGCCCTGCGCGGGGGGCGCGTGGCCTCCGCGCCGCTCGGCCGCATCGTGCTTTCCCCGTATCCCTTCGAGCCCAGGACGGGGCACTTCATCCAGAGGATCGCGCCGGCGGGCCCCGGGTGCGTCTCGATCGGGAATACCGACCTCCGGACCCTGGAGGCCGGCGCCCTCTCCCCGCACGGGGCGTACCTCTTTCTCCATTTCGGCATGTTCGAGGAATGCCGGCGGTGTCTCGATCCCCGCCTGCTCGGCCCGAGGGATCCGTAATGCGCTGGTGGGACGGCGGGACCCGCGTGCGCGCCGGACTGGTGGCGCTCAACGCGCTGGCCCTCGGGGCGGCGGCGGACGGATGGGTCCGGGCGGCGGCCCTGGCGGCCGGGGCGGCGGCGGGCCTCCTCGTGGCGCGATCCCTCCGGAGGGCCGGGCCGCCGCCCGGCGAGTTGATCGTCGACGCCCTCCCTCGGCGCCCGGAGAGCGTCCACCTCGGGAAGGGCTTCGAGTGGACGCTGGAGGCGGCGCAGGAGACGATCGAGTCGGGCCGCCCCGCGGAGCGCCGCGAAGGGGACCTGTTCCTCCCGGACGCCGTCCTGGGACAGCACGTGCTCGTGCTGGGGACGACCGGCACGGGGAAGACGAGGCTCCTGGAAATCCTGGCGCTCCAGGCGATCGCGCGCGGCGACGCGGTCGTGATCATCGATCCCAAGGGGGATGACCGGCTGCTGGAGCGGGTGCGGAAGGCGGCCGGGCCGCGCCTGCGCCATTTCTCGCTCCCGCATCCGGGCAAAGGCGTCCGCTACAATCCCATCGGCCGCTACCACGAGGTGCGCGAGGTGGCCGACCGGATCGCGGCGCTGCTGCCCTCTTCCGGCGACGCGCTCCCTTTCCGCAACTTCGGCTGGGACATCGTCTACACCGCGGCGCGGGAACTGCACGGGAAGCAGCCGATGACCCTCCGGAACCTCAAGCGGTGCGCCATCGACCGCCCCATCGGGCCGCTCGCGGAGCGCCCGCGCGAGCACTACCTCAAGATGGCCAGCGCCCTCATCCCCGTGCTTTCCAAGCTGGCCACCGAACAGCTCTCGCCCGCGGAGGGCGGCCTCTCGTGGGAGAGGGTGGACGAGGAGAGGCTCGTGTCCTACTTCTCCCTGGGCTCCCTGCTCGGGGGCGAGAGCGCCTCCGCGGTGGCCAAGATGGCGCTCCTGGACCTGCAGTCCTACGTGGGGGCCCGCTACGCCTACGGGAAGGGGTACGGGCCGGTCTGGCTCTTCGTGGACGAGCTCGGGGACGTGGTCACGCCGGAGTTCGTCTCGATCCTCAACAAATCCCGGGGGGCCGGCCTCCGCGTGGTGATGTGCGGACAGACCGCGTCGGACCTGGAGGCGGCCCTCGGGAGCCGGGCGCGGGCCCTGCAGATCCTGGGAAACGCGAACACCGTGATACAGTTCCGGGCCCAATCCGCCCCGGACGCGGAGGTCTTCTCGGAGATGGCGGGCGAGCGGCTGGTGAGGATGCGCTCGGAGGGGGCGGCCTACGAGCCGGCGCTCTTCTCGTCGGGCTTCCGGGACGTGGACGACTTCCGGGCCCGCTTCGGCGAGACGTTCGACTGGCGGGAGCACGCGTTGGTGCCGCCCTGGGCACTGGTCCAGCTCCCCGTGTTCCACTTCTTTGCCCGCTGGGACGGCCGGGTCTTCCGCGGGCGGGTGCCGCTCCTCAAATGATCTGGATCGTGATCTTCGCGGCGGCGGTGGGGGCCGGGTGGCTGCTGGGCCACGGCGACGCGGCGGCGAACGCCCGCGCCGCGGCGCAGGCGGCGCCCGCGGACCTGCTGGGGGCGATGCTGGGGGCGACCTTGGGGCTTTACGGGCGCGACCGCATCCGCCTGCGGCGGACCTATGCGTCGCCGTCGCTGGCCTGGCTGGGGAAAAGGCTCCTCCTGGGGGCGGCGGGGGCGGCGGCCGTCTTCGTGCTCTCCCCCGTGGAGTGGCCCCGCACATGCCTGGACGCCTTCGCGGCGGCGGGGGCGGTGGGCGCGGCGGTATGGATCGGCAACCTTCCGGCGAAACTATGAGCCTCAAGGAGCCGTTCCCGGCCGAGCGCCTCGACCGTCTGATCCTCCTCGTGCGGGGGCACAAGGTGATCCTGGACGCGGACTTGGCGGCCCTTTATGGCGTTTCCACGAGGATTCTGAAGCAGGCGGTCCGGCGCCACAGGAACCGGTTCCCCGGGGACTTCATGTTCGAACTGACCTGGGAAGAGGCGGAGCGGTTTTCAAGGTCACAATTTGTGACCTTGAACCGGGGGGGCAACGTCAAGTATCGCCCCTATGCCTTCACGGAGCAGGGCGTCGCCATGCTCTCCGGCATCCTGAGGAGCCCGCGGGCCGTCCGGGTCAACATCGGGATCATGCGCGCCTTCGTGCGGCTGAGGCGGATGCTGTCCCTTCATGCGGAGCTGGCGCGCAAGCTGGAGGCCCTGGAGGAGAGGTACGACGCGCAGTTCAGGATCGTCTTCGACGCCATCCGGGAGCTCATGGAACCCCCGCCGGCCCCGCCGAAGCCCCGCATCGGATTCCACCGGCCGTAGAGGACCGTTGCATCCCGGGCGCGCTTTGGTGTTACATACTCCCGTGCGCGTCCTGATCCTCAGCCACCCGGTCGACACCCCGAGCGTCAAGTACCGCGTCCTCCAGTACCTGCCCCTCTTCCGGCGCGACGGGATCGGGGTCGAGCGGGTGGACGTCCCCTCGGGCCTCGTGGGGCGCTGGAGGCTCTTCCGCCGGGCCGCCGAGTTCGACGTGGTCCTCCACCAGAAGCGGCTCCTCCCCGCCTGGCAGCTCCGGGCGCTCCGGAAGCGCGCGCGGGCGCTCGTCTACGACTTCGACGACCCCATGGTCTACGGCCGCGAGGGCGGCCGGGTGGAGCTCTCCGAGACGCGCGTGCGGCGGTTCCGGGAGATCCTCGCCGCGGCCGACGCGGTGATCGTGAACCACGCCGGGACCGAGGCGATGGCCCGCGAGTACGGGGCGCGGAACGTCCACGTGATCCCCACCTCCGTCGACCTTTCCCGCTGGAGGGTGAAGGACTCCTGGAAGACGGAACGGCTCACGCTCGGCTGGGTGGGGTCGCCCTCGAACCTGCCGAACCTCCGCGGGATCGCGCCCGCCCTGCGGGGGCGCCGCCTGAAGCTCGTGACCGACGAGCCGCTGGAGCTTGAGGGGGTGGAGGTCGAGTTCGTGGCCTGGGACTTCGAGACCGAGCCCGGGCACGTCCGGTCGTTCGACGCGGCGCTGGCGCCTCTTCCGGACGACCCCTGGAGCCGCGCGAAGATGCCCTTCAAGATCCTCTACTATTTCGCCGCGGGCGTCCCGGTCGTGGCCTCCCGGCTGGGGGGGGTGGAGACGGTGATCCGCGACGGCGAGAACGGCCTCCTGGCGGGCGACTGGCGGGAGAAGATCGCGCGCCTGGAGGACGAGGCGCTCCGGGAACGCCTGGGACGGGCGGGGCGCCGGACCGTGGAGGCGGAGTATACGGTCGAGGCCGCCTACGCGAAGCTCAAGGCGCTCCTCGAGTCCCTCGCGCGGCGGCGGAGCCCGGCCCCTCCTCCGCTCAGGCCTCCGGGATGATCGTCAGCCCCTTGGCCTTCGCGAACTCCTCGACGGGGGCCTTGATGTCCCCGTAGCAGGTCACCCGGTGCCAGCCCCACTGGTCCCACATCGTGAAGAGCTTCTCGATGTCGCCCGCCGGCTCCCCGCAGAGCTTCGTCCGGCACGCGCGGTCGTCCGGATCGTTCCCCACCGATTTCGCCTGGTGGAAGAGGACCTTGTCTCCCCGCACCTCGAGGGTGGTGGTCATGTATCCGGGGGGAAGGATCGAGCGCAGGGAGGCCCCCTGCCGGTCCTCGGAGTGGGTCAGGATCTCGTAGGGATTCGGTTCCCCTTTGGGCCCGAACGCGCGGTTGGGCGCCACGCAGTGGGCGTAGATGATCTGGCGCTTCGCGGTGTCGATGACGGGGTCCGAGATGAATCCGGTCCGGCCCTGCGTCATCGCCGACATCAGGGTCATGGTCACGGTGGAGGTGACGTCGCACTCGCAGGCCCCCACCAGGCCCTCGTTGCACAGCTCGTGGAAGCCCAGGCAGGGGTACGCATGGATGTGCCCGCCGTAGAAGCCGCCCAGGCAGTTGATCGTGATGGCGTTGGCCTCGTGCTTCTTGAGCACCGCCTTCATCCCCAGGTACATCGCGGCCGACGATTCCAGCGTCTCCCGCGAGACGCCCTCCACGACCTTGGCGTTCTTCTGCCAGCGGTCGGCGACAGCCTTGGACTCCTCCTTGTCGGCGGCCTTCCAGGCGTCGTTCACCTCCGCGAACGTCACGTTCTCCACCGCGATGTCGAGGATCGGCTTGTCCGGTCCCGACTTCTTGTTGTCGCGGACGGGGAGGATCTTGGACTGCTTGAGGAGCCGGAGGACCTCCTCCGTCGGGACGGCCTTCAGGGGGTCCGGCTTGCAGGAGAGGTCGCCGGGCCTGGGAGTGGACGCGGTCCTCGCCTTCGCCGTGGCCGCGGCGAAGTCGAATCCGGCCCCTTCCTTTTTCGCCGCCGCGAAGCACTTCACCGCCTCGGCGAGGTCCTCGATCCGCGACGACGCGACGAAGCCCACGTTGGCCGCGGTCTTGCGGAGGAACCCGGCGGTGTAGACGAGGAATCCGCCGCTCCCGGCGTACTGGAAGTCGGCATAGAGCGTGGGCTTGCCCGTGGCGGCGACCGTCTGGACCACCCGGTTCCAGCAGTTCATCTGGAAGACGAGGTAGCCGTCCACGGGGGCCGCGGCGTCCTGATCGAGGACCTTCTTGGCCTGCTCGGGATCTTTGGCCGTCGAGGGGAGGAACTCGAAACCCGGGCAGCGCTTCGGGAGCTCCGTGTTGAACCGCTCCATGACGGGATTGAAGTCGAATCCCTTGTTGGGCCAGTCCGGGCCCGGCTGGACCGGGGCGTGCAGGGAGTAGATGACGCGGATGCGGACCTTCTCGTCCTGGGGGGCCGCCGCGGCGCCGCCGCGGCCGACGAGGGGCGACAGCGCCAGGCCCCCGCAGCCGGCGAGGAAGCGCCGGCGGGAACAGCACGCGCACCCCATGCCCGTGTTCCGAACCTTTACCATCGTCCTTCCTCCTATCTCGATTCCCGTTTCACGTG
>CAYNDR010000034.1:17044-29187 GCA_964395295.1 uncultured Planctomycetales bacterium
TGTCGCAGAACTGCTTCGGGTTTGTTCTCCTTTACGGAGCGGCGGCCAAGCTGGGAGCCGTCATGCTTCCGATCAATTGGCGCCTCACCCCTGCGGAAGTGGAATACATCCTCCAGGACGGGCGGCCCCAGCTTCCGGACCAGCTCCTTGCGGGTATAGAAGACGGTAAGCGTGGTGATCCCCACGCTCCCCGCGATCTTTCCTTCATGGTCGAAGACCGGCGCCGCCAGGCAGAGCACCCCCTTCGCGTTTTCCTCGAGGTCGGTGGCGTATCCCCGGCGGCGGATCTCCTCGATCATCCGCCGGAGCCGCCGCGGGTCCGTGACGGTCCCGGGGGCGGTCCGGGGGAGGCCCTCCCGAACGACCCGGTCGACGAGCCCCCCGCCTCCCCACGCCAGCAGCACTTTCCCCGGGGCGTTGTCGTGGAGCCGGTAGTGGAATCCCACGCCGCCGCCCACCTGGACCGGCTTGTGGCGGGGCCGGAGGTCGCGCACGAACATGATGCGCGTCCCGCGGAGGATCCCCAGGTAGACGTACTCGTCCACCCGCTCCAGGAGCTCCCGCAGGGGCCCCTCCGCCGCCGAGACGAGGTCCATCCGCTGGACCGTCTTCCCGATGAAGTGGAAGGGCCGCAGGGTCATGAGGTATCCCTGCCCGCCCGGATCCCTCCGGACCCAGTCTTCCCGGCCGAGCGTGCTCAGCAGGCGGTAGGCCATGTTCTTGTTGGTGCCGATCCGGCGGGCGATCTCGGCGACCCCGGCGGGCCGCCCCGTGTCCGCCAGATGCTCGACCAGCCGGACCGCCAGCCGCACGGCCGGCGCGTCGTACTTCGCCGGGCGCCGCCCCGCCCCCCCGGGCCGCGATGGGTTCATAGAATACCTATATAACGATTATATACATATGTAACGTTTGGGAATCCCGGGAAAAAGGGGGGCGCTACCGCGGCCCTCCCGCCGGCCCCGTCTCGCGCGTCGTGGCGGTCCCCCGCTGGAAGGCGAGGCCCGCGACCTCGTAGGCCCCGGCGAGCGTGATGTGGACGACCTTGGCGAAGCGGTCCTGCACCCCCGCCCCGGGGAGGGGGACCTTGAGGGTCAGGTCCCGCCCGAGGGGATTCGACTTCGCGTAGCCGTAGAAGAAGTGCCTGGGGTGCACGCCGTGGGGCAGGAAGGCGTGGGGGCAGGGCGCGTCGGGACGGCCGTACTCGATCCGCATGCCGGCGTCGTGGAAGTCCATCGCGGTGGCGGTGGGGACGGGCAGAGGCTTGGAGAGGAAGGCGTCCCGGATCTCGCAGGCGGCCTGCAGGGGATGGCGCGGCCCCCGGCGCCGGTCCAGGAGGACCGCCGGCTTGAAGTTCACCGACCGCCCGAAGGCCTGCATGCAGGCCGCGGCCTTGAGCAGGAGCGCGTCCGGGGGAGGGGGGCGGGAGATGGAATCGTTGGCCCCCTCCTCGATCGCCTTGAGGACCTCCGCCTTCCGGCCCTCCTCCGCGCAGACCAGGATGCCCATGTTCCACAGGACGTCCACCTTGCGGATGGCCGCGCAGAGGCCCTTCGCCCCTTCCAGGTCGGTCACGAGGAGGTTCGGCCGCCCGGATTTCAGCTTGTCCAGGGCGGCGGCCGAGGCGTCCAGCGGGGCGGCTTCGTGGCCGGCCCCCGCCAGCGTGTTGACGATCACGGCGCGGAGGAAGTCGTCGCGGACGGCCACGGCGATCCGCCCCAGCGGCACGAGGAGGGGCCGCGACTGGATCAGCGGGCCGCGCAAGGCCTCCGTGAAGCGCATGTCGGCCCGCGGCCCCTGCGCGGGGGCCGGCGGCCGGGCGGCCAGGTAGTCGAGCGCCTGCTTCCGGGCGTCCTCGGCGCCGCGGCGCCGGATGGCCACGGAACCCGCGCCCGACCCCTTGGCCTTGGGAAGCGAGGCCGCGTCCAGCACCTGCCCCGCGGGGAGGAGGATGGACCCTCTCGACCCCGGTAGGTCCTCGGCGAGGACGTCGCCCTCCGCGAGCGCGCGGGGCTCGACCCGTTCGGCCTCGAGCGCGCCGAACGCCTTCAGCTCCGACTCTCCGGGCTCGAGGATGCAGAGGCGGCCCATCCCGAGGTCCTTCATCAGCCTCGCCAGCTCCGGCGTGATCGGATCGTGGTTGGAATGGAGCCTCACCCCCGAGGGGTGGTAGAGGGGCTTCTGGGGCAGGACGGCGCGGAGCCGCGAGGCTTCCTTGCCCAGGAAGTCGACCGTGGTCTCACGCATCCCGGGGAATTATCGGCCGGAGCCGCGGGGGAGTCCATGTTTTATTGGAACCGGGGGGCCCCTACCGGCGCTTCCGGGCCGCCTCGTGGAACTGTTCGACCACGAAGTCGATCATCGGGTCGGTGAGGCCCGGATAGACCCCCACGAAGAAGGTGTTCGTCATCACGAGGTCGGTGTTCTTGAGGTCCCCGACGACCCGCCGCGGGATCCTCCGGTAGGCCGGCTGGCGGAGCAGGTTCCCCGCGAAGATCATCCGCGTCGCGATCTTCCTCGACTCGAGGTGCTCCACGAGGTCCCGCCGCGTGAACGGGGCCTCGGGGCGCACCGTCACCGGGAAGGCGAACCAGGAGACGTCCGCCCGCTCGTCCCAGCGGGGGAGGATGAGGTCGGGGAGGTCCTTGAGGCCGTCGTAGAGCCGCCGGAAGTTCCTCTTCCGGGCGGCGATGAAGCCGGGGAGCTTCCCGATCTGCGCCAGCCCCACCGCGGCCTGGAGGTCCGTGGGCTTCAGGTTGTACCCGATGTTCGAGTAGATGTACTTGTGGTCGTACCCCTCCGGCAGGTCCCCGAGCCGCCAGCCGAAGCGCTTGCGGCAGGTGTCCGAGGCCCCGGGCGCGCACCAGCAGTCCCGCCCCCAGTCGCGCACCGAGCACGCGACCCGCGCCAGGGACGCCTGGCTTGTCACCACCGCGCCGCCTTCCCCCATCGTGATGTGGTGGGCGGGGTAGAAGCTGACCGTGCCGAAGTCCCCGAACGTCCCGACGCACTTCCCGTTCCACCGGCTCCCCAGCGCGTCGCAGGCGTCCTCGACGAGGCGGAGCCCCCGCTTCCGGCAGAGCGCCGCCACGCGGTCGAGGTCGAAGACGTTCCCCAGCGTGTGGGGGAGCACGATCGCGCGCGTCTTCGGGCCCGCCGCCTCCTCCACCTGGGCGGCGTCCGCGTTGTAGGTGCCGATCTCCACGTCCACGAACACGGGGACGAGGCCGGCCTGGAGGATGGGGGCGAGCGTCGTGGGGAAGGTCACGGCGGGCGTGATCACCTCGTCCCCCGGGCGGAGCGGGTCCTTGATCATCTCCGACGTGAGCGCCGTCAGCGCCGCGAGGTTCGCCGACGAGCCGGAGTTGACCAGGGTGACGTCGCGCGCCCCGAGGAAGTCCTTGAGGGCGGCCTCGAACCGGCCGCCGAACTCCCCCAGCGTCAGCCAGCACTGGAGCGAGGCCTCGACGAGGTTGACCCGCTCCTCCTCGCCCACCACGCGGCCGGCGTAGGGCACTGTATCATGGCCGGCCCGCCAGGGCCTCGGCTCCTCGGCCCCCAGGTGTTTCCTCACCAGGGCCAGGATCTCATCCTTGGAGACGCTCATGGACCCGGTATGCTAACTCAATCCCCTCGTCCGCCGACAGCAATTTCGTCCGCAGGGCCGCGCGGGCCTTGTCGGTCCGCAGGCCGGCCCGGAGCGGGCGCGGCGCGCGCGGCGGCGCCTCGCGGATGCGGACGGGCCGGAAGAGCCCCGGGTCCAGCCCGAACCGCGCCGCCACCCGGAGGGCGAACTCGTGCCGGTTGAGCATCTCCGGCCCCGCCACGTGCCAGGTCCCCGTCCTCCCCGAGGCGACCAGCTCCGCCACCGCCTCGGCGAGGTTCGGGCCGTAGGTGCAGGTCGCCGCGTGGTCGGTCCAGCACGGCACGGGCTCGCGCGCCCGGAGGAGCGTCGCGAAGAAGCTTCGGGCGCCGGGCCCGGCGTCGTAGACCAGCGTAGTGCGGACGATGAGCGGCCCCGGATGGACGGCGCGCGCGACCCGCTCGGCCTCGAGCTTGGTCCGGCCGTAGACGCTCAGGGGATTGGGCCGGTCCTCCTCGCCGTAGGGGCCGTCCTTCCCGTCGAAGATGTGGTCCGTGGAGAAGAGGACGAAGCGGCGGCCGCGCGAGGCCTCGGCGGCGTGGCGCGTCCCGTCCACGTTGACGGCGTAGGCGTCCCCGGGGTTGTCCTCGCAGGCGTCGGCGCTGGCGAGGCCCGCGGCCAGGACCACGGCCTCGGGATCGAAGGCGGCGACCGCCTTCTCGACGGAGGCGCGGTCCCGGAGGTCCGCCTCGGGGCGGCGCGTCCCGAGGACGGCGTGGCCCGGGAAGGCCGCCATGAGGAGGCGGCCGATCTGGCCGGTGGATCCGACGACGAGGACCCTCACGTCACTTCAAGTTCCGCCGGTACCAGGCGATCGTCTCGGCGAGCCCGCGGTCGAGGCCGTACTTCGGCGCCCACTTGAGCCGCTCGCGGGCCTTGCCGCAGGAGAGCCACTGGCGGGCGATCTCGTGGGGCGCGTCGCCCTTGACGACGGGCCTGAGCCTCGACTTCATGAGCCCGAGGATCTTCTTCACCACGGCCAGGACCGAGGTGGGCGTCTCCGTCCCGAAGTTGAACGCCCCCGTCTCGCCGGAGTCGCCGAGCGCCAGGTAGGCCGAGACGGCGTCCTTCACGTAGAGGTAGTCCCGCAGGGGCGTGCCGTCCGAGCGGATGACCGGGCGCTCCCCTTCGAGGACGGACTTGATCGTCCCGGGGATGATGCGGTTGAAGTTGAAGTCGCCCCCGCCGTAGAGGTTGCCGCAGCGGACGATGGCCACGGGGAGGCGGTAGGTCTTGAGATAGCACTGCGCCAGGAGGTCCGCGCAGGACTTGGAGGCGTCGTACGGGTGGGCCCCGCACAGGGGCATGTCCTCGGCGTAGGGGAGCGTCTCCAGGTCGCCGTAGGCCTTGTCGCTGGAGGCGAAGACGAGGCGCCGGAGCGGCCTGTGGTTCCGGGCCGCCTCCAGCACGTTCCAGGAGCCCCGGATGTTGGACTCGAAGGTGGAGAGCGGATTGAGGTTGCCCACCGTCACGATCGCCTGCGCGCCCAGGTGGTAGCAGGCCTCGGCCTCGTACTCGTTGAAGGCGCGGACGACGTCCGCGTAGCTCTCCAGGCACCCGCGGACCGTGGCGACCTGGCGGTCCAGGCCGAGCGCGTGGAAGTTCGATCCGGGGACCTCGTCGCGGACGAGGCAGGCGACCCTGTGGCCCCGGTCCACGAGGGCCTTGACGAGCCAGCCTCCCAGGATGCCCGTGGCGCCCGTGACGAGGATCTTCATTTCCAGACCACCCAGGGCCGCCGCCCCTCGGCCCACATCCGGTTGAGGCGTTCCACGTCCTTGAACGTGTCCATGCACATCCAGAAATCGCGGTGCTCGTAGACGGCCAGCTGGCCCTCGGCCGCGAGGCTCCGGAGCGGGTCTTCCTCGAGGACCGAGTCCTCCTTCAGGTAATCGAAGATCCTGCGGCTGAAAACAAAGAAGCCGCCGTTGACGAGGCCTTCGAGGCGCGGCTTTTCCTTGAAGCTGAGGGCCAGGCCGCCGGCGGACTCGATGACGCCGAAGGGGCTCGCGGGGTGGATCGCCGTGAGCGTGGCCACCCGCTTCCGCGCCCGGTGGAAGGCGAGGAGCTTCCCCAGGTCCACGTTCGACAGGCCGTCGCCGTAGGTGGCGCAGAACTCGCCGTTCCCGACGTATTTCCGGATCCGGGCCACGCGGCCTCCCGTGGGGGTGCCCTGGCCGGTGTCGGCGAAGGTGATCTCCCAGTCCTCGGGGGGACGGCTCGCGTGGATCCTCTGCCGATGGGTCTTGAGGCGGAGGGTGACGTCGTTGGCCATCCAGGGGTAGTTGAGGAAGAACTCCTTGATGAGGTGCCCCTTGTAGCCCAGGCAGAGGATGAACTTGCGGAAGCCGTGGTGCCCGTAGGTCTTCATGATGTGCCACAGGACCGGCATGCCGCCCACGGCCACGAGGGGCTTGGGCTTGAACTCGGTCTCCTCGCGGAGGCGGGTCCCCGTTCCGCCGCAGAGGATGACGACCGGGATCGACGAGTTTCTACTCATGCTATGAGGAAGATGCCAACAAGAATTCCGGATGTTCACAGGTCAATCATGTGATCATACTATGGCATGAGAAGTCCGCCCATGACAACGATAATCGGGAACACGTATCAGGTATTTCTCGATCTATGCTTTGGTTTTTCCCGCACCACGACGGATCCTGGACCACAGCGTAGGTCGCGGCGGATGCCGTTCTTGTCGAATCCCGCAGCCACGTAACACGCCAAGGGATTTTCGGGAAAGGAAGGGAGCATGGCGATTGGGGCGCCATCTGGAAGCGTTCGATGTTGCGGTTTTGGTTTCTTGCCGTCGCGTAGATCTTGACGGGTGGCGGAGAATGGTGTGGGATCCTGAAGATCGTGAGATACGGGCAGAGCTGTCATGTAAACAGAATCAACGCACTTGAGGAGCCAGGCTAGTCCCTCCCGGTCTCCATAGCGAGGGAGTCGGCTTCCCCGATTGAAAGGAGTCAGAACCCAGTGTCTGGCTCGGTCCATGCCTTTCAAGGCGATATGAGCAGCGCCGGATGCTCCATGATGGGCCACCTTGTAGCATGAATGTGTCCCAAGGTCCGGCCAGGTCTCGTTGATGGTTTGCCAATCTTTTTCCAGGCAATCTGATCCTAAAAGGATCAATACCCCCTCCCATTGGATCAGAAGGGGGGAGGAAAGCCGGTTTGGATCAAGGCGTCTTCTATCGAAGTCCCTCACAATGGCATCGTCAGGATGAAGTATGGTGATCCTCGCCTCTCCGAAGTCGCGTGATTCCCCTCTCCTTAAGAGCCACCGTGATTCGGGCGAGGCGCGCCACGATTCCTGGATGTACGACAGTACGTGCTGTAGCGTACCACTTCGGAGCAATTCCTCGGGATCCTGCGATTGTATCCAGTCCGGCCTCGCCTCTGATGGTTCCGTGGCGCAACCGATGGGACCCTTGATGGGATGGGAAAACACCTCGTCCATTCCGAGCGAATGGTCCAAGTGAGGATGGGTCAGTATTGCCCCCGACCACTCGGCATGGTGCTGGTCAAGAAGGAAAGCGGCGGGTGATTTTCCGGAGATACGGCAACTATCGACGACAATCCACGTCGATGGCGGGATTCTTATGACGATGCTCTCGCCATAGCCAGGTCCGAAAACGATGGTGTATAAGAGGGCGGGCTCGAGTTCTTCGAGGTTCAACTCGAACGACCTCGCGACTTCAAGTAGCGTCCTGGATCGGGGAAGGGAGGAGGCAGATCAGGCTCCAAACCGCTGACCAACGGATGAATCCGGATTACCAGCTTTGACTTGGGTGCTTTCCCGTAGTATCCCAGTTCGACGAACCTCCCGGGGACGATCCGTCGGCCGACTTCGTCAAGGAGAGACTTCTCGAACACCCGCATGTTCATCTTCAGGGTCCCGTAGAGGGGACGACTGTTCGCGCCGGAAGGGGGCTCGGCGACGAGAAGAATGACCTCTTCATTAAATACCGCATCGACTCGACCAGGAATCCACTTGAACAAGCGGTCGCCGTTGGGATGCTGTTGGGCGCTCAGGTGTGGGCCTTGCCACCACCTTTCGTAAGGGATTGTGACGGGGAACACCGCTCCATTCTTCCTGACATCCAGCAGGATCGCGAGCCTGCGCTGGACGGCACGAAGAATCGGTTCATCCTCGGGAAGAGTCTTTGGAATCTGATTCAGAACATCTTCGGCAAAAGAAAGTTGCCCACGGTGGATGAGCAACCTCGCGATCCAGAGATGCAGGTCATGGTATACATTAGGATCCGCATTGGGATGCGGGAGCCCCAGGACGTCAAGCGTATCGTCCCATTCGCGACGGGCTTCATCCAGGCGCCCACGGGTGATAAGGAAGCTGATCAGCCTGGATCGCCACCAAGACCACCGGGGATTCAATCGGATCGCCTCTCGGTAGTGATGCTCTACCCGTTTCGGTTCGATTCCCTGGACGTCCAGATTAAAGGCCAGATAATGATGTGCATAATCTTCTTGGGCGTCCCATTTCACGGCACGTTCGAAGACCCTCACTGCATCAGAGTACCGGCGCAGGTCCCGCGAGAGCGTGCGGCCCAGGAATTCGAGTTGGTCTACGAAGAATGTCCTCAGATTGCCTATATCTCCGGACTGGGAGGCGTGATGGAACGCTTCCATCTCCTCTATGAGAGCCCTTCTCACAGCCCGTGGATCGGATCGCAGCTGTTCGAAGCGACGCTTGTAGAGTGAAGCTAGCGTCTGGTGAGCCTGTGCGGCCTCCCTTTGGGGGATGAGTCTTGCAAACGCCCGGGCATCTGAGCGAAGAGTGTCGTGCAGGATGACCTGATTCCCTTCCGAGTAAAGGAGGCAATTCCGGAGGATGTTCGAGCAGGTCGAATCCAAGGCATTCACGCCTAGGGCGCTGAGAATCCCTTCATCGAACGGGCGTCGGACCAATGAGAGCTTGGACCACAAACGCATCAGCGGCTGGAACGACCTTTTCCTGCTGATCGCGTTTGCCAGATGCCGGGAGATCTCCCGACGACTCACGCCGGGACCGCGAAAAAGAGTTTCAAATGAATCCTCGTCGACCGCATTGAGTCCCACGAGAAGTCGGATCTCCAGGGGCGTATGGCTTGCGAGGCGCGGTCCGAGCACATCTCGAACTGAATGCGCGTTAGAGGAGAGGCCCCCCCAAATTTGCGTGTTAGACAGCCATGCGACGGGCTCACTGGCAGGTTGCAGTATTCGGGTGACGGTTGTGGGGGTGGGTTCAGAAAGTGGCCCCGTGATGATCTTTCTGCAACGAACCTCCGCCGAGAGAAGGCGTACGATATCGCGGGTTCGGTGGGCGAAATGCTCCTCGCCTCCCATCGCAGGGGGCCAAGCGGAAGGTTCATCGAGTAGGAGGACCAGCTTAGGACCGTGTTCGCCGAACCAACCACGGAAAATCTCTAGCTTGCGAGGCCACGAGCGTTCGCCCAGGAAAGTGTCGAGCTTGCCGTCAATTGCCTGGCACTCTTTGAGTGCCGCGCCTACTTCGACAAGGGCGGCGGGACCTGCGTCCGGGGCGCCTTGTGGGGGAGACACGAACACGGGGAGTAGGCCGGCGTCCCCAAGTTTATCAGCGAGACGCCGCAGAAGAGTGCTCTTCCCGGCGCTGGACGGTCCAGTGACATGCCAGAGAGAAGGAGGTTGAGAGGACTGCGGATCGGCCAGACGGCTAGTCAGTTCGTTTACGAGCAGATCAACGTTGGGCAAGCTGGGTGTCGTCATCCGGACCTCCATCGCTTACCCGGGAGCACCGGGGCGGCGCATCGGAGGAGAACGCGATCCGCAGAACTTAACAGCTTGTCCTTGATTCGTCAAGCCAGGTTTGTGTTGCCCCCTCTGGGGAGGATCGCCGACCCTCCTTTCGGGATCCCATAGCCTTCGGTATAATCAATCCCACGCTTATTGCGTACTGGCGGGCTTAGGGATAAGGAAAATGAAGCGACCCCTTTTAGGTGTCCTGATTCTAATGCACATGGTTGGCTGCTGGCAGCCCCGCCGGGACTCGCAGGCCGATACCGTCATCCAGAAGCTCCAGTCCGACAAGGAAGCGGAGCGCGAGGAGGCCTTCCAGGAACTCGTGCAGGCGGGCGCCGCCGTGGTGCCGCGGGCCAAGGCGGCGATCCAGGCCGGGGCGCGCTGGGGATTCCCCCTGGTGGCGGTCCTGTACGTGCAGGGCGAGGGCGATGCCGTCCCCCTGGAACTGCGCGCGCGGCACCTGGCGGCCTTCCGCTGGCCCCGCTCGCGGGAGGCCGAGAACGCGGTCCTCCAGCCCTACGTCTGGAACGAGGTCGAGCGCGACCTCGCCCGGACCGGCCGGCCGGCGCTCGGACTGCTGGCGCGGGCCCTGGAGCAGGAGGCGCCCACGGAGGCCAAGGCGCTCCAGGCCGTCCGCGTGATGCTCCTCATCGGGGGCCGCGCCGCGGCGGAGCGGTTCGCCGGCCTCCTCGACGGGGAACGGGACCTCGGCGGGGTCCGGGTCTGCGACGTGGCGGCCGCCGCTCTGCTTCACATGGGATGCCAGGACCTGGCGCTGAGGATCGCCGACCGCGAGGGGCTCGTCCGGGCCGCCCGGGAGTGGTGGGCCGGGGCGAAGGACAAGTCCGAGACGGAGTGGATCCGCGGCGCCGCCGCGGCCCTCGCGGACCGGTGGCGGCCGGGGGACCCGGAGGGCGTGCGTCCGGTCCTGGAACTCCTGGCGGGGCGGACGATTGAGGACCCGAAGGCGTGGCGCGAGGAGAACAAGGACTGGTCGCCGGCCCCTCCGCCGCCGCGGCCCGAGGACCTCCTGCCCGGGCTCTCGGCCGGGCGGCCCGCGGCGTTCGACGCGAACCGCCGGCTGGAGGCGGCCACGGGGGCGCGCTTCCAGGCGCCCCGCGCGGCCGTGCTGGGGGAGCTTCGCGCGGCGCTTCGCCTCTGGCGGCCGGAGCCGGGCCTGGCGGTGAAGTGGAGGCGCTACCTGGAGGGGACGCGCCTGCGGCTCTCCGCGGCCGTGATCGCCCACGTCCCCAAGCGGGGCGCCAACCACCTCACGGCGGTCTGCGAGAAGACCTTCCATGCCGTCGAGGACGAGACGATCACGAACGCTTCTTCCGGGCCCGAGGGCCAGTACGTCCTCCACCTCCAGTCCCGCGAGATGGGCACGCGGCTGGCCTTCAGCCAGTACGCCGCGGCGGGCGGCACGGAGTGCGGGACGGTGGCCGACTTCTCCGCCCTGCGGCCCGCGGTCGTCTTCTCCGCCCCCCTGAAGGCCTGCACGGTCGTGATGGTCGAGGAGTCTGCCGGGCTCCAGCCGCCGCGCTCCCCCGACGCCTTCTTCGCGGCCGTGCGCGGGAGGCTCCGGGAGGCGGCGCGGGAGGCCGAGGGGTCGGAGCGCCGCGCGCTCCTGCGCGCCCTGGGCTACTGCCAGGACAAGGAGGATCTCGATTTCCTCAGGGAGCATGAGGCGGGGGAGGCCCTGCTCCTGCTGGGGGACCCGGCGGCGCTCCCTTACCGCCCGCGCCTGGAGCCGCACGAGGCCGAGATGGGGCTCCGCCGGGCGGAGGACCCGGAGGTCCGGAAGTACCTGGAAGGGCTCAGAAGCGGATCCCGGCCGTGATGTAGAGGCCGTCCAACAGCACCTCGGCCTCGAACTCCGTAGACGCGCTCTTGTCCTTGAGTTCGACCTTCACGTACTTGTAGCCCACGCCGGCGAAGAGCGGACCCAGCTTGGCCACCACTTCCGCGTACGCCTCCACGTAGGTGGCCTTGCGGTCCGCGGCCCGGAAGGTGAGGCCCAGGACCTCGACGTCGGCCCGCAGCCACGGGGTCACCTGGAGCGCCGCGTGGGCCCCCACGACGGGGAGGCCGCCCTCCCCGCTCTCCTCGGCGCTGACGAATTCGTTGTCCACCGATCCGGTGGCGGCGATCAGCCGGACTCCGGCGATGGCGCCGATCTCGAAGCTGGCGGTCTCCCCCAGGGGCATGGGGATGGGGAGGACGAACTCGTAGGAGAGGTATCCGACGTGGAGCTCCAGCTCCGATTCGACCCGGGTGCTGGCGGTGAAGGTCTGGTCGGCGAAGGAGATCGACTCGGTCAGCCAGCGCTCGCCCTTGTAGCCCGCGAACCAGTAGCCGGCGGTGAAGTTGCCCAGGATCGGGAGGCTCAGGTAGCCCTGGATCTCGTGGGCGACCTCGGCCTGCCCGAGCCCGAGGTGCCGGTCGAGGTCGACGGTGGTGGCCGCGAAGCCTTCCGCCTCGGCGAAGACCTCGCCGTTGATGCGCGCGTACCACTCGCGCAGGCGCAGGCCCACGGTCTCGTCCTGGGCGCACGCCGGGAGGGCCGCGAGGAGCCCGAACAGGATCGTCGCGATCTTCTTCATGGTCCGCCTCCGCAAGGCATTATTCTACCGGGGCGGGGGCTCCGCCGCAACAGGGGTTGCGGAGGAGCAGGAGTTCCGCAACCCCAGGCAAGGTGCCGGGGATCAAGGCGTTGTGGGGAG
>CAYNDR010000035.1:0-2545 GCA_964395295.1 uncultured Planctomycetales bacterium
CGGCGAAGGCCCTGGCGCAGGACCTGTCGCGGTGGATCGAAGGGGAGACGATCCATGTCGTGCTTCCCTCGGCGACGCGCCGCATCCCCCTGGCGCGGAAGCGGTCGCTCGGCTGGGCGTACGGCGCCGCGGGGGCGGCCCTCGCCGTCCTCGTCCTGGCGCTCGCGCTTCGCCCCTCCGCCCCCTCGGTGGAGAAGGAACTGGCGCAGGCCCGGCGGTTCATGAAGGAGAAAAGGCACACGGACGCGCGCGTCGAGTACGCCAAGGCGCTGGCCAGGGATCCCTCCAACGGCGAGGCGCGGGAGGGCGACCGCGAGGCGCGGGCGGCGGAGGAAAGGGAGCGGCAGGAGGAGCAGGCCCGCCAGGCGGCGGAGAAGAAGGAGGATCTCAGGCGCCAGCTCGCCGCCGCGCAGGAGCGGTCGGACAAGGACGCGAAGGAGGCCGAACAGAAGGCCCTCGCGGCGGCGAGCGCGGCCACGGAGACCGAGCAGAAGCGCCTCCTGCAGGAGCTCCAGGCGATCAAGGACCGGGCGAGGCAGGCCGAGGAGGAGGCGCGCAAGGCGAAGGAGAAGCTCGAGCGGATGGAGGCGCAAAGGGAGGCCGCGGTCCCGAAGCCGCCGGCGGCGGATCCTCCGTCTCCCGTCCCCCCGAAACCGGAGCCGCCGCCCGCCACCCCGCCCCCCCCGGTCCCGGTGCCGGACAGGACGCCCAGGCCGGCCGCGAAGCCGGCCGAGGCGGACCTCGCCCTCCTGCGCGAGGCGCGCGACTCGGCGCTCAAGCGGCTCGACGTGGCGGCCGCGTTCACCTGCATCGAGCAGATGGCGAAAGAGTCGGGGTCCGATCCCCAGGCGGACAAGGCGGCCGCGCTCAAGAAGGCCAAGGAGTACGTGAAGACGCGGGACGACGCGAACGTCCTGGCGGCCGGCCATCTGAGGCTCTCCCAGGAGGCCCTGGACGCGGACGACCTGAAGGTCGCCCTGCAGGCGGCGCAGGACGCCCAGGGCATCGCCCGCCAGGCGGGAGACGCGGCGCAGGCCGGCCGCGCGGCGGAGATGGCCAGGGAGATCCAGGCCCTGCGGCCGATCCACGAGAAGTTCGCGAAGGCCCAGCGCGCCCTCGCGGGCGGCGCGGAGGACCCCGCGGCCAGCGCGGACGCGGGCCGGTACCTCTGCCTCATCAAGGACAAATGGGAGGAGGGGCTTCCCCTGCTGGCGCGCGGTTCGGACGAGGTCCTCCGGAAGATCGCCGAGCAGGAACTGGCGAAGCCCGAAGGCCCCGCGGCGCAGGCGGCGATGGGGGAGGCCTGGTGGGCGGGATCGCAGAAGGAGCGGGACAAGGCCCTGAAGGCGCGCTATCTGGCGCGCGCGCTCACCTGGTACGAGAAGGCGCTCCCGGCGCTCAAGGGGATCGAGAAGTTCAAGACCGAGGAGCGGATCGACTCCTGCTACCGCCTGGCCCAGCTGGAAACGCACTGGTTCTTCGTGCCCGACAAGAGCATGAAGCCCTACCCCGTCGGCTACCGGCAGGCCGCCTTCCCCGAGCAGAAGACCGACGACGCCACCGGGCCGTTCCGCGGCGAGGCGGTGTACTTCGACCAGCGCACGGGGACGGACGTGCTCTACGAGGTCCGATCCGGCAAGCGGCTGAGCCACCTCTCCTGGAAGGGGGCCGCCATGACGAACATGACCTTCGAGGTCCTCGACCTCGGGGGCGCCGTGATCGCCAAGGGGGGGCCGTGGGGCGGAGGCAACCAATGGGGGGAGTTCACGCTGGACTTCCCGCCCACCGCCCGGTTCTTCCTGCGGCTCCGCAACCACGTCAGCACGTGGTACCTCGCCGACACGATCAAGCTGAGGTAGAGGCTCGACGCGGCGTTCCGGGCCCCTCATCCAGGAGGAACCAGGGCGGCGTAATATTTCGTGGCGATGGGCCGCGTCCTCCCTAGAATGAATCCGAGATTCCTTTGAAGGAACAGATCCCATGACTCCTCCCCTCCGCGCCGCCGTCCTGGCCCTCCTGGCCGCCCTGGCGTCCCCGGCCGCCCAGGACGCGGTCCAGGAATCCGCCCGCAAGATCCCCGTGGCCTTCGAGGGCGACGTGGTCGTGGTGGGCGGAGGCGCCGGGGCCGTGGCCGCCGCCGAGGCCGCCGCGAAAAACGGGGCCAAGGTCTTCCTGGTCTCCCCCCGCACCTACCTCGGAGAGGACGTCGCGGGCACGCTCCGCGTCTGGACCCGGCCCGACCAGGAGCTCACCACGGACCTCGCGAAGAAGCTCTTCGGCGCGGCCGGCCACGCGGCCGGGGGCGCCGCCGCGCCCGCCGCGGGGAGCGGCCTCCCCCTCAAGTACGAGGCTGACCGCCCCCCCGCCGCCCAGCACCGGGACACCAGCCCCCCTTCCCTCCTCGCCGACGGCCGCTGGCCGTCCCCCGCCACCCAGAGCATGGCGCTCGCAGGAAGCTGGTAGCCGGGCACGTCATCCTCCCCCCGCGCCTCCATGACTTCCTCCACGAGGCCGGCCTGCCGCAGCGCTCCGAGGATCTGCCGGA
>CAYNDR010000035.1:2555-6502 GCA_964395295.1 uncultured Planctomycetales bacterium
CTTCCCTCCTCGCCGACGGCCGCTGGCACTCCGCCGTCAACCAGAGCGTCCAGTACGACGGGCCCGTGACGATCACGGCCGACCTCGGCGAGGCCCGCGACGTCGGGACCGCCTGCCTCATGGCCTTCCACGCGAAGGACTTCCTCGTCGAGTCGGTCTCGATCGCCGCGAGCCTCGACCGGAAGGACTGGAAGGAGGCGGCGACCGTCCGCAACACGGCGGACAAGGGCACCGAGGCCAGCCCCGCCCTCCCCTTGAGCGCGGCCGTCAACGCGAAGGTCCGCTACGTCCGCTTCCAGGTGAAGCCGTCTGCGGGCGCCCCGCGCGTCCTCGTGGGCGAGATCGTCGTCTCGCCGCCCGCGGGGGCGGAGCCGAAGAAGCCGGACGAGGCCTCTGCCGCCGCTCTCGTCCGCCCTCTCCACGTCAAGCGGACCCTCGACGAGACGCTCATCGCCGCGGGCGTCCAGTACCTCCACGCCTGCTTCGCCGTGGACGTCCTCCGCGATGCCTACGACAAGCCCGCCGGCATCGTGATGGCCAACCGCGCCGGGCGCCAGGCCGTCGTCGCCAAGGTCGTCATCGACGCGACCGACCGCGCCTGGGTGGCGCGGATGGCCGGGGCCAAGGCGAGGCCCTATCCCGCCGGACCGCAGACCTTCAAGCGCGTCGTCGTCGGAGGCGAACTGCGGACCGGCGAGGGCCTCGCCGGGCGCACCCTCCCGGAGACCTTCGGCGGCCGGCCCGTCCACGAGTACGTGCTCAAGATCCCCATGCGCGACGGGGGCTTCGCCGCGTGGGACGAGGCCGAGCAGAAGGCCCGCGACCTCACCTACCATCCGGGCCAGCTCGCCGCCGCCGACTTCCTCTTCCAGGTCCCGCCCGACCCGATCGCGGCCGCCAAGCCCGCCGCCGGCGACTGGCCGGGCGCCGCGAAGGTGGACCTCGACGCGCTCCGGCCGGCGGGCGTGGACCGCCTCTTCGTCCTCGGCGGCGCCGCTGACCTGCCGCGCCCGCAGGCGGAGAAGCTCCTGGAGCCGCCGGCGCTGGTCGAGCTCGGCGCACGCGTGGGCGAGGCCGCGGCCAGGGAAGCCAAGTCCACTCCCGACCTCCGCGGCGTGAAGCTCCCCGGCCCCGCCGCGCCGGGGGGCGGCGGCGACGCGCGGGAACTCCTGGAGGGCGTCCGCCCCCACTCGCCGTCGGCCGCGGCCGTGGACCAGCCCGCGCGGGCCCTCCCCGTCCTCGGCCGCTACGACGTCGTGGTCGTGGGCGGCGGGACGAGCGGCGCCCCCGCCGGGATCGCCGCCGCGCGCCAGGGCGCGAAGACCCTCGTCGTGGAATACCAGTGCGGCCTCGGCGGCGTGGGCACCCTCGGCATGATCTCCAGCTACTACTGGGGCAACCAGGTCGGCTTCACCAAGGAGGTCCTCGGCGGCCAGAAGAGCTGGAACATCGAGCACAAGATCGAGTGGTGGCGCTCCGAGCTCCGCAAGGCCGGCGCGGAGATCTGGTACGCCGCCGCGGGCTGCGGGGCGTACGTCGAGGGCGACCGCGTCCGCGGCGTCGTGGTCGCCACCCCCGAGGGGCGCGGCGTGGTCCTCGCCCGGGCCGTCATCGACGCCACCGGCAACGCCGACGTGGCCGCCGCGGCCGGCGCGGCGACCGTCGCGACCGGGGCCGACGACGTGGCCCTCCAGGGCACCGGACTGCCCCCGAAGGAGCTCGGGAAGAACTACACGAACACCGACTACACCCTCGTGGACGACACCGACCTTGTCGACATGTGGCGCCTCTTCGTCGCCGGCCGCCAGATGGCCAAGAACGCCTTCGACCAGGGCCCGCTCATCGACAGCCGCGAGCGCCGCCGCATCGTGGGCGACTTCACCATCACCATCCTCGACGAGGTCCTGGACCGGACGCACCCCGACACGGTGCTCCAGGCCTATTCCAATTTCGACACCCACGGCTACACGGTCGAGTCCTACTTCACGCTCCACTTCCCCCACAAGAAGGGGATCGGCACGAACGTCCCCTACCGGGCGATGCTCCCCAAGGGGATCGAGGGGCTCCTCGTCGTGGGGCTCGGGATGAGCGTCCACCGCGACGCGCTCCCGGTCGTGCGCATGCAGCCGGACCTCCAGAACGGGGGGTACGCGGCGGGCGTGGCGGCGGCCATGGCGGCCAAGGCGGGCTCGGCCCTGCGCCAGGTGGACGTCAAGGCCCTCCAGCGCCACTTGGTCCAGATCGGCAACCTCAAGGAGGGCGTGCTGACGGACAAGGACAACTTCCCCCTGCCCGCGGAGCGGATCGCGGCGGCGGTGGACACCCCGACCGATCCCTACAAGGACACGGCGGTGATCCTGGCCCACCCGAAGGAGGCCCTCCCTCACGTGAAGAAGGCTTTCGCCCAGGCCAAGGACGAGAAGGAGAAGCTCCACCAGGCGCAGGTCCTGAGCGTCCTGGGGGACGCGTCGGGCCTGGGCGCCCTCATCGCCGCGATCGAGGACGAGCCGGGGCTCGACAAGGGATGGCGGTACGTGGGAATGGGCCAGTTCGGGGCGAGCATGAGCCCGCTGGACTGCCTGTTCTACGCCGCGGGGCGCCTCCGCGACAGGAAGGCGACGCCGGCGCTCGTGGAGAAGCTGAACCTGCTCAGGCCCGAGACCGAGTTCTCCCACTACCGGGCGCTGGCGTGGGCGCTCGACCAGATCCGCGATCCCGCCGCGGCGGGGCCTCTGGCGGAGGTCCTCTCCCAGCCGGGCGTCCGCGGGATGGCGGTGGCGTCGATCGAGAAGGAGGTCGATCTGTCGAAGAAGATGCACTGGACGTCCACCGAGCCGAGGGCGAACGCCCTGCGGGAGCTGTTCCTGGCGCGGGCCCTCTTCCGCTGCGGGGACAAGGACGGGCTGGGGCGGAAGGTGCTCGAGGAGTACACGAAGGACCTGCAGGGCCACTTCGCGCGGCACGCCCGGGCGGTGCTCCAGGCGAGGTGAAATCCTCGTCCCCGTATCACGCCGAGGAATCCCCCAGGGAAGGGATCAACGGGGGGTTACCCACCGGATGTCGATGCGGTTCGAGAGAAGCCCCAGGAAGACCCGGCCGCAGCGGATCCACGCCTTCCTCTGGCGACCCGGCGCGTACTCAATGGCGACCAGCCACACCGTGCAGGGCAGGAATCCCGTATACAACCACGTGCCGAAGGGGCCCGTCCTGAAGATGCGATGCTCCGCGGAGATGAGGGCGAATCCGTTGGACTTCGCCCATTCCCGGATCAACCGCCTCGATCGCACAACGCTGAAAACAATCAGGCCCAGGAGCAAGGCTGATCCCGCAGAGACGATGACCATGAATCCGGGATCCACCGCGCATTCCCCTCCAGACGGCCCTTGGCGCCACCCCGAATCAATTATATCCCGGTCGAGGGGCATCGGGAGGTGGACGACGCATCCGAAAACGATGCGCCGGGGTTCGTCGTTTCCTATAATGGCGGTCTATTTCTGGAAGGATGCCGATATGAGCGAACAGTCCGGACGAGTTTCCTCGCGCCGCGAATTCCTGAAGGATGCGGGCACGGTCGCCGCCGCCTCGGCCCTGTCGGCCGCGGCCATCCCCCCCGTCCACGCCGCCGGGGGCGACACCGTCCAGGTGGCCCTGATCGGCGCCGGCGGGCGCGGCGGGGGCGCCGCGATGGACGCCCTCAACACCAAGAGCGGCCCCATCGTCCTCACGGCCATGGCCGACGTCTTCGAAGGCCGCCTCAAGAGCTGCCACAAGATGCTCGCCGGCAGCAAGAAGACCCAGGTGGACGTGCCGCAGGAGCGCCAGTTCGTCGGCCTCGACGCCTACAAGAAGGCGATGGACTGCCTCAAGCCCGGCGACATCGCCATCCTCTCCACGCCCCCCGCCTTCCGGTGGGTGATGTTCGAGTACGCCATCGAGAAGGCGCTCAA
>CAYNDR010000035.1:6512-27528 GCA_964395295.1 uncultured Planctomycetales bacterium
ACGCCCTATCCGTCAAGAACGGACCGACCAAGCTCGTGGCCATGGCCGACGTCTTCCCGAATCGACTCCAAAGCAGCTATGCCAACCTGCAGAAGGAGGGATACGCGAACCGGATGGATGTGCCGGAAGATCGGCGCTTCGTCGGCTTCGACGCCTACAAGAAGGCGATGGACTGCCTAGGCAAGGGCGACGTGGCCATCTTCGCGACCCCGCCGGCCTTCCGCTGGGTCCATTTCAAGTACGCCATCGAGAAGGGCCTCAACGTCTTCATGGAGAAGCCCGTCACCGTGGACGGGCCCACCACGAAGAGGATGTTCCAGCTGGCCGAGGAGGCCGACAAGAAGAACCTCAAGGTGGGCGTGGGGCTCATGGTGCGCCACTGCCGCGGGCGGCAGGAGCTCTTCGAGCGGATCAAGGGCGGCGAGATCGGCGACATCATCGCCATGCGGGCCTACCGGATGCACGGCCCCGTGGGCTCCGCCTTCTCCGGCCCCAAGCCGGGCAACGAGAACGAACTCCTCTACCAGATCCGCCGGTTCCACAGCTTCCTCTGGGCCAGCGGCGGCTGCTACAGCGACTTCTACATCCACCAGATCGACGAGTGCTGCTGGATGAAGGGCTCCTGGCCCGTCAAGGCCCACGCCGTCGGCGGCCGCCACTACCGCGGCAACGACGTGGACCAGAACTTCGACAACTACGCCGTCGAGTACACCTTCGCCGACGGGACCAAGTTCTTCTACTACGGCCGCACGGCGAACGGCTGCCACGACGAGTTCTCCAGCCACGCGCACGGCAGCAAGGGCCACGCGATCATCTCGAAGTCCTCCCACACCCCCGGCCAGGTCTGCACCTTCAAGAGCCACACCATGGCGAAGGCCGACCAGATCTGGGCCTATCCCCAGCCGGAGAAGAATCCCTACCAGCTGGAGTGGGACGACCTCCTCGACGCCATCCGCAACAACAAGCCGTACAACGAGGCGAAGCGCGGCGCCGAGGCGAGCCTGGCGACCTCCCTGGGCCGCATGGCCGCGCATACGGGCCGGATCGTCACGTGGGACGAGATCCTCAACGGCGACCACGAGTTCGCCCCCGGCCTCGACACGATCAAGGCCGACGGCCCTGCCCCGGTGATGCCCGGCCCGGACGGCAAGTACCCGATCCCCCAGCCGGGGATCCAGAAGAAACGGGAGTACTAGGGAGCGAACCTCGGGTCCCGGCCCCGGCGGCGCCGCCCGCGCGGTGAAATTTTCAAGGAATTTTGCGCATTCTCTCATGGACGGCCCGACGGGGCCGCGCTATCTTCGCAAGGCGGGGTGCCGATCCACCCTGTTTGGAGGTCATCGCCCATGCCTCGTAACAGGAAGGCGTCCTGCGGCCCGTCGTGCGGCTGCGGCGGCGTTTCGCGCCGCCGGTTCCTGAAGGCCGCCGGCGCGGGCGCGGCGGCGCTCGCCGCCCCGCGGGCCTTCGCCGGCCCCTTCGGCCCCCGGGACACGGCCGACCACTTCGTCCCCGCGGACAAGAAGCTCGACCCCAAGTGGGTCCAGTCGCTCTCCGCCCGGGGCGAGCGGACCTGGTTCTCCGGGAAGGACCTCGAGACGATCGGCATGCCCGTGGGCGGGATCTGCGCCGGCCAGCTCTACCTCGCGGGCGACGGCCGCCTGACCTACTGGGACATCTTCAACACCAACCACCACACCGGCTGGGGGGCCAACAACTACAAGGTCGGCCGCAAGCCCACCGAGTGGTCCACGGGCACCGGGTCGCGGTTCGTCGCGACCCCGGCGGTGGACCAGGGCTTCGCCCTCCGCTTCCGCAGCGGCGAGAAGACCCTCGTCCGCCCCCTGAGCGCCGAGGGATTCCGCAACGTCCGTTTCTGCGGCGAGTACCCGATCGGCCTCGTGGAGTACGCCGACCCGGACCTGCCGCTGGCGGTGAGCCTGGAGGCCTTCAGCCCCTTCATCCCGCTGAACGCAGCCGACTCGGGCCTGCCGGCGACGATCCTGAACTTCACCGTGAAGAACACGGGATCCGCGGCGGCGGAGGTGACGCTGGCCGGCTGGCTCCAGAACTCCGCGTGCCACTTCGCCGGCCCCCGCCTGGGCGAGGCGGCCCGGCGGGTCAACCAGGCCGTCAAGGAAGCCGGCCTGGCCGGCGTCCTCGGCCGGATCCAGCGCCCGGCGGCGCCCCCGCCCCCCGCCCCGACCGCGCCCCCCACGGTGTTCGCGGACTTCGAGGGCGACGACTACGGCGAGTGGAAGGCCGAAGGCGAGGCGTTCGGCAAGGGTCCGGCCCGGGGCACCCTCCCCAACCCGCAGGCCGTCAGCGGCTTCAAGGGGAAGCGGCTCGTCAACACCTTCCTGAACGGCGACCGCCCGCACGGCAGGCTGGTCTCCCCGAAGTTCAAGATCGAGCGGAAGTTCATCTCGTTCCTGATCGGCGGCGGCGACCACCCGGGCCGCACCTGCATGAACCTCGTCGTGGACGGCAAGGCCGTCCGCACGGCCGCCGGGCGCAACAGCGAGGAGCTCCATCCCGAGAACTGGGACGTGAAGGAACTCGCCGGGAAGGAGGCGCACCTCGAGATCGTGGACGCCGAGAGCGGGGGCTGGGGCCACGTCAACATCGACCGGATCGAGTTCCGCGACGCGGCGATGGGGGACACCGCCGCCGTCCTGGACAAGCCCTTCGACGAGGGCACGATGGGTCTGTGGCTGTTCGGGCCGGAGCCGGCCCTCGTCTCCCCGTCGCTTCCGGACGGGAAGGCCGCGGACGTCCTCTTCACCGACGAAGGGCTGCGGGCCGATCCCCGGGCCGAGAAGCCTACGGACCAGGTCCTGCGCGGCGCGGCCGGGAGGAAGATGACGCTCAAGCCGGGCGAGGCGGCGACCGTCCCGTTCGCCGTGACGTGGTGCATGCCAAACCTCTACTTCGGCCGGGGCGGGCAGGCCCAGGAAGGCACGTACGAGTCCTACGTGAAGGCCGCCCGCCTTTGGGTGGGCAACCGCTACGCGAAGCGGTTCGCCGACGCGGGGGCGGTGGCGCGCTTCGTGGCCGCGGAGTTCGAGAGGCTCGCGGGGCAGACGCGGCTCTGGCACCGCACGGTCTACGACTCCACGCTCCCCTGGTGGCTCCTGGACCGCGTGGGCGCGACGAACTGCAACCTGGCCACCAACACCTGCCAGTGGTGGGAGAGCGGGCGGTTCTGGGCGTGGGAGGGCGTGGGCTGCTGCCACGGGACCTGCGGCCACGTGTGGAACTACGCCCACGCGATGGGCCGGCTCTTCCCGGAGCTGGAGCGCTCGGTCCGCGAGATGCAGGACTTCAAGGCGGGCGTGGGGTTCCGGGAGCAGACCGGGGCGATCATCTTCCGCGGCGAGAACTTCGGGATCTGGGCCGGCGATTCCCAGGGCGGCTATATCCTCAAGGCGTACCGGGAGCACCAGTGCAGTGCGGACGACGGCTTCCTCCGCCGCGTCTGGCCCGCCGTCAAGAAGGCCATGGAGTTCATGATCCAGCAGGACGGGGACGCGGACGGCCTGATCGAGGGCAAACAGCACAACACCTACGACATCGATTTCTACGGGCCCAACACGATGGTCGGGTCGCTGTACCTCGGGGCCCTCCGCGCCGCCGAGGAGATGGCCCGCGAGACGGGCGACGAGGAGTTCGCAAAGACCTGCCGCAAGGTCTTCGAGAACGGCCGGAAGAACAGCGTCGAACGCCTCTTCAACGGCGAGTACTTCGTGCAGAAGGTGGACCTGGCCAAGCACCCCAAGCACCAGTACGCCGACGGGTGCCTCGCCGACCAGCTCTTCGGCCAGGGCTGGGCGCACCAGGTGGGGCTGGGGTACGTCTATCCCAAGGAGACGGTGCTCAAGGCCCTCCAGTCCATCTGGAAGTACGACTGGGCGCCCGACATCGCGCCGCAGAACAAGGCCCACGCGCCCCAGCGCTGGTTCGCCTATCCGGGCGAGGCGGGGCTCTTCACCTGCACGTGGCCCAAGTCGAAGCACCTGGGGCCCGAGAGCGTCCTCTACCGCGACGAGGTCTGGACCGGGATCGAGTACCAGGTGGCCAACCACATGGCCTGGGAGGGAATGCTCACGGAGGCGCTGGCGATCTGCCGGGCCGCGCACGACCGCTACCACCCGTCGAAGCACAACCCGTTCAACGAGATCGAGTGCGGCGACCACTACGCGCGGGCGATGGCGGCCTGGGGGATGATCACGAGCCTCGCGGGTTTCGAATACCACGGGCCGCGCGGCCACTTCGGATTCGCGCCGCGGCTCAAGCCCGAGGACTTCAAGTCGGCCTTCACCGCCGCGGAGGGCTGGGGCACGATCGCGCAGCAGCGCCAGGGCGGCCGGCAGGTCGACCGGGTGGCCGTGAAGTGGGGCCAGGTGAAGGTGAAGACGCTGGCGGTCGAGCTGCCCGCGGACGCGAAGCCGGGCCAGGTCTCGGCGGCGCTCGACGGCAAGGCGCTGGCGGTCCAGACCAAGGCGGAAGGGGGCCGCGTGACCGTCACGCTCCCGGCGGAAACGACGGTCGCGGAGAGCCAGGAGCTGACGCTGACCGTCCAGTACGCCTGACGGAGAAATCGACCATGGCCCAGCTCAAGCCCGGCGACGCGGCCCCCGCGTTCGCGCTTCCCGCCCAGGACGGGCGTACGGTCTCCCTGGCCGACTTCGGGGGACACCTGCTCCTCGTCTACTTCTACCCGAAGGCGGACACCCCGGGCTGAACGGTCCAGGCCTGCGGCGTGCGGGACGCATGCAAGGATCTGGGGAAGGCCGGCGTCGCGGCCGTGGGCATCAGCCCCGACGCCCCCGCCGAACAGGAGAGATTCGGCGCGAAACACGCGCTCGGCTTCCCCCTCCTTTCCGACCCCGACCACAAGGTCGCCGAAGCCTACGGGGCGTGGGGCGAGAAGTCCATGCACGGGAAGACGGCCATGGGCATCATCCGCTCCTCGTTCCTCGTCGACGGCCGGGGGAAGATCGCGCAGGCATGGTACAAGGTGAAACCCGAGGAGACGATCCCCAAGGCGCTGGAGGCCGCGAAGTCTTTGGGGTGAAGCCGTCCCGGGTTGATCCCCTCGGCCGGCCGGGAAAAAGCCCTGAGGCCGCCGTCACTCCAGCTCGACGACGCGCACGCCGCCGGCCAGGACCTCGCAACGGACGCAGCCGCCCTCGACCGCAATCTCCTCGCCCGGCAGGAGGAGGTCCCGGGCCGCGCGGACCGGGACGCGCAACCGGATCGTCACCGCGCGGTTCTCGCGGAAGTCCGTCGGCGTGAGGCCCTGCTGGGGCTTGAGCTGGCCGGCCGGATTCAAGAGCGTGACCGCCCAGCCCTTCGCGGTCCGGTTCACGAGCCACTCGACGCCGCCCTCCACCTCGACGGGCATGAGGCCCTTCGTCAGGTGGGCGAACAGGCGCGGCACCACGGGCACCGCCCGCCGGTCGATCCCCAGGCCGCAGGGCACCGACAGGTAGAGGAGCCGCCCCTCCCCGCGGTCCATCCCCGCGCAGAAGACCTCCCCCGCGGGCGTCCGGGCCAGCGGCCGGAAGGACCAGCCGGCCGCCGCCGGCGAGGCGGGCGGCTCGATGGGCCGGAGGCGGAAGCGCTGGGACGGATGGACGGCGGGATCGTCGAGCCACCGGTAGCCTTCCGCCTCCGTCACGGGCCCGACCGCCGGCAGGTCCAGCGCCTTGAGGCCGGGCCCGCCCAGGTGGGCGTCCGCGACGAGGAGGGTCCCCCCCTGCCGCACGTACTCCGCCAGCCGCCGCCCCTCCGCCTCGGTGCGTTCGATCTCCCCGGCGGCGATGACCACGGGATACGTGTCGAGGGTCCGCCACTTCGCCGCGTCCGGGTAGGCGAAGGCCACGTCGAAGACGTCCCCGAAGACGCCGGGGACATAGACCTCGTTCAGGGCCGTCATCGGCTTCTCGCTCTCGGGGCCGATCGGGTGGTAGGCGGTCCAGAAATACTCCTCGAGCATCTTCTCGTGGAGCCCGAAGCGGAACCGGTCCTGGCGGCCGTGCCAGTTCTTGAAGGCGTTGGGCCAGAAGGGGGCGGGCTCCCAGCCGTGGGCGTAGTCCACCAGGAAGGCCGCGGGGGTGAACGGGTGGCCGCGGTCGAATCCCTTCGCGGTGAGGCGCAGGAACCGGTCCACCAGCCGGCCCTTGGGGGAGAGCTGAACGGGGTGGCGCCCGGCGGCGCTCGTGCCGCCCGGCATCCAGAACTCGTCGAAGCCCTGCTCGTGGTAGAACATCGACGAGCCGGCCATGTACTGGTACCAGAGGTCCATCTTGTACCAGGTCATCCCCGCGCCGGAGTAGACCGAGTAGTAGTTGTCCAGGATGTTCCGCGGGGCGTGGAAGCTGCCCGTGTCGCTGAAGATCGTGGACGCGTCGCCGAAGTTGCACGAGCGGTAGGTGGCCGTCAGCCGTCCGTGCTGGCGGGCGGCGCCCCGCATGAAGGCCCAGCGCATGGCCAGCAGGGAGCTGGTCATCGCCGAGGATTCGTACCCTGCGGTCCGCGCCCCCCAGTCCAGGCACAGCGGCGCGAAGGCGATGTTGCCTACGGAGAGGCAGGCGATCACGTCCTCGTAGGGATTCCTGTCCAGGTCCTTCCCGAAGATCCTGCGGTACTTCTCGGCGTTGGACTCGAGCGTGAGCGGGACGAAGGCCTCGACCAGCTGGCGGCGCGTCTTCGCCCCGGCGGTGGCCTCCTGCATCTTCTTCCCGTCGGGGTAGAAATAGCCGAGACTCTCGCCGGAGACGGACCCGACGTACCGGTCGCGGTACTTCGCGAACAACTCGAGGCCCTTCTCGCCCACGGGCGCGCCGGGGTGGTAGTTCATCATCATGGCCCAGCAGCGGTCGGGGTGCTCCTCGAGCCACCGGGCGAACCTGCGGCCCGCGTCCTTCACCTCCCCCGTCTTCGGGTCGGTGGCGAAGACGCCGGGGCCGGCGCCGTGGAAGGCGGGGACGAGGCGCGGGTCGCCGAAGATGGGCACGTCGGCGCGGCCGGCGTACTCCTTCTCGAAGGCCTCGCGGGTCTCCTTGTCCCGGACCTGGTAGGGCGCCAGGACGCGGTCGGGGCGGTCGCCCAGCCAGTTCTCCTCGAGGCCCACGTTCCACAGGTACAGGAAGCCCTTGTCCCGGAACGTGCCCAGCTTCCATTCGGGGGGGAGATCCGGGCCGGGCTTCCTCCGTGCGAACGGCTCCAGGCCGTCCGGCACGCCCTTGCGGAAGGTCTCCAGGACCTCCCAGGCGCGGCTGTGCGGGCGCTCCTTGATCCGGGGACGGTAGTCGGGATCGGTCGTCAGCACGAGGACGTCCACCTGGCGCGGTTCGGGGTCCTTCGTCGTCGTCCGCAGGCTGAGCGTCGCCGGGCCCTTTTCGAGCCGGGCCTCGCGGCGGTCCCAGGCGAAGGCCCAGCCCCAGTAGAGCTTCATCTCGTTGTCTTCCTCGACCCGGGCGCGCTCGCCGTACCGCCCGATCCAGGGCGCGCCGCCGCCCTGCTCGATCCGCACCTGGAAGCGCTCCGCCTTCTCGCGCCAGTCGCCGTACCGGACCCAGACGAAGTACCGGCCCCCGACGGGGAGCTCGATCGGGGCGGTGGCGACGGCGCTGTCGTCGTCCCCTCCCGCGGCGATGGAGAGGAAGCCGCTCTCGCCGCCCTGGTTCCACTCGGCCGCCCAGCCCGGGCCGGAGAGGCCCCAGTGCCCGCCGGTCTTTTTCATCTCGGGACGGCCCATGGGCCAGCAGTGGCCCCGGATGCCGTCGAGGTGCTCGGCCTCGATCCAGAGGCTCTCCGGGGACTGGGACCACGCCCGGGCCGCCGCGAGCGCCAGCGCGGCCCCGGCCAGCGGGATGAGTTTCTTCATCATCAACACTCCGGGCCGACTACAGCGGATTCCGGCGGTTCCACTCCAGGACCGCTTTCAGCTTCGGCTGATGGTCTTCCGTCTCGTCGAAGAACTCCGCGAGGCCCCAGCTGCCCCACTTGCTCCAGCCCCCGACCGAGGAGAAGACGCAGAAGAGCCCGCCGCCCGCGTCCCGCCAGCCGTCCAGGTACTTCGCGTAGACGGCCCCCATGCGCGGGTGCCGGTTCGCCGCGTGAAAGAGTTTCGTCATCGCCTCGTTGTTCTCGCCGCCCCCCACGCCCACGAGGTGCTGGCCGCCCTCGTAGGCCAGGAGCTTGAGGCCGTGCTTGTCCGCCACCTTCTTCTGGCCGGCGATCCACTTGAGGCACTCCGGCAGGGCCTTCTGCTCCACGTGGTCCATCAGCTGCTCGACGGTCCACCCCGCCACGACCTCGGCCGTGAGAGCCCCGGCCTTTTCGGACCTGGCGGGGACGCACATCGTGACGTAGGGCGCGATCGCCAGGGCGTCCGCCTGCCTCGCCGTGTCGTCGCGGGAGAGGAGCATCCCGTCCGTCCAGTACGCCCCCGAGGCGGCCTGCCAGGCCAGCACGCGCACGAGGCGCTCGCGCCCGCCGAAGACCTCCTCCCAGATCTTGAAGATCTCGATCGAGCGCCGGGCGTAGTACATGCACCCGCCTTCCCAGGGGCGCTCCTTGGGGCCGATCCCGAGCTCCACCGCCTTCTTCTGCGCGTGCCGCGTCTGCTCGAACATGCCGTTCCAGACCTCGTTGGAGTACTCGACGTGGACCTTGAGGGCGGGGTCGAGCTTCGCCTTCGCCATCTCCGCGAACTTCCGGACGCAGCCGTCGTCGGCCAGGTGCGGCATGCAGAACCAGGGGCTGATCTTGAGGCGGTTGCAGAGGTCGATCATGACTTCGAGCGGGATCCCGCGCTCCGTCCAGGTGCAGCGGTCGGGCGCGGGGCGGTCCTCCCAGCGGCTCACCTTCGAGCCGTTCGTCTCCATCCAGTCCATGAACCGGAAGGCGTTGAAGCCGGCCCAGCGCTTGAGGAAAACCGGGTGGAACGGCTGCTCCTTGTACGTCTCCTCGAATCCCGGAAGGATCACGCGGATGTTGCGGACGGGCTTCTCGGGATTCGTCTCGAGGACCCTGAGGAAGAAGCCCTTCCCCTCGGTCTCGAAGACGATGCGGCCGGGCCTGGCGTCGACGACGCGCCTGATCTGGGTGAAGTCGATCTTCCCTTCCCCCTCGTAGAGGCAGACGTACTCACCCCTGGGCGCGTGGCCGTGGGTGCAGAGAGGGGTCTCGGCGAAGCAGTCCGGTTCGAGCCTCTTCACCCACCCCTGGGCGTCGAGTTCCAGCGGCGGCCCGCCGCCCCACTTCGCCCCCTTCTTCTGGCTGATCCAGGTCCGCGCGAGCCGGAAGACGTCCACGAAGGGGTACTCCGTGTTCCAGTCGGCGGGTCCGCTGAGGTTGATCCCCAGGCGGCTGACGGCGGGCTGGGCGTCCTGGGCCGATGCCATGTCCGCCAGGGACACCAACAGGAGGATTCCACCCATCAACCGGCAGGCGTCGCGCATGGTTTCCCTTCCGTGATGAGATCGGCCGAGGATCGAGATCGACAGGCTATTTCAAATCGGAAGGTTCGACGTACTCCCTTGAAATGATCTTGTCGCTCAGAGGATCGAAATCCCTGTCCCCCGTAAGAAGCACCGCCCCCGTTGCTGCTGCGGCAGCCGCAATCCACGCATCATTATCACCGAGTGAGAATCCGTTCTTCCTGGAGAGAACACGTATTTCACCGTACTTGTCCAGAACCTTCTGGTTATGAATGTCGACAACCACAAGCTCGCGCAGTAGCGCCTTGAGCTTCTCGATTTTATCCGATCCCCAGCCCCAGATGTGTGCCAGCGCGAGTATTTCGCCCACAGTGACAACGCAGATCAGAGGTCTCTCGGCACGCTTACGCAACAGATACCGATCATCAATCTTATGGCCCGCTTCCCGACCACGCGCCAGATAGACTAGGATACCGGTATCCAGCATGATCAGTTTGTCGGCCGGTATCACGAGAGCTCCGCCAGCCTCGCGCGTATTTCATCGTCGCTCTCATCGCCCGGCCATTCCGCAAAGATCACGTTCAGACCGGAACGGGGGCCCTGGACCTGCCGAAGCTTCCGTAAATCAACCTCGCCCTCCAGGGGTTGTGGAATGCTGGACCAGATGGACACGTCGCCTTCCGCCAAATCCACATGTTCGGCCTCAATCCTAAGAAGGCTCCCCGAGGGGCGGAAGACGGCCCTGCCGGACACTATCGCGGATTTCCCAAACAACTCCGCAAGGTGGTTTGCGGGGATTGTCTCTGCAATCCCCCGGATCGTCGTTTCCGATTCCAGGATCAGCGTAAACATTCGATCACTATGCCGGATAGCGTCGATCTTTCCGGCCACCCGTATCCTGCGGGGAGGAGGCGTCTGCCGTCGGAGCTGGCCTATCCTACCCATGCCATCCTGGGTCACGTCCAGAACGCGATCGCCCTGGATCCGAATGGAGCGAATTCCCGAGCCTAGGAGGCGGGAGAAATCCTCGAACACCTCAATCAGGTCGTCATCATAGGCGTCGCTCTCTGAATTACCCGCCAATGCATCCTGTAGACCCTGCTCCATCAACGCAAGAGAGGGGATTTCAACATCGACATCCTGGAAAAGGTCCTTCTGAGCGAAGCGCTCTGGGGCAGCCTCGATAAGGGTCGGAGCCTCCAACATAAGCACTGTCGAGCCATCGGCTAGCCCGACAACGTCAAACCGAGCCGATGCCTTGAGCCACGGCGGGACTGGTCCCTTTGCCAGGCTTCGGCCCTCGACCTTCAATCTCAACGATCGAAGGCTGCCCTCTGTCAAGACATGGAGAAGATCCCTCAGCACGAAACCCGAGATGCGCGCACCACGCGTCTCCGGTCCCAGCAAGCGTATTTGATATTTTTTCAACGGGGCTCACCTCCCGTACCTATCATCGAGCCGGCATTGATGCCCGGGCGATTAAATCCGAAACTACCTGTCGCTTGGACTTCCCAATTCCCAACACCACGCATTATAGCCAATGAATGGGCTGCGGGAAAGCACCCCTATCCGCCCAAGGAGTTGATGCTTATTCACTTCGTTGCCCTGACGATCCGAATCCCGTACGGAGCGGGGAGTGCAAGGGGGAACGCCACCGCCCCGCCCCCCTCGGCGTCCGCGAGCTTGAGGCCCGCCGGGTCGAATCCCAGCGGCCCCGGAAGGAACGACACCGCCGTCTCCGCGTCCTTCGGAGACCAGCTCGCGAAGACCATCAGCAGTTCCTGCCGGTCCTTCCGCTCCAGGACGATCCACTTCACCTCTTCGTTCGCCGCCTTGAGCGCCGGCCGGTCCGCCCAGTAGGGGTGCACGATCACGGCGTCCTCGCCGTAGCCGAAATCCTTCACGAGCTTTTCCGGCGCCCCGCCGTGCTGGATCTCGTGCACCATCCGCATCCCCCACTCCGACCGCTCGACCAGCCGGTCCGCCTCCGCCTTGGACTTCGTCTTGCGGAGCTCCGCGAAGACCTTGTTGTGGTCCCCCGTCACCGCGTAGAGCGAGAGCGGATAGTTCCCCGCCTGGAGCCCGATCGTCTCCGTCCTCAGCCAGTCCGGCGCAAACGGCTTGTCGTTCCCCAGCTCGTGGTCGAGGTCGGCCGTCCCCCACGTCAGGAGCGGCAGGACCATCGTGTTGGTCATGTGGAGCACCCACTCCAGCGGCTCGGGCCGCTTCTTCCGCCACTCCTGGAGCGCGTTCCACACCCGCTTCTGGTACTCGCGCTGGTGCCAGAGGATGAGCGCGGGCTGGACCTGGCCGTCCTCCGTCTCGTAGGCGTCCGTGGTCCGGAAGTTCGTCGAGAGCTTCTGGAAGACGTTGTCCCAGTAGAGGCTCACGCCGCGCTTCATCCACTCGTCCGCGAAATGAACCCCGAAGTCCCGGTAGCTCTCGTTGAACGTGACCCCCGCGTTCTCCCCTACGAAGGCGTAGCCGGTGTCCAGGCTCGCCTGCCCCGGTGCCTGCCGCGCCCAGGCGTCCTCCGAGCCGCACCACTCGTCCTGGAAGACCGCCCACTCGGGCCGCGGGACCGCCGCGAACATCTCCTCCTGGTAGACCGTGAGAGGCTTGTTCGGCCCGATGCCCCGCGCTCTCTGGGCGAAGTGCTCCACGCTCCCCAGCCAGTCCCAGTTCCCGTGCACCAGCGGCGGCTTGTGCTCCTTCACGTAGCCCTCGAACCACTTCCGGTCGAACTCCTTCCCCGCTCGGCACTCCAGGATCTTGTCCACGATGCGCCAGTCGTCCTTGTACGGCCCCTGCGAGGCGCACTGGAGGCCGCCGAAGGGCACCACCGCCAGGCCGCCGGGGATGTCGGGGAGCCGCTTCCGCCACCCGTCGGGCATCGGCTTCGTGGGCGACGCCTGGAGGCCGAACACGAGCCGCCGCGGCTCGGAGAGCGTCACGGGCCTGTTCACGAGATGGACGCGCAGGACGACACGCCCCGGCTCGCGGACGACCTCCAGGATCGGCGCCTTGCTCTTCCCCTTCTCCGTAACCAACCCCTTGTCGTTCTCGCCGAACCACGCGAGCCCGCGCTCCTCCGCCCCCAGCCACACGTAGGGGACGAACAGGTTCCGCCACGAGGGCGACCGCGCCGCCTTCGCGCCGTCCCAGACGACGCCTTCCCCTTTCGGCACGAATCCCGCCGGATTCTGCCGCAGGCCGTCCGCGATCGCGTGCATGAGCGGCGCCTCGGCCTCCTTGAGGGGGATCTCGATCCAGAGCTTGCGGACCTCCGCCGGCTTCGGGCCCGGCCGGAGCTCCATCTCCACCTTCATGCAGCCGTCCACCTCGATCGAGGAGACCGTCCGGACCGCGACCGGATCGGACACGGCCTCGGCCTCCCAGACGGCCAGCTTCGGAGCCGCGCTCTTCCACTTCCCGTCCGCCTTCGACCACGTCCCTTCGCCGGAGGCCGTGGCGTACCGGAGCGCGATCGGGGCGGCGAGGATGTCCCGTCCCTTCGTCTCCACCTTGTCCCAGAGGCCGAAGCCGTTCATCGCGTGCGTCCGCCCCACCACGCCGACCGAGCGGCCCTCGACCTTGATGGGGGTGAACGGCGGGAAGACCTCGTCGGTGACGCCGATCCGGTTCCTCTCCCAGGAGAACTTCCTGCGCGCGAAGACGAACGGCGCGCCCGCCTCCTCCTTCCCGCCCGCCAGGATCGCCGTGCCTGAAAGCGTGTACGTCCCGTCCTCGAGAGGCGGGACCTCGAACGATCGCTCCTCCGCCGCGAACGGGCCCTCGTTCCTGAAGAGCACGCGGCCGGACTTGTCCTTCAGCTCCAGTCGGACCTTCGAGAGGCGGTCGGCCGGGACGTTGGGCTCCAGGAGCGTGTAGAGGCGGTTCGCGTACGGGTGGTACTGCCCCTTGACCTCGACGGGCGGGAGGCGCACGCCCGAGCGGAGCTTCGCCGGCTCGCGGTAGCGCGCGTGGGCGTTGGCCGCCTCCTCGGGGAGAAGCGCCTTGTCGTAGAGGTAGACCTCGTCCACGATCCCCACGGCGCCCCACGGGATAAATTCGGCCTGGGTCAGAACCCCCTTGTTGTGGGGCCGCGCCAGGGATTCGCCGCAGCTCCGCCCCGCCTCCTTCCCGTCGAGATAGAGGATGATGTCCTTACGTTTCCACGCGACGACCACGTGGTACCAGGTCCCGGGGAAGTAGAGCGCGCCGGTCTTGTCGTGGACGAAGTGGAGCCCCGTCCCGCCGCCCTTGTCGAAGTAGAGCGTGAGGGGGACGCCGTTGGGATTCTCGCTGTTGTAGAGGTAGAACTGGAAGGCGCTGGTCGAGAGGAAGGTCACGTTGCGGTCGGAACAGCTGTTCACGCCGACCGGCTGGAACCAGAACTCGATCGCCCCCTCGTCGAGGCCGAGAAGCTTCGGCGCGGAGAGGCTGAGCTTCCCCAGGAGGGCCTGGCCGCGGACGCCGGGGACGTACTTTCCGCCCGGCGCGTCGACCTTGAGGCCGGCCACGGACCCCGCGGCGGGCTTCGCGTCGCCGTCGAGGGGGAAGTAGAGCGCCGGGGCGTGCTCCGCGCAGAAGTTCGGCGGGCCGGTCGGGATCGCCCGCCGGGCCGCGGCGGCGGTCCAGGCGTCATCCTCCCGGGGCTGGAACCGGAAGACGCGGCGGTGGAGGCGGAGCTGGTCGATCCGGCCCGCGAGGCCCGCGTCGAGCTTGTCGCTGTTGCCCACGAAGATCGGGCCCGCCTTCTTCTCCTCGTCACTGCCGACCATGAGCCCCTGCCCCCAGGCGATGGGGACGGAGGCGACCTCCTTCCCGTCCACGAAGATGCGGCGGAAGCTCACCGGGAAGCCGGCGCTCACAGCGGCCACGTGGGCCCAGCGGCCGACCGGGACGGCGCCCGCGGGGGACGAGGTGCGGGTCGAGTTCCCGTAGAAGCAGTTGCGGGTTTCGAGGTGGAGCGCGCCCTGGGCGTCCACGGCGAGGGAGAATCCCTTGGTGACGTCCACGGTGGGGTCGTACTGCGGATTGTTGTCCGTCTCGCCGGGGCGGAAGACGAGGAAGGCCTGCTTCTCGGGATACTTGTCCAGGCGGACCCACGCCTCGATCATGAGGTTGCCGCCGGGGAATATCCCGGAAGGCGCGACCTTGAGGGCGCCGCGGCCGCCGAGCTTGAGGGCCCCGCCGAACTTCCCGTCCGGCGTCGGCGCGGCGTCGCCGAGCGCCTCGACGGAGGCGACCGCCCCCGCGGCTTTTTTTAAATCGCCGTCGTTGAAGGCCATCAGGAGAAAGAGCGCATCGTCCTTGGGATCGGCCGCGTACTCGTTCCACCAGGCGACGTCGATCGCCCAGGCCGCCGCGCCAAGCGCGAGGGTGGCGAGGATCGAAGGCGCGGTTCTCGCGGGGATGAGACGCATGGATCAGGCACTCCCCCTCTTCCTACGCACCCGGGAGGTCTATCGGGGAGGGATGCCCGCTCGCAGAGGCCGCCCAGGATGCCCCCTGTCAATCCTGCCGGATTACAGGTATAATCCGGCCCGGAGCCAAGGTCGGAGCCCTTACCTCACGACATCCGCGCGTTCCGGGCGGATCTTCGCGAACGACAAGCCTCTCATCGCCGGGCAGATCGAAGGCGTCCAGGCGACGCCGACCGCCGCCGAGAAGGAGGAATGGGCCAGGGGGCTGATCGAGCGCTGGCCCAAGCTGGACGTCAACGCCCGCAAGCGGATGGCGGCGATGCCGCTGACGTGGGCGACGACGCGGGCCTACTGGCCGGAGATGGCTGAGGCCGACCGGGCGGAGATCAAGAAGGGATTCGCCCAGGTGGAATTCATCAAGGAGATCCGGTCCGTCTTCGCCAAGGCGAAGGGCGAAGGCGGCGCGAACACGGCGGCCCAGATGTCCAAGATACAGCAGGACCATCAGACGATGATGACGGTGCTCAAGATGTCGCACGACGCGTCCATGACCCGGATCGCCGCCATGCGGAACCTGGCGGATTCGCGCTACGACTGGTCCTACCGGCCGCGGTGAGCCGGCGGGCGAGACGGGGGAGGAATTCCCCTCATTTCAACCGGTACACGTGGACGCAGGGCCGTGAGTCATTCGGGCCGAAGTCCAGGGCGAACGGCTTGTAGAGGAAGAGCTGCCTCGTCTCTTCGTCGAAGCAGGCCCCCGTGACACAGGCGATCGCCCCGGCGTTGTTGCCCGGGTAGGCGACCTTCGATCTCGCGTAGGGGAGGATGTCCCAGGGCTTCCTCGCGCCCCCGGCCGCCTCGCCCAGGTCCTCCGGGTCGTAGGCATACCACCACTGCGCCTTCCCCGCGGAGACGATGGCCCCGTAGTCGTATCCGATCCGGCCCGTGGCCAGCCGGGCGAAGGCGAGGAAGGCGTGCCCCTGGGGCAGGTCGATGAAGACGCCGCTGCGCACCATGTCGTCGTAGGTCCAGGTCCCCCGTTCCGGCCCCTCGGACTGCTCGTGCCAGAAGCCGCAGTTCGCGTTGAGGTAGCCTCCGTCCCGCGGCGCGGCGGCGCCGTTGCCGTAGGTGAGCAGTTCGACGATGTCCACCGCGCCGCGGCCGGGATCCGGCTCGGCGATGGCGCCGATCGCGGGGCCCCGACTGCAGGGGGCGCAGATGCTGTAGTATCCTCCGAAGCCGAGCGCCAGGGTCCTCCCGCCGGTGTGGCGGTCGGCGAATTCCCGTGGCAGCCGCGTCACGCCGCCCCAGTAGGATTTGTAGCGGGCCGAGGCCGGCTCGGGGATGCTCCATGGGCCGGAGGAAGAGACCGTTCCATCCTCCTCCAGCTTCGAGGCCCCGAGCACGGGGAGCATCTCGCCCGCCCGGTAGCCGTGGTAGGAGGTCCAATACAAGGTCCGCTTCCCCTCGTCCCACCAGAAGCCGCCGTTGGGATGGAGCGCGGAGGTGTCGCCGCTCCGGGGGATGCTTATCGCGACGGGGCCCCAGACCTTCTTGACCTCGGCGGTCTTCAAGGAGGCGGACTTCCCTTCCTCCAGGCGGACGATTTCCGGGACCTCGACCTCGAAGAGCGCCTGCTTCGGGTGCGTGTAGTTCAGGAAGAGGCGGCGGGGGCCATCCTTCGGCTTCCTCAGGGCCAGGCCGCTCTCCGACCAGGCGGCGCCCGCGCCCTGGACCTCGCGCGGGACCCCGAAGGAGCCGACGTACTCGAAGTCCGCGAAGGTGAGCACGCGCTTCCCGGGGCGGTTCCGCGCCGGCAGCCCGGGCGGGGCCTCCGGGCGTTTCTCGACCTGGACGATCTCGCGCGGAGTGGCCTCGCCGAAGAAGACCCCGTCGCGGGCCCCGGCCAGCCTCCACCGGAAGACCGCCTCTCCCGGGGCGCCCGGGGCCTTGAGGTGGGAGGTGAAGGTCCACTCGTCCCCGGGATTGACGACGGAGCCCTGTCCCTGGATGATGAAGTTCGTCCCCCACGTCATGTTGTCCTGCGGGTCCTGCGAGCGCAGGCGCGTGTGGCGGCCCCGATCCTCCCTCCAGGCCTCGGAGCCCGTGTTCTTCATCACGATCTTCGCCTGGAAGACCTGGTCGGTGAGGACCTTCCGGGGAATCTCCATCCGGACGAACCGGGCGTCGAGCGGCGCCCCTTCCGGCGACGCCTGGGGGGGCAAGGCGGGCGCGGCGGTCGCGAGGACGAGAGACGCGAGCGTGGACGCCCCGAAAAGCGGCATGGCGGGCCTCCTTGACCGATCCCGGTGTCTCCGCGTCCCGCTCGCAATGAAAAGGTGCGCGGGACGTCCCGGCGTTACAATCGCCCCGCTGAAGTCCCCGGAAATTCACCACAAAGGCACGAAGGACACGAAGCACCGCGATGATGAATCGGATGGGGCAACGGCGACCGGCCGGGATCCCGTGACTTATTGCCCCGCAGCGTCGGCACCCCATCCAGCAGCGATCATGGTGATCGACGTTGGGAACACTCCCTGCGTCACGATGCTAAGTTTGGCAACATGTCCAGGAATGCTGTCGTTGCGCCAGACCTTCATGAGCATCGCGTCATTGGGTCGGGATGAAATCCATTCGCACGGGAGCCTCCTGCCACCCAGGGCGAGATCATCATGGCCACGCTCACAACCGGCCTTTGTCGATGGAGGCTTCTCTTCGGGAACCGCCAAATAGCAGACTTTATGGCGCCCGGAGTTCACTTCTTTGTCTCCTACGAACATGGCCACCTTTACCTCGACAAAGGCACGCCCCCCATCGAGTTCCAGGAGGGTATAGACAGCCTCCGATTGGCACGAGCAGGCCCCCGATTGATTCAATGCCCTAAATCGTACCCACGCGCCGGGCAGGAATGACGCCCAGCCCCCGTACTCGCCTCCCCAAGAGGGTATCGAATCAAGGAAATGAGACATTATTCCACTCCGGGTGGACCCTCAGAATATCGGCTCCGGCGCTGACGCATCATAATCAACACCTCAATTCATCAACAAGCCTCTTGAAAACCGGGATCGTTCTTCGCTTGAATCCCCGCCCCCGCGGATGGTATGAAGAGGCGCCACGACGAAGGGAGGAATCCGATGATCCGCCGCCCCACGCTCGCCGCCCTGGCCTTCGGCATGATCGCCTGCTCCTCCGCCCCGCCCCAGAGCCCCGAGGAGCGGCTCGCCGCCCGCCTCGAATGGTTCCAGGACATGAAGTTCGGCTTCTTCAGCCACTGGGGCGCCTACAGCCAGTGGGGCTGCATCGAGTCCTGGCCCCTCGTCGAGGTCGACAAGTGGGCCCGCCCCGACGACCTCCCCGCCTGGACCGAGCGCGGCAAGGACATCGAGAAGTTCAAGCGCGACTACTGGGTCCTCAACAGGACCTTCAACCCGACGAAGTTCGACCCGAAGAAGTGGGCCGCCGCCGCGAAGGACGCCGGCATGAAGTACTTCGTCTTCACCACCAAGCACCACGACGGCTTCTCGATGTACGACACGAAGCTCACCGACTACCGCATCACCCACCCCGACTGCCCCTTCGCCAAGGACCCGCGATCCAACGTCACCAGACTCCTCTTCGACGCCTTCCGCGCCGAGGGCTTCGGCCTCGGCGCCTACTTCTCCAAGGCCGACTGGCACCACCCCGGCTATTGGAGCCCGGACGCCCCCGCGAAGGACCGCAACCCCAACTACGACACCCTCAAGAACCCCGAGAAGTGGGCCGGCTTCGTGAAGTTCGTCCACGGCCAGGTCGAGGAGCTGATGACCGGCTACGGCCGCGTGGACATCCTCTGGCTCGACGCCGGCCAGGTCCGCCCCCCCAAGCAGGACATCCAGATGGACAAGCTCGCCGAGATGGCGCGCCGCCACCAGCCGGACCTCCTCATCGTGGACCGCACCGTCCACGGGAAATACGAGAACTACCGCACGCCCGAGCAGGAGGTCCCGCCGAAGCCGGAGCCCTACGTGTGGGAGTCCTGCATCACGATGGGCGACCAGTGGTCCCACAAACCGAACGACAAGTACAAGTCCACGCGGGCGCTCATCCATCTCCTGGTGGACGTCGTGGCCAAGGGCGGGAACCTTCTGCTCAACGTGGGCGGACAGCCCGATGGCGAGCTCCCCGCGGAGGCCCTTTCGCGCCTCCAGGAAATCGGAGCGTGGATGAAGGTGAACGGCGAGGCGATCTACGGCACCCGGGCGATCGCCCCCTACAAGGAGGGGCGCGTGGCGCTGACGCGGCGCGGCCCCGCGGTCCACGCCATCTACATGATCGAGGAAGGCAAGGACGCGCCGCCCGCCAGGATCGCGCTCTCGGCCCTGCGCCCCCGGGCGGGATCGAAGGTCCGGCTCCTGGGGAGCGACGCGGAAATCCCCTGGCGCGCCGAGGGGGACAAGGGAATGGCGATCGAGGTCCCCGAGGCGGTCCTCAAGGCGCCCCCTTGCCGGCACGCCCTCGTCTTCAGGATGGAGACGGCGCCCGAGTGATCCCCGCGGCTATCCGACCTGCGGATCGGGCGCCGCGGCCTCCCGCCATCCCAGTCCGGACCCGGACTGGATCCTGAATCCCTCCGGACTGTGGCCGACGTGGAAGCGGGTCAGCGCCCGGCACTTCGGGCACGATGGCGCCGCGATCCCGACCCGGATCACGAGACGGAGGGATATCGAGGCGCAATGACCGCACGGAAGGACCAGGACGTCCCCTTCCCGGATTCCGGATACCACTCCGTTCACGGAATCACCTCCTCGGAAGACCTCCGCCGCTCGTCCAGCAGCCGCATCCCCTCCATCAGGAGCGTCATCGTGGGCGAGGCGAGGGTCGCCTGCCCCGACCGGGCGCCCGATTCGAAGGCGAACGTCGCCCGCTTCCATTCCAGGACCTCGAAGAACGCCTTCTCCCCCGAGTCCGGCCCCGCCCAGGCGTGGCGGATCTCCCCTTCCTCGAAGTAGAGCCCCGCCTGCCGTCCCTCATGGTCCAGCCGGAGGTGGCCGGTCTTCCGGCAGATGTTCAGGATCTGGACCAGGTCCGGGATGGGCAGGGTCTCCAGGCGGCCCGACAGGGCGGCCGGGGCGCTCAACCCCTCCTCCGGGGGACCCCCCTTCCCGGGTCGGCGCGTCACCAGGCCGCTCAGGAAGTAGCCCAGCCGCGAATCCTGGCGGATGAGATCGCTGACCTGCGGCCGCGTCAACAGCAGGACTTCCACCTTCCCGCGCGCCCGGACCGTGCAGCGGGCCACGTCCTGCGCCATAAACGGGAGTTCGGCGAAACAGTCTCCCTCCCCGCGGACCTCCGTGTCCCCCGGGCCCTCCCCGGAGACGATCTCGACCTCGCCCAGGGCGATCAGGTGAAGCGCCTCCACCGGCTCCTCCGGCCGGAGGAGGATCGCCCCGGCCTCGAACGCCTTCCTCGCGGCGCGCCGGCGGAACTCGTCGGCCAGATCCGCCGGAAGCCGGTCCAGGAACGGCGCGTCCTCCGGGATCCTGGAGGTCGCGGCGAGGTTCCGCAGCATGACCGACGTCTCCTGGCACCGGGAAGACTCGATCCGCGCCTGCGCCTTGCGGACCTTCTCGTACAGCACCTCCATGGCAAACGGCTTCACCAGGTAGTCGCGGATCCCCCAGCGCATCGCCTCGGCCACCTGGGCGCGCTGGGCCAGGCTGGTGACCATGATGGCCGGGATCTCCCGCTGGGGGGAAAGGGCCTTGAGCTGCTTGAGGAAACCGATCCCGTCCAGCTGGGGCATGTTCCAGTCGAGGAGCAGCAGGTCCACTTCGAAGCTTATCCCCCGCAGGATCTCGATCGCCTGGACCCCGTCGCCCGCCTCGACCACCTCCACGGCCCCGCCCTCCATCCGCTCCAGCGCCTGGCGGAGCATCTTCCTCATGGTGCGGGAATCGTCCACGACGAGGACCTTCACGGCTCCTCCTTGTCGCGCGGCGGCGTCCCCCGGCTGAGGTTGACCTCGATGCAAAGGGGGCCCAGCTCCGAGTCGTAGAACCGCATCATCAGGCAGGGCAGGTCCCTCGACCTCCACACGATGCGGTGCCGGCCCACGACGACCGCGGGATTTCCCCGGGCGATGGAGAAGGGCGGCAGGGA
>CAYNDR010000035.1:27538-28463 GCA_964395295.1 uncultured Planctomycetales bacterium
CCGCGGGATTGGTGATGGAGACGATCCTGCTGCCGGTCCCGGCCAGGTGCCGGCAGGCGTTCCCCGCCACGATGTTGACCAGCTCACCGATCCCATCCGAGACGTCCGCGTCGAACGCGCTGACGGGCTCGCGGACCATCCGGGAGACGATCCGGCAGGCCACCTCCTGGGAACAGCTCAGCACCAGGGCCCCCGTCCATGGGCCGGACAGGCCGATGATGGCGGAGACGTCGAACGTCCCATTCGGGATGTCCTTCGTCTCGACCTCCGCCTCCCGGAGCCGAATCCCGAGGAGAGTGTCGAATACCTTGATCGTTTCCTGGGCAAAGGGCTGCATGAACAGGGGATTCATGACCACTCAATAATCCTCGCGTCCAGCCGCGAGGTCTCCGGGCGAAGGCAGGTAAATTCCCGGGAAATCACGCGAGATAATAAGCAACGCCTTTGCCATGAAATCCGGAACAGGGAGAGGGGACGGAATGCGTGCCCAACCGATTGAATCCCAGAAGGTTGACAATACAGGCCAACCCTCGCGGCAGGAAACCTTCATTGGGAGGTAAAACGGGCGGTGAACGGGCCGGCAACGCCGAAAAAGCTGTTACCTGCTGGGGGCGAAGAGATTGCGGCCGAGTTAAGGCGTTAAGCCCCGCTTAACGCGACCGTTAACGGAGTTGGATGTCGAAGCCCTTTCTTAACAATCAAAACTCCCCCCCCCGGGGGGGGGAGAGGGGGAAAGCCCCCATCCAGGATTTACTTGTACTACAGACTTCTTGTTTTCGCGAGAAGATTTCCCGCAAGGCGGCCCATCTCCGGTAATACCAATGACTGGCGTGGATTCGCGTCCCCCTTCCGTGCGCGGGGGGGGGCAATCGCTCAATGCGCGGCAACCGCCGCAACAACCCTTTTGGTTGCGGCTCGGCCGCGC
>CAYNDR010000036.1:0-14006 GCA_964395295.1 uncultured Planctomycetales bacterium
GGAGGGACGAAGGCGGTACGCCAACCGGAATGCTTGGTCGACGACGGCCATCGGCCAGTCACTTGGGCGGTCCGGGGGACCATCGACGCAGTCTAGATCCGCCCTTTTATCAGGCGGATTTTCCCTCGTGACCTGCCAGCGTTCGGGGTGGGGCGGCGAAAAGGGGGCTACGAGAGGCTGTGGCGTTGCCGACGAGAGTGCGGGGAGGAGGGGAGCAGCGGATGCGCTTTCCCGGGCGTCGTCTGGCGGGATCCGAGGAGGGATGGCGTGGAGGGAGTCGTTCTTGGGATGCACGGGGAGCGTGGCGCGAAGATTTCGCGCTTGAGCGATCGCGTACCGCGAATCGGTGCGCTCTATTTCCGAAGCGGGATCTGGTAGCGCAGGAACTCCAGGACGGTCCACACGTGGTCCGTGATTCCCTGGGCCATCGCGGGAGAGCGCTTCTGCCAGCGTCCGTCGGGACCGCGCTGCCGGAGCGTCCGCACGGCCCAGCAGAAGTTGTAGCCGACGAGGGTGAGGAACGCCTGATCCTCATGACAGTCCCAGTCCTTGGAGAAGGCGTAGGTCTTGCGGGCTTGGCGGGAATTGCGGTGCCGGGTGGTGCCGTTGGAGCGCTCCACGAAGGAGGTGTTGACGTGGCGGCTGACGGGGGAGCGCGCCAAGGCCTCCTGGAGCTGCTGGGGGGTTCCGAAGACCTGGCGGACCTCGACGCGGACGACTCGGCCCTTTCGGCGATGCTTGTGGACGACGGCGTAGACCAAGTCTGGCGGGGGCGTGAGGACGGGGTTGGGGAACCGTCCCCGCGTTCCCTGACGCTCCTGAGGGGTGGCGATCCCGTACTTCTCCAGGAGGACTCTCGGGTAGCAGTTTCGCTCGTCGGAGGTGAAGAGGTCCGGCAGCCTTCCGTTCGTCCGGACCTTGAAGTCCCCGATCAGGGCGCGCTGGTTGGAGAGCTTCAGCTTCCCGCACTCGAGGCTGACGCCGAACTTGCTTACGGCGTTCAGGACGACGTGGCTCCAGTTATCCCCCAGACGCCCCGTCGCCTGCTCCTGGGGGGTGAGGTGATCCTCTTTTTTTCCCCACGAAGGACCACATCTCGTCGAACTGGGCTTCCCGCACGTCGAGGTTCTGGGCCTTCTCTTGGTGGAAGTTCTTGGCGTGAGCCCCGAGCTTTCGGCCCCAGAAGGCGATGGTGTCCTGCTTGTGCCCGGTCAACCGGGCGGTTTTGCGCTGGCCATTCCCTTCCATGAGGTGCTGGCCGATGAGAGCGACCTTCTCCGGGGGGAGCTTGGCCCCGAACATCGGGGTTCCTTTGCGCTCCGAGAACTCGGACCGGCAGGTCACGCAACGCGCGAAGCGGATGTCTCTCCGTTTCCCGGTCATCCGGATGAAGCGGACATTTCCCGCGGCTCGCTTGCCCACATCGGGACACGAGGAATTGACGCAACAGAGGTCCGAAACGTCGATCGGCATGGCCCCTCTCTCCTGCCCCTTGTCGACCAAGGACTTGGGGCAATCGAATTATACACCATGCCGGACCGGAATGTGAATGGTGTCAGGTCACGAGGGGATTTTCCGGCCGAGGGGGTAAAGAACGGACCAACAGCGGCCCGTCCTGTAGATCCATTTTCAACCGGCCGATTCGCTCTCTTCGTTCGTCCGCGCCCCCAGCGGGGCTACGGCGGGGCCGGGTGCCTCGGCGATGGTCCTACCGACGGCAAGAAGAGCATGGTGACCGCAGGGGGCGCCGCCCGCCGCCTCACGTCGCCCCGAGTGACTTGGTGAGGTTCGCGTGGGATCTCTTCGTCAAATCCGTCAAGTTCTGCACCGCGCTCGCTTCCCCGCCAGCCGCGGCCGCGATCGGCCCAGGATCCTGGGCGGGCGCAAGAGGCGTCAACGATCTGCGCGGGTTGCCACATGACGCGTGCGATTCTGGTAGAATTGGTGGAGATTATTTCAAGGAGGACGGATGACGACGTTGCTTCTCGCCTTCGCGATCGCGCAGGCAGCACAACCGGGGCCTCAGGGCTCATCGCACAAGGTCCAGCAGCCTCCGACGCCGGACCGGTCGCCGCAGGCGCCACCTGCCAGCGCTTCATCCACGGAAGGAAGAACCAACATTTCTCCGACAGCTTCGCCTGCTCCGAAGTCCAAGGAGTCGCCGCCTGTGGACCAGATCAGCGGCACCAAGGAGGGAAGCAGGGCGAAGACCGATGGAACTGGGTGGAAGGCCCCGGAGGTCGTTGTCGGGCTCATTGGCGTGGTCATCGGGCTCATCGGAGTTGGGATAACCGCGTACTTTACCCGGAAAGCAAACATCCACGCCAGACGATCTGCCGATGAGGCCGCGAAGGCGACCGTCCAGTCCGAACGCTCCGCCACGGCCGCAGAAAGAGCCAACCAGCACGCCGACCGATCGGCGACAGCCGCCGAGAAATCTAATGAGTTCACGCAGAAAAACACGGAAGAGAACAGGCGGGCGGAGGAACAGCGGGCTGCCGAGGCAAGGGAACGGTACGCGCCAAGTATGCAGATCATCGGCAAGTCCCTGACCCGCGCGCCAGTCCAGGGCGCGTCCTTCGCGATCCTTCAATGCACGGTGGCCAACGACAGCGCATCGCCCGACGCCGTCATGGGGGTTACCGTCGAGCCGACCCTTCCAGATCGACAACGCGGCGTCATCTCAGGGGATTGCGTGGTGAGACATGCCCTGCTCATCAACAGCAACCTGTGCCTTTCGCCCACCGACCCGACATATGCACGCGAATGGCCGCACCAGTTCCCCTTCAACGTGCCCCCACTCCAGACGCTCTCCTTCGCGGTCTATCTGGAGATCCCGCATCCGGACCAGTACTACAAGGCCGGCTACCAGGAGGTCTTGAGCGCACTCTTCAACGTCAGGATTCCAACGCGGCACGCCGAATTGAGGGCGGAGCAGGTTCCGCTCAAGGCCCGGGGGCAACCCTGAGGAGGCGCACAGTTGGCCGCCCAGCACGGGGCGTGCACGGTAGGCCCTGCGGTCCACCAGCACGCGGAGCGACCTCAGTGGAGTAAAGAAAGCGTCTCGTCGCCCGCGGATTCTACTGTCCACTTACTGTCCACTTGGTGTCCGCTTCTGCCGGTTCTGTCCACTCCTGCCGGGGTTTGACCAGGCCCGAGCGCATCAAGTCCCAGAGCACTGAAACGCTGGAACTCCTTGATGCGATGGAAGTTGCGTAAGTTCAAGGGCTTGGAGATGATCGCTCGACGAAGCGGTCGAAAGGGCGTTTTGGTCTCGGCCTTTCTTGGGGTGCAAGAGGTCGCGAGTTCAAATCTCGCCGGCCCGACCATTTCGACTCGCGATGTTGCCTCGCTTTGCTCGGCAACATCTGCTCGCTCAGTGCAAGCAGCCGGGAATCCTTTACCACCGGGAGAGCGAGTCGAAGGCGTGGTGAGCGAGGGGGCAACTCCACAAAGCCCCCGAGTCGAACCACCACGATCCTTGTTCGCAACGAGTAACCGATGGGCGACCCAACCCCTTCAAATGGCGTTCCGGGCGGATCCGATCTCCCATTATGTCGCGCGATTCCCCTTGACCGGCAGCCTTCCTCCCGGAAGGCCAGGAAGGACACCTGCTTCCCGACGATTTCCCCTTTCCCCGATCCGCCCGGGGGTCTATGATTTACCTCCGTAGGCGTGTCTGGGCTTACCACGCCCTTACCCGTTCTCTCGCGCCGGAAGGGAGGAGCGACATGTTCAAGTTCTCCGTTCGAGCAGTCCTTTCCCTCTTGGTCGCCGGTCTTCTCCCCGCGTGCGGGGGAGGCGGAAGCAGCGGCGGAGGCGGATTCGTTTACGTTCCCACGGCCTATCCTCGCTTCGCGTTCGTTACCCACTCCGAGCTCGACACCGTCTCCGTCTACCAGGTGGACCCGAGCACGGGTAACTTCCGCCATTTCGGCCATGTGCAGACGGGAGACAATCCCAGGCTGGCGGCCGTCGTTCCGTCCGGCAAGCACCTCTATGTCGCCAACGGGACCGGTGCGTCCGTCTCCGCCTTCTCGATCGACGTCGAGAGCGGTTTCGTCACCGAATTGGCGGGATCGCCCTACGCCCTCACCGGGACTCCTCAGGACGCCGCCGTGACTCCCGACGGGAATTTCCTGTACGTCACCTCGGGGCTGGCCGTCGACGCCATCCATGCGTTTTCGATCAACTCCTTGACCGGCGCCTTGTCGCCGGTCGCCGGCTCCCCTTTCGCGACCGACGGAAATTCTCCCCGCATCGTGATCGACCCGCTGGGACGGTTCCTCTATACCGGCAGCTCGCTCGGGGACGCGATCCGCGGATTCGCCATCAACGGCACGACCGGCGCCCTGACCCCGGTCCCGGGGAGCTCTTTTCCCGCTGGGGGCCTTCCCGTCGGAATGGCCTGTGATCCGGCGGGCAAGTTCCTGTTCTCGGCGGGAATCCAGGCTCCCACCGGGGTTTGCGTGTTTACCATCAATCCGACGACCGGCGACCTGACGCAGGTGCCGGGCTCGCCTTGGCCGGCCGGAAATCGCCCGGAGAACCTCGACGTCGATCCGAGCGGAAGGTTTCTCTACGTCTCGAACCGGGACTCGGCGGACATCTCCGTCTTCGCCATCAACGGAAGCACGGGAGCGTTGGCCGAGATTTCCGGGTCCCCTTTTGCCTCCGGAGGGACGACCTCGCAGCAGGTGAAGGTCGATCCGACCTGCTCGCGACTTTACGTAACCAACTATTTTTCCGACACCGTCGCGCAGTTCGATCTTGCCGTCTCGACCGGCGCGTTGAGCAACCGGCGGATCCTCGACGTGCGGGACAGCCCGTACGGCATCGCGTTCTCCTGCGGCGCGACGTCGCCGTCCTTGGAGCCTCGATTCGCCTACGTCACCAACACGGCGGACGACACCGTGTCGGGATACTCCGTGAATCCCGCTTCCGGATCGCTGACCGCCTTGACGGATTCACCCTTCGCCGCCGGCGACGCCGCCCGAGTCGTGTGCCTGGACCCCTTCGGCTGATTCGCTTATGTGGTCAACATGGCGGCCGGCACCATCTCCGTCTTCGTGATCGAGCGGCCGCCGAGAGCGCTGGCCGCCGTGGTGGGATCGCCCTTCACGACGGGAGCGTCGCCCCAAGCGGCCGTCGTCTCTCCCTCAGGCCGCTTCCTTTTCGTCGGGAATTCCGGAGCCAACACCATGTCTGTGTATGCGATTGACGCCGCCACGGGTTCGCTGTCCGCCGTTGCGGGGTCCCCTTTTGCCACGGGGAACCAGCCCAACCATATCGCGCTCGATCCCTCGGGCCGCTACGCCTACGCGACGAATTTCGGGGCGTCCACGATCTCCGGGTACGCCGTCGACGCCCAGACTGGCGCCCTCACGGCGGTGGTGGGTTCCCCGTTCACGACCGGAACCATGCCGGGCTCGGTTTCCATCGACCCCTCCGGCCGGTTCGTGTACCTGATCAATACCTTCGACGCCAATTTGTCCGCCCTGAGGATCACCTTGTCGTCGGGCGCGTTGACGACGGTGACCGGATCTCCCTACGTCCTCATGCCTTCCGGGAATTCCGTCACGGTCGATCCTCTCGGTCGATTCGTCTACGTCGCCAACTGCGGCGTCGCCGACGAAAGCGTCTCGACTTTCACCTTGAATGCGGCGACAGGGGCGCTCACGGAAGTCGCGGGATCGCCTTTCGCGGCGGGGGCAGGATCCTACTGGGCGGCCGCTGATCCCGCGGGAAGGCTCCTGTATACATCGAACCATATCGACAACAACGTGTCAGGGTTCGCCATCAACTCGACGACCGGCGCGCTCACCCTCTTGACGGGCTTCCCGGTCGCCGCAGGATCGGACGCGTCCTCGATCGCGGTGCTGTCGCGCCTCCAATGACGCCTTTCCGGGACCCCTGTGCGGATCTTCTCCCGCAGGAGGTTGATTTCCTCCTCCAGCCGACCCACCTCAGAGGCATAGCGGGCTCGGGGATTGAGCCCTTCGGCGGCCCAGCCGCGGACCGAGATGAGCGCCTAGTGGGCCAGGGAGAAGACGTGCAGGATCGCGGACTTGACCCGGCGGGGCCACCCCTTGGGGAGGACGCCTTCTTCTTCAACATCGCTTCGGCTTCGATCAGGGCGAGGGCGGCATCGACGCCGTTGCAGACCGCCTCTTCGGCGGTTTCCCCCTGCGTGACGAGGCCTCGCATGTCGGGGGAGTCCACCCAGAATCCGCCGTCCTGGTCGAAGTGAAGGCGGAGGCGGATGGCCCTTCCCCGCACCACGACGGGCACGGGGATGTAGGTTTCCGGGGCCAGGGCCGACGCCCGTGCGCGCCGCTTCACGACACGATACTAGCGTGAACTCGATCCCCACGCAAGGCGCGTAAGGGGATCGCCGAAGGCATCGGCCTTGCCGGCATCCCGCCCCCGGACCTTGATCCGCTCCTCCAGGAGGTCCTGGACGGCCTGAGAAGAGTCGTGATCACCGACGGCGACGGCCGATATCGCCTCCGACCGTGAGCGCGCGGCATAGATGACACCCCTCAATCCCTTGAGGCCGGGAAGCTGAAGGGTGCTGGGGAATGCCGCAAACACGCATCAAGGAATGGGTGACAATAAGCACGAAGGATCAACGAGCGTACGTATCCAGGTCTGCCACGCGCACTGGCAGGTTGCTGATTTAATCGGAATTCTTCACGAGGCCGTTCCGGTCGGGGAGGTGGCCTCCGATGAGGCGGGCCGCGTATCATAGACGGGCCCAGCGCGCCGGCGCGGGGCACCGGGAGGCCGTTTCCATGAACCGCGGCTCCGCCAGCATCGTTTCCTGGGCTCTCTTCCTCTCCGCCTGCCTCGGGGCGGGGCCGGAGCCGTCGCCGGTCCCGCAGGAGACGGGGAAGGGGGACGACCTAGGGCTTTCCCTCGGCGGCGTCGGCGGAGTCTACTTCCTCGCGGAACCGGGGGAGCTGACCGTGGAGGTGGAGAAGCGGGACCGGAACCGGCGCGGCTCCCGGACGGAGTTGCGCGCCCTCCTGGCGGGGCCGGACCGGCGGGTGTTTCAGGAAGCGACGATCCCCGACAACGGGCAGCCCCGCGGCAGCGGTCTGGGGCCGCCTCGGCGCGTGCGGCTGTCCGCGCGGGTGGAGCGGAAGGGCGTCTACGGATTGAACATCACCGTGTCCAACGACCGCTACGGCGAGGACGTGGCGTGGAGCTTCAGGACGAACTGCCGGCGCTACGTGGTCGAGACGTCCCGCGGACACAAGGACGAGGCCCATCAGGAGCCGATCGTGCTGTTGAGCCCGGAGAGGCCGGGCGATGTCTGTTTCCTGCCCCGCGAGGGGGCGTTCGAGATGAAGGTCACGGGCCTCGCGAGCGGGGCCGGCGGCCTGGAGGTCTACGACTCCGGGGGCGTGATCGTCGGTGCCCTGAAAGAGGAGGGGAAGGACGGCGCCTCGGGCTCGTTCCCGGCCGGAGTCCGCCGCGACGCCGTGCCCTGGCGGCTGCACCTGCCCCGGGCACAGGCGACGGTCCACATCGATGGCGTCACGCGGTGGGACAGGGGAGACGCCCGCCCCGACCTGGCGATCTGGTCGCCCAACCCGGCCTCGTGGTTCCCCTTCCCGGACCACCGGTGGCTGCTGACGCCCTACAGCCGGAACGTCTATGGCCCGGCGGGGCAGGCGGGGCAGACCGCCTTCCAGGTCCGGAACGACTCTGCGGTGAGGAAGACGGTCCGGCTCGCCATCGAGTTCCCCGCCGGCGGGTGGACCGCCCGGCTCTCCGTCGACCGCGTCACGCTGGATTCGTGTGCGGGGCGGATGATGCGCTTCATCTCGTCTTCCGGCTGTGGCGCAGCGGCGTCGAGCCATTCCCCACGAGCCAGTACGCCACCCTGGCTTACCAGCGCAAGCGCCCGGGGCAGGCGTGGGAGCCGCCGCAGGTGCTGGTCGTCCCACCGTTCTCCGAGTACGGCGTTTTCTACCACCGCCTGACCGTGGACCGCGGCGGACGGCTTTTCCTGTCGTACGATTACTGGTCGACGTTCTGGTTCTACCGGATGGACCACTTCGGCCGGCGGAGGGCGCTGGTGATGTCTCCCGACGGCGGGCGGACGTGGAAGCTCGCGGAGGGGAAAGACCTGCGCTAGCAGTTTGCTGAAATACTCGGGGGCTCCGACCGGGAGCGCGCCGGGGGGAGCGGATGGGGGTCCGGCGATCCGGCCCCATGGGGGCGCCGGGATCCGGCAAGAACGTATATTAGATGTCGTCGGACGGGTACGGGCTTGCCTCGATCCGGGAGAGACGCGCATGAACCGCAGGCTTCGCTTGGGGCTCCAGTTCATCGCCTTCGGAGCTATGGCCGCCCGTTTGGCGAACGGGGACGAGGCGGCCCCACGGCAAGTTCCGAATGGATCAACGCCGTGGGAATGGTGCGGTTGGGGGGGCGGGGGATTCTTCTGGTGCGCCTCGTTCCATCCCGCGCGGGCCGGCACGATATACCTGGGCGGCGATGTGGCCGGCGTCTACAAGACCACGGACCATGGCCGGCACTGGCGGCTCATGAACAGGGGACTCAGGAGCTACGGGGTCTACTCCCTGGCCGTGGACCGGAAGAATGCCGAGACCGTCTATGCCGCCACGACGGAGGGGCTGCACAAGAGCACCGACGGCGGCGAGCACTGGCAATTCATCGCGAAGAGCGGCCCCAAGGACCTGCGCCTTACGGCCGAGCGGGACCTCAGCGTGCGGGCCATCGCCGTGGACCCGAGCGACGGAAACGTGGTCTACGCCGGCAGCCCCGGCGGGAAGGTCTACAAGAGCACCGACGGCGCTCTGACGTGGAAGCCGGTCTACCAGGTCCCGGTCGCGGGGCCGGCCGAACCGGCGCCGTTGAACGCGCTGCGCATTCAATTCGGCGGAGTGAACGCCGCGTTCCATGGCGGATTCTGGCTTCCCCTGGCCATGCCGGCGGGCATCGGGGCCAATGACTGTCAGGGCTTCGGCTTTACCTTCAGGGGCAATGGCTCGGTACCGAAGACCGCCATCCTGACGCTCCGCACATCCGATGGCGCGGTCTACAACAGCAAGAACCTCTGTGCGTTGTTCGAGACGACCGACTGGCGAGACGTGTGGCTCACCGGGGACGACTTCACGCCGGCTGCCGGCGACGCGGGCCAACCGAAGGAACAGGCCCGATTGCGGCCGAAGCAGCCCGACTGGTCAAAGGCCAGTCGGGTGGACTTTTGTTGTGTCAACATGGATAACGCCAAACCGTCCGTCGCCCTGTTCGGCATGTTCTTCACGGCGTCGAGCGGCTCGGCGGAGAAGACCAGGAAGATCATCGCGCGGGACTTCGCCGTAGACAAGACCTGTCACGCCTACGGCAATCTTTTCGCCGGGGAGCCGAAGCTCCCGAGCCCCGGGACGGTTTACAGCGTCGCCGTGTCCCCGAAGAATGCCGCCCGCGATCTGGCGGCCACCGAGAAGGCGGGCGCCGTGATAAGCGAAGATGCGGGACAGACTTGGCGGGCGCTCGAAACACCCCGGTACGCCATGAGCGTCGCCTTGTCTGAAACCGACGCCAACGTCGTCTTCGGCGCCTTCGGGAGGGAGGGCGTATGGAAATCCATGGACGGGGGCCGGACTTGGGCTAGGTCGTCCGCCGGCATTCCTGACCGATTCCACATCGCCGAAGTCGCCGTCAGCCCGGCCGACGCGCAGGTCGTCATCGCGATCGGCTGCGGCGGCTGGGACGGGCATCTGTTCCTTTCCAGCGACGGGGGCGCGAGCTGGCAGGAAATCCGCCAATTCGCCTGCGACGCTGCGGAGGGGTGCCCCACGTCGGCGGACGGGCTGAGCAAGCCGACGAACGTGACGTTCAGTCCTGTTGCGCCCAACGCGGTCTTCGTCAGCGCCAACTGGAGGAACTGGCTGAGCGAGGACGGCGGACGCACCTGGAGCGAGCGCGACCACGGCGCGGACATTTCCTGCTTCTACGATGTCCGGTTCCAGGGCCCGCGCGTGTATGTGTCGGCCATGGACGAGGGGACGTTCGTCAGCGAGAACAACGGCAGGAACTGGCGGCATCTCTGGCCGCTGAAGTACGACGTCAAGCTCAGCGGGCACAACTGGCGGCTCCTGACCGGCGACCATCAGGGTCATGACCGCGTGCTCGCGACATGCAGCCCGTGGGATTCGAACGCGCCCAATTACGTGATTGTCAGCGAGGATGGGGGGGCAAGCTTCAAGGTAACCCGGACTGGCCTGCCCGAGTACCGGCCAACCGTCAACACGATGTGGGGGCAGAGTTACCCTCGCGGGCTCGCCGCGGACCCCGCCAATCCCAGGACGATCTACCTGGGGATGGACGGTGACGCGACGGAAGGCCAATGCGGCGGCGGGATCTTCAAGTCCGAGGATGGCGGCTACACCTGGAAGCAATTGGCCCATCAGCCGGGGAGCCGTCGGGCCTTCTTTGGCCTGGGGATTGATCCGACCGATTCGAAGCGGCTCTACTGGGCTGCCTGCGGCGACGGCGGGGGGCTCTGGCGCAGCGAGGACGGCGGCGACAGCTGGAAATGTGTATTCAGCGCCAGTTCGTGGATCTTCAACGTCCTGGTCACGTCGGACGGGGTAGTGTACTGCCCCGCGAAGGACCTATGGCGCAGCACCGACCACGGCGAAACGTGGAAGCAGTTGACCCATTTCACGGAGGACTGGCAGATCCTCGGCCTGGAAGCGGACCCTCGCGACCTCAAGACCCTATGGCTCTCCCGCGTCACGTGGGGCGAGGGCGCCTTGGGAGGCGTGTATCGGACCCGTGATGGCGGCGAGACTTGGCAGGACATCACCGGAGACCTCCCCTACCGGAAGCCGGCTTGTCTGCGCTTCAACCCGGCCACGCGCGAGCTGTGGGCCGTCGGGGTCGGCGCATTCAGGGCCAGGCAGGAGTAGGAGGCGGGCGGCGGGCGACGACGGTGGACCCGGGCAGCGTAACCGGTCGTGGGCCTGCCAACTGGGCTCTCCGGCGGTTCCGACCGGGAGCGCGACGATCTTGATGCTCAAGGGGAAATTCGCATTGGCAACTGCGGAGAGGGAAGAATACGGTTGCGCTTTCATGTCAACCTCCCCGGATATATAGTCACGTCAGCCACCGGCGAATAGACGGGAGGATGAGTGTCGATTACGGCCTTTTTGCTGTTCCTGGTCCCCGCCGTCGCGGCACAGGAGGAACAGAATTCGCTGCCCGCCCGGATTTCCTCCACGGAGAAAGTCCCCATCCTCGCCTGGATCGGGCCTCCCGACAGGGAGACGACCGTCGAACGCTACAAGGAACTCGCCGAGGCAGGATTCACGCAGAACTTCTCCTCCTTCCCCGATCTCGTGGCCATGGACAAGGCCATGGAGGTCGCACGGGCCGCGGGGATCAGACAGTTCGTGTGCTGCCCCGAGCTTTCCAAGGATCCCGAAGGCGTGGCCGGGCGATACCGTGGGCACCCCGCCCTCGCCGGGTACCACCTCCGGGATGAGCCGAATGCCGGCGACTTCGCAAATCTGGCAAAGTGGACGAGACGGATCCAGTCGATCGATAAGGATCACTGGTGCTACATTAATCTGTTCCCCAACTATGCCAGCGCGGCGCAGTTGGGGACGAAGACGTACGCGGAACACGTGGACCGCTTCCTGGCGGAAGTCCCTACGCAGATCCTATCTTTCGACCACTACCCCGTGGCGGGGAATTCCCTGCGTCCCGAGTGGTACGAGAACCTCGAGATCGTTGCGAAGGCATCCCAGGCCGTCCGCAAGCCGTTCTGGGCGTTCGCGCTCTCCGTGGCGCACGATCCTTATCCCGTGGCGACCCTGGAGCATCTCCGGCTCCAGGTCTTCAGCAACCTCGCCTATGGTGCCCAGGGGATACAGCACTTCACCTATTGGGTCGTCACGGGCACCCAGTGGAACTTCCGCGAGGCGCCGATCGATGCCAGCGGGAAGCGGACCGCTGTCTACGGCCGCGTCCGGCAGGTCAACGGAGAAGCCCAGGGACTGGCCGGCGTGTTCCTCGGATCGCGCGTGCTCGGCGTGGGCCACACGGGTGCCCTCCCACGAGGTACTCAACCGTTCAAGGTCGCCCCGCCCCTGAAAGACCTGAAGGCGAATGGGGGCGCCGTCGTGTCGCTCCTGTCGAAACACGCCCTGCGGTTCCTCGTGATCGTTAACCGTGACTTCAAGTCCGCACAGCCGGTCTCCATCTCCTTCGACGGCTCGACGAAGATCGGGCGCGTGGACAAGGAAGGCGTTGTCCATCCGCTGGCGGGGGATTCCTTCTCCGAGATGCTCGATCCGGGCGATGCGGTGGTCTTCGCGTGGAGAATGAAGCCCTGAGCGCAATCGGGCCAACGGCAGCGAGCGTGACCGCCCGCCCTTCCCCCTGCGAGCGCGTCCACACGCCTGCGCCCCCTCCTGTCTGACATGAGGAGGAAGGGAACTGGGAATTACCGAAGGCGGTTGAGCAGGATATTACAGGTGTTGATGACGTATGATGTCACCAGCGCGGGATCACCCTCATACCAGGAGGGATTGTCGTTCTTCCACATCCGGGAGTCGCGCACGGTCTTCAGCATTTCCTCCGCCAATTCCGCTGGCCAGTCGTGTTCGCGCCCATCTGCTGTGGCGGAGGGCCGCTTCTCCTTCCCGCACCTTTCCGCCTCGGCCTTCGACCTCTACCTGGCCGGCGAGGGGGTGTCGAAGGACCGCCTGCTCCATGCGTTCCGCGTCGAGGAACGCCAGGCGCTGGACCTGGGCCGGGTTCGCCTGGGACGATGACCGCGGACTACTTCGGCGGCGGGACCGGCAGGAGGCGCGTCCAGGCGTTCCCGGGCCACACGGGGGGATTGGCGTACGGGCGGATCACGGCGGACTGGCCGCCGCCCTCCAGGCCCACCGCGATCCAGCCCCCCGACCAGCCCGCCTGCACGCTGTGGCCGTCCACCTTCACGTCGGGGGGCCAGTCGATCAGGGCGCGGCCGCGCTGGGCCGGCGGGATCAGGGCCGGCGGCACCAGGTTCGCGGGCGTGGGCATCAGGAAGACCCGGCGGCGGCCCCCGAGAGCCGTCAGCGTGATCTCCCCCGGCTTCCAGACGCAGGTGTAGGGCGCCTCGCCGACGACGCGGAACTCCTTGTGGCCGAGGACGCCGGAGCCCCGCGCGGCCACCAGCGTCACCGTGTCGCCCTCCACGGCGATCCAGCCGGACACGCCCTCCGCGCCCGCCTCGGTCACTTGGCCCCTCTCGGGCTTCGCGGGCGTCACGACCGGGACCTCCGGCTGCATGGGCGAGAGCTTCCCGCCGCGGACCTCGTACTCCCACGGCCCCTCGACGGCGGCCTTCGCGGCGCCCCCCGCGGACAGCGAGGCGGGCCGGATCGAGGCGTTGACCAGCCGCGCGGAGTCCTTCCCGACGCGCACCATGCCGGCGTTGCCCTCGATCTCCACGCCGCCGCCCTTGAATTTCACCGGGGCGTCCGCGCCGGCGAACACGTAGTCGTCCCACTCCGCCGTGACGACGCGCGCCACGCCCTCGGCGGGCATCTCCACCTTGTGGGGGGCCGGCTCGCCGCGCTTGTAGGGGTAGAAGAGGACGAAGTAGCCGCCGGCCTCGTCCGCCGCCCGGCTGACGCTCAACTGGCAGTAGTCCTCCTTGTAGCGCTTCACCCTGGTGTCCTTGACCGTCACCTTCGGATTCTCGGGCTGGAGGAAGACCACGTCGAGCAGGATGTCCTCCCCGAGGGCCGCGCGCACGCCGCCGGGGATGGGCGTCACGTCCTCCGCCCTCGTCACCAGCCACTGGTACCACCAGCTCGGCCGCTTGCCGCCGCCGGCCGTGGTGTCGCGCAGGAGCACGTAGTTCGGCCCCGTCACCTTCGGGCTGCGCACGAGCAGGACCTGGCGGTTCCACTCGAAGCCGCCCATCCCCATCCGCCCGTGGAGGAATCCCAGCGACGGCGCGGAGC
>CAYNDR010000036.1:14016-26191 GCA_964395295.1 uncultured Planctomycetales bacterium
GTGTCCATCCGGCCGAACGGAGGGAGGTTGAACGGGCCGCCGAAGCAGACGAGCGAGTCGTGGCAGATGCCCGGCTCGACGGTCTCGTAGAACCAGCCGGTGGGGGGGCCGAGGCAACGGCCGCGGGCGTAGAGGACGAACGTCCCCTGGTCGGGATTCCAGTGGCTCTGCGAATAACCCTGGCGCAGGCAGGCGTAGGTCTCCTCAGGCCCGAGGTGGGCCCGCAGGATCCCGCCGAAGCCGCTGATCGGGCCGTCGGCGTGCGGCGGGGGGACGGGCTTGATGTCGGGATTCCAGTAGAGCCAGAAGCCGGGATGCCTCGACTCGGTCCCGAGGAAGGCGCCAGACTCCTGGAACGACCCCATCATCCGCGCGGCGAACGCGGGATCGGTCTCCGCGAAGAGGTTCGCGATGAGCATCTGCGGCTGGCCGCCGGGGATGTCCGTCCCGTTGCCGAAGCCGGGGAGGAGGCGGACCTTGCGCGAGCCGAGGAACTCCTCGACGTGCGGCGCCGCCGGCCCCCTCACGGTCGTGGCGGGCGTTTCGATGTCCGCGTAGTACCGCCCGAGGTTCTTCAGGGGCTCGAAGCGGTCGAGGTCGTAGCCGGCGTTCCGGAGCGCCGTGGCGGCCATCGTGTGGAAGATCGCCGGGCCGTAGGTGGAGTAGTGCGGGCACTCCCGGTGGGTCCCGCCGGCCGCGGCCACGTGGTGCGAGATGTCCCACTTCACGTAGGGGGCCACGTGATCCAGCCACGCCTTGGCGCGCGGGTGGTCCTGGATGATGGCCGCGTAGACGGGCATGGCCATGAAGCGGGAGGCCGGCATGTTCGGATTGCCCATGTGCACGCCGGCGCCGCGGGGGCAGAAGTCCGGGTGGCTCAGGATATAGCACAGCAGGGCGATCCTGGCGCGGAGCGCCTGCCGGAGGTCCGGCGGCAAAGTGGGGCAGGCGAGGGCGCTGTCGGCGGAGAAGAGCGCGCCGTAGTCGTACTGGACCTGCCGGAAGACCGAGATGAAGTAGGGCAGGATGTAATCGAACCGCCCCTGGAGCCCGCGGATCGCCTGCCTGGCCTCGTTCGCCGCGTCCTCGGGATTCCGGCTGATCACGTAGAAACTTTTCAGGGCATCCTTCCCCGGGCACCGGTCCAGCTCGGCCCTGATCCGTTCGACGCTCCTGGCGGTGGCCGTCCCGCGCGGGCGGCTGAGCTTCTGCTCCGGCCATTCGAGGACGAAGTCCTTGTACTCGTCGAGGCTGATGAAGCCGTGGTAGTTGCGGTAGAGATCGAGCCTTTCGTAGTCGAGGCCCGTCGCGGCGGTCTCCTTGCCGTCGGGCCCTTTGATGGGCTGGAGGGCGGGGCGCGGCCCGAGGGTGAGGGCCCACAGCCGGCGGCCCAGCGTCTGGGGGAGGTCGGGGTCGGTCTCCGCGGTGGAGAAGTACTCCGGCGGCGATCCCTTCCCGCTGGTCGAGATGCGCATCCGGGCCTCCACGAGGCCCTTCGAGGTCACCCACATGGATGCGGGCGACTGGTCGGGGAGGCGCCAGGAGCCGCTGTGATCGGTCATGATCCCCGCATAGGGCGCGCGGTCGCCGCCCGGTTTCTCGAACACGCCGTACCACTGGGCCCCGGCGCCGAAGTCGTTCCAGGGGTAGAGGTCGACGTGCGCGCCGTCGTCCTTCGGCCCCCACTTCTCGAATTCCATGTCCTTGATCCACAGGTTCGTGTCGTGGTACATGCGCCGGGGGCGCAGCAGCGTCTGGCGGCCGCGCGCGTCCCACGCGGCCCAGACGGCGGCGTTGGGCCTCCAGCCGTCGGAGAGGTTGAGGGTGAAGATGTCCTTCCCGGCGGTGGCCTCCCCCATGTCGTACTCCTCCGCCACGCGGACCAGCGGCAGTTCCAGCTCGACGCGCACGCGGACGTCGTAGCGGCCCTGCGGGGCGAAGCGGAGCCGGTAGGCGTACTCGCAGAAGAGCGGGCCCTCGGCGACGACGCGCTGGGAGAACGCCGCGACTTTGCGGTCGGACTCGATGCGCCCGCCGCCCGCCCACCGGCCGTCGTGGAGCCGGAACTTGAGGAGGGGCGCGGGGACCTGGCCCGGATCGGCCGGCGGATCGAACTTCCGGTCCCGGGGCGAGGGGAGGCGGACGGCGAGGTGGGGCGTGGCCACCTCCAGCACCGTACCCTCAATCCGGGGAACCACCGTCTGGGCCGGCGCGGCGGGGGCCCCGGCCCTGAGTTCGTATCGGTACTTCCCGTCCTTGGGGAGGGCGGCGTAGAAATGCACCCGGGCGCTCGTGATGCTCCCGTCCCGATGCAGTTGGACGTCGGCGAGCTGGACGGTCTGCTCCCTGCCTTCGGCGTCCACGAGCCTCACCTTCCCGGGGAAGGCGGCGCCCGGAGGGAACTGCGCCGGGTATCCCACCAGCGTGCGCGGCCAGTCCCGCCCGGCGTATTCGCGGCATTCGAAGACCGCCAGGGTCCGCGGCGCCGCGGCGCCCAGGAGGCCGGCCAGGGCCAGAAGAGGGAAGCAGCGGTACGGGCTCATCGGTTCACCCCTCCATGCGGTTTCCGCTCCGTGAGGAAATAACGCGGCGGGGGCCGTTCTTACGGATCCGGCGCACACCCAGGCGATAGATTCCCGCTCGAATCGGCCCGGTGACCGCTGCGGAGTGCAGAAGAAGCTCGAGGCTGGGCGCCCGGGCTGAGGCTCCACTTGGGCGGATCGGTCAAAGCTTCCCGCGGTAGACGCGGACGCGCGTGCCGAAGAGATCGATCGAGAAAACGCTCTTCCCATGCCGGACCAGGAGGGGCGTCGTGTCGGCCACGCCCTGGAAGGGGTTGAAGGCCGCCACGGCGATGTCCGATCCGGCTACGGCGCCCGTAACGATGGGGCGCCGGCGGCAGACCACGTCCGCCATCGCGCCGCCATTGGCCGGCGGGGAAGTCCACGTCCTGCCGCCATCCAGGCTGTATTCGAAGTCCACCCGCTGGCCGCGGGTCACCACATCGGCGATCTGAGAGAACTTCCACGCCCCCAGCGCGTAGTAGTCGGCCGCGTAGGCCATGCTGTACGGATACCAGGAGGTGGACTTCCCGATCGGGGCGCCGGCCCGGTCCGGTCGCCACTCGCCGCGGTCGTCCTTGTAGTTGATGCAGTACCGCAGAGTGCTGAAGATCCCGTTCGGATCGCCATCCGACATGCCGTAGGCGTCCCACAGGTAGGCGCCGTCGCCCTCGAGCAGGCCGAAGAAGCCAAGGACCTCGTTATAGTTGGGGCTCACGAGCAGCCGGTCCTTGAAGACGGCCAGGCCCGGCGGGTCCGTGGTCCGCGTCGGATAGGCGATCCGAGGGTGGTTGTAATTGCCCTCCAGGATGTCCATTCCGAACCAGATGACGGGCTTCGCCTTGTTGCAGGGCATCCTGCGGTTCATCCGGGTGACGTGGATCAGCTGAGGCACGAAGAAATCATTCGAGAACGTCCCATATTGGCCGATGAAGCCGAACAGGTTGTCGAAGTAGTAGCAGTTCTTGTCGGGCGGCCTGAACTTCGCGACGTTGGTCATGAGGCAACGGTTCCCCTGGCGCTTCACCACGAGGTCGAGTTTGGCCGGGTCGGTCGAGTCGCACCAGGACGGAGGGTCCTGCGCGGCCCGTTCCGTCGGGCCATCCCCGGCATGGACAGCGAACCCCATGCAGGCCGCGAGGAGGAACCCTGCGCCGAGGCGGTTCATGGGCCGTAGTCCTGAGGGCGGATGACGGGAAGAAGCGGATCGGAGAAGTCGCGCTCGATGAGGATGTTCACGTGCGGGCGGTCCGGGCGGAAATGGGGGTCGAAGAGGCGGCTCTTGAGTTCCCAGCCCTGCAGGCCCAGGAGGTCCGAGAGCCTGGCGCGGACGGGCGGCACGCCGTCCGTGCGGCGCGGCGTCACGGGCGCGGACCAGACCCCGCCCGACTTGAGCCGCTCGACGATCGCCTCCAGGTCCTTGTTGGGCGGAATTACCCCCACGCAGGAGACGCCGTTCATCCCCTGGTCGTAGTGGGCCTTGATCTCGCGGAAGCTGTCGGCGACGACATCGCCGCCGGGATACTTCGCCTTGTCCTTGTCGTAGAACCACTCGTTGAAGGCCATCTTGTTCATCTGGCGCATGGCGCTGCCCAGGAGCGATCCGGTGTAGTTCTGGTTGTAGTCGTGCGCGTCGTTGTGCTTCACGCCCCACACCGCGGAATTCGCCGCATGGAACGCGAAGCTCAGGGAGCCCCGCTTCCATGCCATGGGGTCGCCGACGTTGCCGTAGTCCAGGAGGAGACGGTACGGGAGCGTCGCGCCGCGCACGGCGGAGAGGGCCTCCGCGCAGGAGTCGACGAACTGGCGGGCCTTGAGGTCGCGGAAGCGGTACCAGTCCCGGCCCGCCGCGCCCCCGAACGCCTGAGGAGGGACGACTTGGTCGAAGCCGGAATGCTGGCGGCCCCATGCGGCGTTGAGGTTGGCGATGTTCCGGCCGTAGAGGCCGGCGATCCACGCGCGGAATTCGCCGACGAAGAACGTGTTGTAATCCTCCATCTTGTCATGGGCGTAGGCGATCTCCGCCTCCCGGGTGACCAGCGGCGCGAGGGCAAGGATGTGGCCCGCGTTCTGCTGCTTGAGGTATCGCTCTCCCACCTGCTGGAAGAACCGGATGGCGCGGCCGAACCTGGGGCTGGAGAAGGACATCCGCGTGGTCTTGTCCCAGTTGCTGTCCACCGCCTTTTCGGAGTCGACGACGCAGTCCTCCCGGGCGAAAAGGCCGGGATTCTGCGGAGTCGCGCGGAGGCAGACGGTCAGGATCACCTTCAGATCCCGGTTCACGGCGCGGTCGACGTTGTGGTCCAGGCCGGACCAGTTCCCGCCGCTCTTCACGGCGGCCGCGTCGGGGAAGATCTCGTGCCACCAGACGTTGAAGCGGACGGCATTGAAGCCGAGGCGGGCGGCGTAGTCGATGTTCGCCTCGGAGCCGGCCTGGTCGTACCGCCCGAAGTGCAGGAGGTAGAGGTAGGAAGCGATATTCCAGCGGGTCGTCCCCAGGGAGTCCCGGGGCTCGGCCCACGCCGGGCCGCCCAGGAGGACGAGCAGTGCCGGCAGACACCGAAGGAAAGCCATGCGCCTATACTACACGGTTGCCGCCGCTTCCTTGGCTGTGGAATCCGAAGGAAGCCCGCCCCGACCGGGATCGCGCTGCAACAGTCCCAGAACGGGCCGGGCAGTCGGGCCCGAGCGAGGAAAGAGGCGTTTCGCCCGGCCATTGCCCTCGGGATTAGAAAGGAGGGAAGGAAAGATACCGATGGCTCAGGGTGGCTTGGTCCTGGGAGCCGGGGTCAGCCTTGTGAGAAGTGTCTACCGGGGGGCCTTGGGGAGGGGTCCCCCGGGGAGCGCGAAAAGGATTCGGGATTCCTTGAGACGAGGCGACTTGAGGAAGGGCCAACCGCAAGCGGTAGCGCTCGAGTCGCCGTCATGAACGCTTCCTCCGGCCTCGTCTGATCCACCCGCCAGGTATTCGTTCCAATACGCCCCTGTATCCGGAAGGATAATAACGCCGCCGCCTGCTCCCGGTCGTGCCCCCGGCATGGTTCTTGCTTCAATCGGGACCGGAGGTGAAGCATGAATCCTCAAGCGCGGATCCTGGCCTTCATGGCGGGCGTCCTTAGCATGGTTCCCGTTGCCTCGGCCGACGAGGATCGGGAGAACGACTACCTGTGGAAGCCCCGCCTTTCATCGGTGACGGTGTTCAAGAATGGATTGGGATTCTTCCTGAGGCAGGGCTCGGCGACGCTGCGGGAGGGGTGGTGCGTTTCAGGCGCGTTGCCGCCGGCGGCCTTCGGGACCTTGGCGATCTTTTCCCAGGTCAAGGGGGAGACTGTGGACACGATCGGGGTCGGGCCGGGGGAAGTGGTGGAGTTCGACGGCCTGGATGCCCCGAAGGGGGGGGAAGCCAAGCGGGTGCGACTGCAGTCCTGCAAATACCTGAAGATGCAGATCACCTATCGGAAGGAAGGCCTGGATCAGATGGCCGCGGGACAGCTCGTTTCCGTGGGACCGGAATACGTGGTGCTCCAGACCGAGGGCAATAGCTACGCGGTTCCTCTGGAAGGCATCCGGAAACTGCAGATCCTTGAGAATTCCGTCCGTGCCCATGTCATTTCCGAGGGGGGCCGGTCCCCCGAGAAGACCACGCTGGGCATGGCCTACCTTCGCAAGGGGATCACCTGGATTCCCGAATACACGTTGACGCTGGTGGACGAGGAGACGGCGGAACTGACGTTGCGGGGGACTCTGGTGAACGAGGCTGAGGACATCATCCACGGCAACGTCAATTTCGTGGTGGGGGTGCCGCATTTCCTTCATACCGAATACATGGCTCCGGCGGCCGTGGGGCAGATCCTCCGGACCATCGGGAGCGCCGTGGTGCCGCGCGAGATGATGACGCAGATCATGAATCGCGCCGGCATCGCCAGCGACGTCGGGGCGGATCGGCACGGGCTCGTGGAACGGCCAGCGCCGGGAGGCGGTCGCGATCCCCAGGCGGCGGCGGGCAATCCGCCCCGGTGGGAGGAGGCCGGTTCCGGCGATTTCACGGTGTACGCGCGGAAGGACATGACGCTGCGGACGGGCGAGAAGGCGATCGTGACACTCTTCGTCAAACGGTTCAAATACGAGCATCAATACCGTTGGTCGCCACCCGCGGGGATCGAGCATTTCCTCTACCTGCACAACGATACCGATACTCCCTGGACCACCGGTCCGTGCTTGGTGGTGAGTGGGGATAACGCGCTGAGCGAGGATATGCTGAAGTACGTGCCCGTCGGGGGGAAGGGGGAGTTCCCCGTCACGACGGCGATCAATATTGCGAACGACCAGCAGGAAAAGGAGGCCGATCGCAAGCTCAACGCCCACACGGTGGGGCGGGATTTCTTTGTCGATCTGGTCACGATGGAGGGCGAGTTAAAGCTGCGCAATTTCGGGAAGAACCCGGTTAATCTGACGGTTGAAGCGCGCGTTCAGGGACAGCCCCTGACAGCATCGGACGAAGGGAAAGTCGTTCTGGAGACGGCCAGTCCCAAGCTTCTGGAGCGGACCGGCAGGGTCACCTGGCGCCTCTCTCTGAAGCCCGGAGAGGCGAAGACCCTCGTTTATAAGTACGAACGGTACGTGCCTTCACGGTGACCCGGGCGGGGACGGAGGGGTGCATGAATCCGACCACTAACGCCCGGAGACCGGGTCCGACCGCGAACGCCTTCACGGGGGCATCGCCGGGCGAGGGCGCGGCGGTCTCGTTCGTGCTCGACGGCGAGGATGTGGCGGCCCTCGATGTCCGTTGAATTCGCGTTCCACCCCGCTCTCGATCCAAGCTCGGAATCGCCGTAAGAAAGGCCGCCCGTCCGGTATTCTAGTGTGAGGAGACGAAGGGCGCGCGATGAGCGAAAAAGGCCCCGGCGATTCGGAGGACTTCGTCCGCCTGATGGCCGCGCACCAGGGCCGGCTCTTCGCGTACATCCTGTCCCTCCTGGGCGACCCCGACCGGGCCAACGACGTCCTCCAGGAGACGAACGTGATCCTCTGGAGGGACAGCCGGGAGTACCAGCCCGGCTCCAACTTCAAGGCCTGGGCCTTCCGGATCGCCCACTTCCAGGTCATGGCCTTCCGCCAGCGGCAGATCCGCGACCGCCTGGTCTTCGAGGACGAACTCCTGGAGGTCCTGGCCTGCGGGGCGCGCGAGACGGACGACCTCTTCGAGGACCGGCAGAGGCGCCTGAAGGGGTGCCTCGAAAAACTGCCGCCCCGGCACCGTGGCCTCGTCCGCTGCCGGTACGCTGAGGCCCAGTCCCCCCAGGCCATCGCCCGCGAGCGGGGCATGACCCCGAACGCGGTCATGCAGGCGCTCTTCCGGATCCGGCAGGCCCTCGTGCAGTGCGTGGCGCGGGCGTCGGAGGGGAGGATCTGATGGCCGGCTCCGGCGGAGAGGTCCGGGCCGAACTGGAGGCCCTGCTGTCGGCGATGACCGACGGGGCGCTCGACGCGGCCGGCCGGCGCCGCCTGGCGGAGATCCTCCGCCTCCATCCGGATGCCCGCCAGGTCTACCTCGACCATTGCCAGATGCACGCCCTCCTCGCCGACGCCCACGGCGTCCTCAAGGCGATGGACGCGCCCTCCACGCGGAGGTGGCTCAGGGTGGCCGGGACGGCGGCGGCCGCCGCGCTCCTGGTGGTCCTGGGGATCGCCCTCGGATGGCGGAACGGCCGGGGCGGGGCGCCGCTGGGGGCCCGCCTGGCGCCCTCGGAAGGATCCGCGTGGGTCCTGCGCGACGGCCGGCGCGAGGCGATCGGCGGGATTCTCGACGTGCGCGACGGCGACCGCTTCCTGACCGGCCCGGCCTCCCGCGCGGAAGTGCGCACGGAAGACGGTTCGAAGATCCTCCTGCGGGACCGAACCGAGGCGGCGTTCCGGAAGGGGGACGGGGCCGGGTGCGTCGAGCTGAGGGAAGGCTCCCTCTGGTGCGAGGTCGCGCCCCGGCCGCCGGGCCGCGCGCTCGTCTTCTCGACCCCCCGCGCGGAGGTCACGGTCCTGGGCACCTCGTTCGAGCTGACCGCGGACTCCCGCGAGACCCGCCTGCGGCCGGCCAGCGGCCGGGTCTCCCTGGTGTCGGAAGGGCGCGCCGTGGAGGTGAAGCCCGGGGAGATCGGGCTGACGGATGCCGGAGGCGTCGTCCGCTGGGCGCCCATGTGCGACCTGAATTTCGCCGGATTGCAAAGCCTCCCGCCCGGGATGGAGGCGTACTTCTGTCCCGCCGATCCCCTGCTGACGGCGGACCGGAAGGTCGCGCCCGCCCCGGACCAGGTCCGCTTCGTCCCGGCGGGACTCGTCCTGGGGCTTCATCCGGGGAAGCCGAACGGCCTCGTGGACGTGCGGTGGAAGGAAGAGGCGGGGGACGACCTCATCCTGGAGGCGGACGTGGCGGCGGGGCCGCGCTGGTCGCTGGGCTTCGCCCTCTCGGGCCACAGCTTCGAGGGATACCGGGTCATCTTCGCGGCGATCGAAGGGTATCCGAACGGCGTGGCCGTGGACACGATCCACCCCCGGGAGTGCACCGTCCTCGCCTACGACTCGCGGCCCATCCCGTCCGACCGGGACGACGTCCTGCGCGTGGAGCGGCGGGGCGCGCGGCTCCGGGCCTGGGTGGACGGGGATCTCCGCATCGACACCGAGGTCGCGCACCCGCTCCCCGAGGGCCGCCGCCGGACGTTTGCCCTGAACAACTTCGGTTCGTCGCCCGTGATCCGGGGCTTCCGCGCGTGGAGGAGCGATCCGTTTTCACCACAAAGGCTCGAAGGGCACAAAGCACCACAAAGATGAAGAATCAAGAATCGAGGAATCGTCCCCCCTCGCCCCCCGGGGGGGCCGCAGGGAGCCACCAATCCTTGATGCTCTATGCTTGATGCAATGCGCCACCTGAGCGGTTACCCGATGAGGCTCCTGGCGATCCTGGGGATCGGCCTCCTCCTGGCCGGCTGTTCCGGCGCGGCCGGGGCGGCGGCCGCGCGGGAGTTCCGGATCTCCGCGTTCTCCGCCGACGTCACGCCGCCCGTGGGCCATCCCCTCTGCGGCGGCATGGTGGCGCCCGCGGCCCGCATCGCGGAGCCGCTCTTCACGCGCGGGTTCGTCCTTTGGGGCGGCGGCGAGCCGCTGGTCTTCGCCGCGCTCGAATGGACCGAGCTGCGCAATGAGGCCTACGACCGCTGGCGGGGCGAGCTGGCGAAGGCCGCGGGGACCTCGCCCCCGCGCGTGATCCTCTCCTGCGTCCATCAGCACGACGCCCCCTACGCCGACCTCGAGGCCCAGCGGCTCCTCGACGCGCAGGGGCTCAAGGGCTTCCACGTGGACCCGGAGTTCCACGAGCGCGCCGTGCGGGCCGTGGCCGGCGCCGTGCGGGAGGCCGCGCGCGCCCCGCGGAGGGTCACCCACCTCGGCATGGGCCAGGCCGAGGTGGTACGGGTGGCCTGCAACCGGCGAGTCGTAGGGGCCGACGGCCGGGCCTCCTTCAAGCGCTACAGCTTCACGTCCGATCCCGCCGTCAAGAACGCCCCCGACGGGCTGATCGATCCGTGGCTCAAGACGCTGAGCTTCTGGGACGGCGACCGTCCCGTCGTCGCCCTTTCCGTCTACGCGGTCCATCCGATGAGCCGCTACGGCGGCGGGGCCGTCTCCGGGGACTTCCCGGGGCTCGCCCTCAGGCTCCGCCAGGAGGAGACCCCCGGCGTGTTCCAGATCTACGCCTCGGGGGCCAGCGGCGACGTGACGGCGGCGAAGCACAACGACGGATCCCGCCGGGAACTCGCGGGCCGCCTGCGGGACGCCATGGCCCGCGCGTGGGAGGGCACGCGCCGGGTGCCGCTGGAGAAGGCCGAGGTGCGGGCGGCGGAGGTCCGCTTCGACCTGCCGCCCTCGGGCCCCTTCTCGGCCGCGGCCATGGAGAAGGCCCTCGCGAATCCCTCGGCCCCCAAACAGGACCGTCTCATGGCGGCGCTCGGCCTGAGCTGGTCCCGGCGGGTCGCGCGGGGGCAGGCCGTCGAGGTCCCCGCCGTGGACTTCGGCCCCGCCCAGGTCGTCCTCCTGCCGGCGGAGTCGTTCGTGGAGTTCCAGCTCGCCGCCCAGCGCCTGCGGCCCGGCCAATTCATCGTCGCTCTCGGCTACGGCGAATGCGGGCCCGGCTACATCCCCACGGAGGGGGCGCGGGCGGAGGGGTACGTGGAGGAGCACGGCTACAGCTGGGTGGCCGCGGGCGCGGAGGAGAAGCTCCGCCGCGCGCTGGCGGAGGCCCTGGGGGCGGCCGGGCCGGGGGAGGGCAGGTGACCTTTGACCTCGCAGGCGAGGCCTGCCGCGCAAGGCTTGGCCGTCATCCTCTATCCCGCCGGGGGTTCCACCTTCCTGGCGCCGTGGACCACGGTCAGGATGACGACACCCCCTGGCGCGGGACGGTACATCACGCGATAATTTCCCACGACGACGTGGCGGATCGTTCCCCGGGGATCCTCAGGGATGACGGCGCCGGACTCCGGAAAATCGCCAAGACGCCCCACGCCTTGCCGGATCCGGAGCGCGAAGGATTGGGCCTAGGCTTTCGAGTCCCGGGAAATGTACTCGATGATTTCCTGAAGGTCCTGCCGTGCCCTGAGTGTCCAGGCTATTTCACCCATTGGGCCAGGTCCCTCATGACCTCGTCATGGGGCGCGACCCGGCCCGCCTGGATGTCTTCCTCGCCGGCCTGGATCTTCTGCAGCACATAGATTTGGTACTGCACTTCCTCGATGGTGGCATGCTCAGGGAGGCGATCGAGAAGTTGGCGGACCAGCTCCTTCGCCGTCATGGTCCCATGATACCCGGACGCCGGGCGGAGTTGAAGGGATTCGCGATGGGCCGCGAAAAACCGGGTCGTGGGAGCGGATGCGCCACGGCGCCGGGGCCGGAGAACCCCGCCGTGCCGGGCGGCGTATCATTTCCGGGGAACGGGATCGACGTGGATCAGGGGAGGCGCACGCCATGACCGTCCGCGCGGGCCGAAGGGCCGCCCTCGCCGTCCTCCTCCTCGCCTGGGCCCAGGCGCCGGCCGATCCCCAGGAAGGCGCCGCGGCGCTCTTCAACGGGAAGGACCTCACGGGCTTCTACTCGTACCTGGGCCGGCGCCCCGGGGAGAAGGAGCCGGTCGGGAAGAACGCCGACGCGTCCGGAGTCTTCACGGCCCGGGACGGCATGATCCGCATCAGCGGCGAGATCAACGGATTCCTGTCGACGGAGCAGGAGTTCGAGAACTTCCACCTCACGGTGGAGTTCAAGTGGGGCGAGGCCACGCACCCGCCGCGGCAGGACAAGGCGCGGGCCGGCGGAATCCTGTACCACGTGGGAGGCCCGGACAAGACCTGGCCGACCCCCTCGCTGGAGTGCCAGTTCATCGAAGGCGGGACGGGGAGCATCCTCCTCCAGGGCAGCAAATTCGACTTCGAGGAGGGACTGCGGCCCCTCCTCAGCCCGATGATCAAGCTCTCGCGGGACGAGACCAAGGTCCTCGCCGGCCGCATCTACCGGATCGGCCACGACCCGGGCTGGCAGGACGTCAAGGGCTTCCGGGCGAAGGACGAGGCGGAAAAGCC
>CAYNDR010000036.1:26201-28301 GCA_964395295.1 uncultured Planctomycetales bacterium
AGGTCGTGGCCAAGGGGACGGGCGCCGAACCCCGGAAGGGTCGCATCGCCCTCATCTCCGAGGGGGCGGAGCTCTTCATCCGCAAGGTCGAGCTCCGTCCGGCGAAATAAACGGGCCCGGGCGGGTAAAGGGTGCGGCTTGCCGCCTTATAGTATTGTGGGGAGGAAGGGGCCGGCCCCCGAACGTTAAGGAATGCCCGACATGAGCGAACACAAGGATCCGACGCGCCGCGAATTCGTCCGCGCGGCGGGCGCCGCCGCCCTGGGGATGGCCGCGGCCTCGGCGCCCCGGCCCGCCTCGGCGCGGCCGCTCGGCGCGAACGACCGCCTGAACGTGGCCGTCATCGGCTGCGGCTTGAGGTCCAACGCGCACTTCAAGGCCTTGGATGCCCGGATCAAGCGGCTGGGCGACATCCAGATCGTCGCCGTATGCGACCTCTACGAGAAGCGCATGGCCGCGGCCGCCAAGAAGTCCGGGGCCAAGGGCTACCGCGACTACCAGGAAGTCTTCGCCCTCAAGGACGTCCAGGCCGTCTTCGCCCCGGTCCCGTGGCACTGGCACGCCAAGATGAGCATCGACGCCTGCGAGGCCGGCAAGGACATCTACATCGAGACGCCGATCGCCAACACCATCGAGGACGCCCGAAAAGTCTACGAGACCGTACAGCGGACGAAGCGGGTCCTCGAGGTCGGCAACCAGCCGCTCACGGACGACAAGTACCAGAAGGCCAAACAGGTGGTCAAGTCCGGCGTCCTCGGCAAGGTCGTGATCGCGACCACGAGCTACGCGCGGAACACGAAGGAAGGGCAGTGGAACAGCTACCCGGTCGACAAGGCCGCCGGCCCGGACGACGTCCAGTGGAACACCTGGCAGGGCCTGAAGTGGGAGCTGGCGCCCGAGCGGGCCTTCGACAGCGACCGGTACTTCCGCTGGCGCAAGTACCGCGACTACGGCGGCGGGGCCGCCTCGGACCTGCTCTGCCACGGGATGGGCTGCCTGTTCGTGGCGACGGGCTTCGAGTTCGCCTGCCAGGCCACGTCGGCGGGGGGGCAGTTCGTGGAGCTGGACCGCGACGTCTTCGACACCTACCTGACGCTGGTGGAGTTCCCCAGCGGGTACGTCTGCATGATGGACGGCACCATGGTGAACGAGCAGGGCGGCGGGGAGATGATCCGCGGCCACGAGGCCACCTGCTTCATCGACGACGAGGGAGTGGTGGTCGTCCCGGAGCCGCCCTTCGAGAACGACTTCATCGACAAGTGCGACGCGGCCGGACTCAAGGGCGAATGGATCCAGTACACGACCCGCAAGCGGGGCATGGAGTTTCAGACGAAGTCCCTCCGGATCCCCAAGAAGAAGAGCGACCTGCCCGCGACCGACATGCTCCACGACGACTTCTTCCGCTGTGTGCGGACGAGGGAGAAGCCCATGGAAGGCGCCTGGGAGGGCTACACGATCACGGTCGCCGTGGAGATGGGCGTCCAGTCCTACTTCCAGAACCGCACGATGTACTTCGATCCCGGGAAGCAGGAGGTCCTGAACGCGGCTCCGCCGCGCAGGAACCAGAAAAAGTTCTGAAGGAGAAGGCCATGAATCCCAGCCTGAACCGGCGTCAGTTCATCGCGTCCGCCTCGGCGGCGGGGGCCGCGCTCTGGGTCCGGCCCGCGGCCGCCGCGGACGACAAGCCGGCGATCCTGGGGGGGACTCCGGTCCGGAAGGAGGGCTTCCCCTCCTGGCCTGCCATCGACCCGGGCGCGGAGAAGGCCCTCGTGGACGTCCTCCGCAGCGGCCGGTGGTACCGCGGCGGCGGGCCGAAGGTCACGCAGTTCGAGACGGCGTTCGCCGAGCTCATGGGCGCCCGGCACTGCGTGGCCGCGGCCAACGGGACCAGCGCGATCTACATCTCGCTGTCGGCCGTGGAAGCGGGGCCCGGGGACGAGGTGATCGTCCCGCCGTACACCTTCCAGGCCACCGTCACCGCGGCCCTCCAGCAGTACGCCCTGCCCGTCTTCGTGGACACCGATCCCGAGCCCTTCCAGATCGATCCGAAGAAGATCGAGGCGGCCCCGAACGACCGCACCCGGGCGATCATCCCGGTCC
>CAYNDR010000037.1:0-28091 GCA_964395295.1 uncultured Planctomycetales bacterium
CCCTGCGAGAGGCACCCCCGCCCCCCCCGCCCGCCCCGAAGGCCCCCGCCCCGGTCGAGCCCGGGTTCTCCGTCAAGATCCACCACCGGGACCTCGGCCGCGAGCGCAAGGTCACGCTCCTGGTGACGGCCAACGTCAAGCTCAAGCCGGAAGACCTCGTCCTCGCGGACGGCGCGGGCAAGGAATACCCGGCATCCCCCGCCGACGCCCGGGACTGCTTCCTCCGCGAGGTCCAGAGGGAACCCGGCGCGAAGGCCGTGGCCTTCCGCGCGCCCTCGGACGCCGACTCCCTCGACCTGCGCCTCCCCGGCGGCAGGACGGCCCCCGTCTACCGCCGCCCGGGGCCGGAGGCGGACCGCCCCTTCGCCTCCCAGGTCCTCTGCGAGGACTGGCTCATCACCGCCCGGGGAACCCTCTCCACGAGCTTCGATTTCGACATCGAGATCGGGGCGCGGCCGGCCGTCGACACGCCCCTCCCGCTCGACCCCCGGGGATTCATCCTCCTCACCGACCAGGGGCAGGCGCTCGCGCCCCAGGTGCGCAAGGAGAGCGATCCCATCCGCCTGCACTATGCCGGCGTCCCGAAGTCCACGCGCCAGCTCCGACTCCAGACCGGCTTCCGGTCCGAGCGGCCCGAGTACCTGGTCTGCCCCGTCACGCCCGCCGAAGAGGCCCCCGCGGCCAAGGTCGAAGCCCCCAAGCCCGAGGCCCCCAAGTCCGCCCCCGGAGGACTTCGCGCCCAGTTCGAGGCCAAGCTCTCCGATCCCGTGGACGCGCTCAAGTTCCTGGCCGGACAGCCCTCCGACGAGGCCAGGCGGCTCGCCCGCGAGGCGCTGGCGCGCCTGATCCCGGCGGACGCCGCCGCGGGCACGAAGGCCGCGGGCGAGGGGAAGGCGGACCTCGCGGAGAAGCACCTGGCGCGGGCGGCGCTCCTGGCCGATCCCTACTCGCCCGACCTCTCCCGCCAGCTCATGCGGATGCTCTTCCTCATGAAACAGCCGCGCAAGGTCCCCACGGGGTGCGCGGCCTGCGCGGGGGCGGGCGCGGCCCCGTGCGGCGCGTGCCAGAAGGGCCTCGCGGAGGGCGCCTGCCCCCGCTGCGAGGCCAAGGGGCAGGTGGCCTGTCTCCTCTGCGAGGGCTCGGGCGCCATGGACCATCACGGCTACAAGGGCACGCTCGCCCTCTCCGTGGAGAAGGACATCCGCATCAAGTACCAGGGGCGGATGGGGACGCTCAAGGCGCAGACGCTCACCTACCAGATGAATCCCTGCGCGGGCGGCCACTTCCCGCTCCGGACCGAATCCGTCGTCACGTCGGACGGATCCCGGAAGACGGAATCCGTCCAGCAACCCTGCGGCAAGTTCTGGGACGAGATGAAGATGTTCGTCTTCAGCGGGAAGGCCCGGATCCAGATCCCCAATCCCAAGGGCCAGATCGTCCCCATCTCCCCCACCGCCGCCAAGAGGTTCTTCGCCGACTACGAGGTCTGCAAGAACGGCCGCGTGACCTGCGACCGCTGTGCCGGCAAGAAGACGGACACCTGCTCCTTTTGCGCCGGCAAGGGGAAGGCCCTGCTCCTCTGCGCCGCGTGCGAGGGCACATCCCTCAAGGCCTGCGCCGCGTGCAAGGGCTTCGGCTCGTCCGCCTGGCTGGCCGGGCTCCTCCCGGCCGCCTCGGCCCCGGAACTCTCCCAGGCCCTGGCGCAGAACGCCGACTCGCTGAAGGGATGGCTCGACGACCGCGCCCGCCGGGCCTCCCGCCGCGAGGATCTGATCCGCCGCCTCGATGAGGCGAAGAAGGGCCTCGATCCCACCGCCAAGCTCACCCCCGACCACGCGGACATGGCCTGCCCCCGCGGCAAAGGCAGGGGCGGCGACTGCGAGGATTGCTGGGCCTCCGGCCGCCGCGAATACTACGACGGGACGCCCCAGTACGAGCGCTACGCCCTGGTGGAGCGCCTGAAGCGCCAGATCGAGGAGGCGGGCAAGGCCTCCTCCTCCGAGCCTCCGGCCCTGGGTCTTATCGCCGCCGCCGAGGCCGCCACGACCGCCGGCCCCGTGAAGCCCCCCCCCTTCCTGCCCCCCGTTTCAGGCCCGGCCCGGAAACCGGCGGCCCTGCTCCCCGTGCCGCCGGCGGTGCAGGAGATCATCGGCAAGGCCGATGCGCTCCACGAGTCCGGCCGCGGGAACCTGGAGAAGGCCAAGACGGCCACGGACCAGGCCGTCTGGACGGAGCACGCGGCGAAGGCGCTCTCCGAGCTCAAGCAGGCCCAGACGCTCTACGCCACGGCGCAGGAGAAGCTGGACGACCTGGGGATCGAAGTCCCGAAGGAACTCCTGCAGAAGTTCCGGATCAACATGCAGGCGCTCGTCATGGCCCGCCGCGCGGCGCCCTGACTACGGCGGGACGGTGAAATTCCGCTTGTGGGTCCGCCACCACTCCTGCCACGGCTTCACACTGCTGAAGCTCTTCCTCGTGATGGACGTGAGGGCGTTCAGCAGGGGTTCGCGGAGCACCTCCCTCTGGCTCTTCCGGGGATCGTCCCTCGCGCGCCTCTCCCGCCGGATGATCTGCTGCAGCGTGCTGCTCAACGGGAGGTAGTCCTCGTAAGGCTCCAGGACCTCGCGGTCCCCGCGCGGGCCGTCCAGGCGGACGAGCGCCTTGAGGAGCCTGTCCACGGAGGATGCCGAGCGGATCTTCCCCGCCGCCTCGATCGCGGCCTTGGCCACCCAGACGTCGGGGCTCTCCACGAGCTTGTCCACCGCCTCGGCCGCGCAGGACGCCCGGAGCGTCCCGAGGGCCTGGAGGATCGTGACCTGCACGCCCCGCGCGGCCTGGCCGGTGTTCCGGTGATGGACCAGCGCGGCCAGGAGGGCTTCCGCGGCGCCGGGGACGCCCGAGAAGCACGCCAGCGCCCGCGCCGCCGCGATCCGCACCGGCACGGGGGCCTGGGCCAGGAGGGGCGCGAGGATCCCCGCGGCCTTCTCGTTCCGATGGACGGCCAGCGCCCCGACCGCCTGGATCCGGTCCTCGTCGCGGACGCCGGGACGGTAGTAGTCGGCCTGGAATTTCCGGATGGCCTGGTCGACGGCCGCGCCGTCCTGGAGAGGGGCGGCCCCCGCGAGGAGGAACAGGAGAGTCCCCGATGCCAGCATCATGGTCCCCCGTCACCTACCGGGCACGCCTGTAGAATTGTATCCCATCCACGTCCAGACGGCCAGCGGTTTTCCCGTCGGAGGCCGCCTCGAACCGGACTCCGGGCGCCTCCTCCAGAGGTATGATCGGAACCCCCTCGCTCTCGAACGCCGCGAGGGGGATCTCGCCGTCGGCCCACCTCCCCCCCGGGACGCCGGACGCGAAGGGCGCGGAGAACTTCCCCAGGCGGACCGTCAGGGAGGGGGCCGTGGTGCGGTACCGGAACCTCAGCAGAAGGCCCGAAACGTAGGGGACCGGCCGCTCCGCCCGGACTTCGGCCGCCAGGAGCGCCGGGTCCCGATCCGTCGGGACCGCCTGCAGGTGAAGCCCCGCCCCTTCCCGGACCAGCCGGCCCGCCGCGATACCGTAGGCGAAAGGCCTGCCGGCCTCCTCCTCGTCGAAGGTGGCCGCGAACGCGGTCGAGAGCTTCGGGCGCAGTTCGCCGAACCGCTGGGCCTTCTTCCTCGTCTCCGCCCGCCGCGTGCTCGTCTTCCCCTCGGGGGAGACCACGACCTCGCGCCCTGCCTCCATCATTTCCGCCTTCGCGCCGGCCTTGAGGTCGCCGCGCCCCTCCAGGAGGAGCGCCGAGATCTGCTCGCCGCTCGTCTCGAGGGCGAGGCGCCCGTTGAGCGAGGGGAAATCGAGGACCGCGCCGCCGCGGGAGGCCCGCCAGTTCTGCGGCAGTCCCTGGGTGTCGATCATCACGAGCCCCCGGACGAGGTCGACCGAATAGGCCTTGTCCGGCTTGAAGTAGCAGAAGGCCGCCTCCGTGCCCTTCTCGAGGACCACCGTGGCGCGGACCTCGAGGGTGAAGCCGGCCCCCCCGTCCCGGGCATGGAAAGAGTCCGTCGGGGCGACGTTCTCGAAGGCCCCGGCCCGCGCCGGCTCGGCCCGGCCGCGCCGGAGCCAGAGATCTCCCCGCGGATCGACCTCGAAGACGGCGGTGAAGACCCCGGAGAGGTCGGGCACGGTTTTCCCCGGTCCCTCGGGCGCGGCGACAGGGGCGGGACCTTCCGGCTTCGGAGGCGCCTCCATCCTCTTCGCCGGCTCAGGCTCCTCCTTGACGACCTCCGGCCTGGGCTCCGCCTTCCTCTTGGCCGGTGGTTCATCCCTGGGCTCGACGACGCGGCGCGGGAGCGCGGGCGTACCGGCGACGGGGGCGGGCGTGACGACCTTGCGGGGCGTCTCCTCCTGGACGGGCTCCCGGTCCACGACCGCGGCGGGGGCCTGCTTCGGGGCCTGGACCACCTCGGTCTGGCCCCGCGGGCGGGCCAGCCAGGCCAGGAGCGCCGCCGCCCCCAGCACCGCGGCCGCCGCGGCCGCCCAGCGCCGGGCCGGCCCGCGCCGCGACGCGGCAACGACGCGCCTCAGGAGGTTCTCGTCGAGGGCGGCCTCAGGGACCGGCCCCAGCGTGGCCGCCAGGGCCACCGCGCGGCGGCAGTCGTCGCAGGCGGCCAGGTGCGCCGCCAGGGGGCGCCGACCTTCGGGGGAAAGCTTCCCCTCCAGCCAGCCGGCCAGGGCATCGGGCCCGGGGCAGGATTCCGGAGACTGACTCATACGCTCGCTCGCGACACCATCGGGGACATGCGATCCACCGGCTCGCTCCCCGTCATTGGACGCCGCCCATCCCTTCCTTGATGCACTTCTTGAGCTTGTCGCGGGCCCGGAGGATGTAGCTGGACACCGTGTTGGGCGCCACCTGGAGGACCTCCGCGATCGAGCGGTAGGAGAGCCCGTCCAGGTAGTACATCTTCAGGATCAGCTTGTCGTCCGCCGGGAGCCGCTCCAGGGCCTCGTAGAGGACGAAGACCTCGTCGAGCGAGAACTGCTCCTCCGACTCGGGGGCCTGGATCTCCTTGACGAGGTCGCGGTCCTCGTCGTCCAGGTGCACGTGCTTCAGGACGCCCTTGCGCATCTCCGTGCGGATGGCGTCGAGCGCCCGGCGGGTGGAGAGGACCGTGAGCCAGGTGGAGAGGGCGCTCTTCCCCTCGAAGCCGCGCAGGCGGCGGCACCCGTCGGCGCAGAGGGAAAGCCAGACCGACTGGACCGCGTCGTCCACCTGGTTCGGGTCCGCCTGCTTGAAGACGCGCTGGAGCGTGGTGCGCACGGCGTGCGCCACGAGCGCCCCGTACTGCCGCATGAGCCGGCGCCACGCCTCCGGGTCGCCCGCGGCGCACCGCCGGACGAGTTCGGTCTCCTCGGGGGTCGATCCCACGCCCCCAGTATAACTTGCCGCCTTTTCCCCTAACCCGAAATCCGGGCGGCCCGCAGGCGCCTGAGCCGCGCCCCCAGGACGAAGGGAACCCCCAGCGCCATGAACGCCAGGAGGAAGGGCAGCACGTAGCCCAGCCCCTCGACGACCACCGCCAGTCCCTTGAGGAAGTGGGAGGCGCTGCGGTTGAAGCTCGCCGCCAGGACCCCCTGCCCTTCGAGGACCTCCTTGGCCACCTTCTCGTCGGCCATGCGGATCGCCACGAGGGAGAGCTCCCGCACGTCGGGGTTGTCCGGCCCCTCCGTGGGCGCGCCGGGCTTGAGTTTCGAGGCCGTGATCCGCTCGGACTGGATCTTCCCCATCTTCCGCAGTTCGGCGATGAACTCCCGGAAACTGCCGGAGGGGATGAGGACGGAGAGGGAGCAGGTCCGCGATCCCTCGGTCCCTTCCATCAGCATGTCGAGGATCTCCCCGCGGATCGCCACCAGGCGCGTCTCCAGCTCGTCCTCGGCCTTGGTGCAGTCGGCGACGCGCAGGGACATCTCCGCCGCGCGCTTGTAGCCGGGGGCGCTGGCCAGCGCGAGCAGGCCCGGCGACGCCTTCGGGGCCGCGGCCACGCGGAGACCGGGCTTGGCCTGCATGGACTCCTCTTTATCCCCCGCATCGGCGAGGTTGCGATCGCCCCTCCACCCGGCGGAGAATGGGACCGGATTCGGGGAAGCGGCGGTCTTCGAGGCCTCGTGGAAGAATCCCGCGAGGAACACGGCAAGGACAAGCAGGGCCGCCAGGGCCCCGCCCAACTTCATCGTCCGCGACATGGTCCACCTCCATCATCCGTCTCCCCCTTGGACGCGGGTCTCGTTGCGCGGGTTCCTTCCATGTGCTATCCTCCGCGGATGCGCGAGATCGGCCTGCTGGCCTCGCACGTCTTCGTCCAGCCCGGGCTCCTCAAGGATGCGGGCGCGAGGATCCGGGCGCTGGAGCCGGGTGCGAAAAAGGCCTTCCTGCTCACGGACCGGAACTGCGCACGCTACGCCCGCGAGGTCATGGCCGGCCTGGAGGCCGGGGGGGCGGAGGTCCACCTCCTGGCGATCCCGCCGGGGGAGACGCAGAAGAGGCTCGCCACGGCGGCGCGGGTCTACGACCGCCTGGCCCGCGCGGCGATCGAGCGCCGCTCCGCCTTCGTGGCCGTGGGCGGAGGGGTGATCACCGACCTCGGGGCCTTCGCGGCCTCCACCTGGATGCGCGGCATCCCGCTCTTCCTGGTCCCCACGACGCTCCTGGCGCAGGTGGACGCGGCGATCGGCGGCAAGACCGGGGTCAACCTGCCCCACGGGAAGAACCTGGTGGGAACGTTCTACCAGCCCTTGGGGGTGTTCTGCGACCCCGCGGTCTTCCGGACCCTCCCCGCCCGCGAGTACGTCGGGGGCCTGGGCGAGGTGGTGAAGTACGGCATGATCCGCGACGCGTCGCTCCTCCCGTTCATCGAGCGGAACGTCCGGGCCATCCTGGAGCGGCAGGAGGGGGTCCTCGACGAGATCGTCTTCCTCTGCGCCTCGATCAAGGCCCGGGTGGTCGAATCGGACGAGAAGGAGTCCGGGCTCCGGGCGATCCTGAACTACGGGCACACGATCGGCCATGGGCTCGAGGCCGCCGGCGGCTACCGGAAGCTCCACCACGGGGAGGCGGTGGCCGTGGGCATGGAGGCGGCGGCGTTCATCGCGCGGGAGATGGGGCTCGCGACGCCGGAGACGCTCGCCGCCCAGACCCGCGTCCTCCGGCTCTGCGGCCTCCCCACGCGGGTCAAGGGCCTGTCCCGCAAGAAGGTCCTCGACGCCATGCGCCTGGACAAGAAGAACGCCGGCGGCCGCTTCCGCTTCGTCCTGCCGGAGGCCGTGGGGCGGGTCCGCTTCGGGATCGAGGTCCCCCCCGACCTCGTCGCGGCGGCCCTGCGCACCGTCTCGGCCTGATCGGCCCGTCTCCCGGCGATCCTTTTCCCCGTCGACTTTTTCCGCCGATCCGCCACCACCCCGGTGGAGGGCGCCATGAACGAACTCGAATGCCTCGTGAGGCTCAACCTGTCCGGCATGGTCGGCAGTGCGCTCCTGCGCCGCCTCCGGGAGCGCTTCGCCCTCGAGGAGATCCACCGGCTCTCCCGGTCCCACCTGGAGCGCGTCCCCGGCATCGGCCCGATCACCGCCCGGGCGATCCTCGAGGCCCCCGATCCCGCGCGCGAGATCGAACTGGCCCGCGGCCGCGGGATCGAGATCCTCCCCTGCACGGGCCCGGATTTCCCCCCCGGCCTCCGCGCCCTCTACGACCACCCCATCGCCCTCTACCGGCGGGGGACCTTCCTGGAGACCGACGCGCTCGCGGTGGGAGTCGTGGGCTCGCGCCAGTGCACCGACTACGGCCTCCGGCAGGCCGCCCGCTTCGCGCAGGGGCTGGCCGGACTCCGCGTGACGGTCGCGAGCGGCCTGGCCCGCGGCATCGACACCGCCGCCCACCGCGGGGCCCTGCGGGCGCGCGAGGGCCGCACGATCGCGGTCCTCGGCAGTGGCCTCCTCCGGATCTATCCCCCCGAGAACGCGCGCCTGTTCGAGGAGGTCTGCGCGCGCGGCGCCGCCTTCTCCGAGTTCCCCCTCCTCCAGGGGCCCGAGACCGCCAACTTCCCCCGCCGCAACCGCCTCATCAGCGGCCTGTCGCTCGGAGTCCTCGTCGTGGAGGCGGCCGAGCGCTCGGGCGCCCTCATCACGGCCGACTGGGCGCTCGAGCAAGGCCGCGACGTCTTCTGCGTCCCCGGCCCCGTCGAGAGCCCCCTCTCCCGCGGTTGCCACCGCCTCATCCAGCAGGGCGCCAAGCTCGCGGAGGATCCGCTGGACGTCCTGGAGGAGATCCCGGCCTTCGCCTCGCTGGTGGAGCCGGCCCTGTCGCTCTCCCCCCTCGAACGCGCCGTCCTGCGCCACCTCGGGGACAAGCCCCGCACGGCCGAGTCCATCGCCGCGACCACCCGGCTCCCGGGCCCTTCCGTCGAGAACGCCCTGGCGGGCCTCGCGGCCAAGGGCGCCGCGAGGGGCGACGGTCCCTTGACCTTTGTCCGCGGCCCGCTTTAATGGGCGCATGACGCCGACCCGGCGGGCGGCCGTCCTCGGGACGATCCTTCTCCTGGGCGCGGTCCTCCGCCTGGAAGGGCTGGGCCGCGAGAGCCTCTGGCACGACGAATCCTGGACCTGGGCGCTGGTCCGGGGCGACGCCGGCAGACTGCTCCACTGCCTCCGGCACCACGACGCCCACCCGCCCCTCTACTACCTCCTCCTGCAGGCGACGTCCTTCCTGGGGACCTCCGAGGCGGCGCTGAGGCTCCTCTCCGCCCTGGCGGGGATCGCGGCCCTGCCGCTCCTGTTCCGGCTGGCCTCGCGCCTGTACGGGGACGCCGCCGGGACCCTGGCCATGCTGCTGCTGGCGCTCAGCCCCGCCCACGTCTGCTTCTCCCAGGAGGCCCGCAGCTATACTCTCCTCTTCCTCCTGTGCCTGGCCCTGCTCAACCTCCTCTTCGACCTCCGCGCCGCGCCCAGCCGCCCGAGGTGGGCCGCCTTCGCCGCCCTCTCGGCGGCGGTCATGGCCACGCACTACATGGGCGCCTTCTTCCTCTTGTCCCTGGCCGGCGTCGCGTTCCTCTTCCGCCGCGCGCGCCCCGGCTTCCTCCGGGAGTTCCTCCTCGCCTCCGCCGGCGCGTTCGTCCTCTTCCTCCCATGGCTCCCCGCGTTCCTCGTCCACACCCGAAGCATCGCGGGAGGCTTCTGGATCCCCCGCGTGACGGCGGGGAGGGTCCTGCAGGCGCTCTACGAGCTCGTGGGACACGTGCACTACATGTCCATCCGCCACAACGCCTATCTGTGCGCCCCCTTCTACGCCCTGGCGGCGGTCCCGCTCCTCCGCGCCCCCCGCCGGGAGGACGCGGCCCTGGGGGCGGTCCTGGCGGTGCCGATCGCGGGCGAGATCCTCGTGAGCCTCCTGGCACAGCCCGTCTTCTACACGCGGACGTTCCTCTACGTCCTGATCCCCTTCTTCGCGCTGGGCGCGGCGGGCCTCTTCCGGCTCCATCCCCGCTGGCACGCCGCGGGATGCGCCGCGCTCGCCGGCCTCCTCCTCCCCAACCTCTTCTTTTCCAACCGGGTCCCCGAGAAGGAGGCCTGGCGCGACGCCGTCGGGATCATCGACCGGGGCGCGGGGCCGGACGAGCGGATCGTGGTGGCGCCGGGCTACGCAGGCGTGAACGTGGAATACTACGCCTCCCGCGGCTCCTCCGAATGGCTGGGGCGGATGCGTCCCGTGGGACCGGGCACGCTCGACCGCCCGGGCCTCCCCAGGGAGGAGGTCCTCCGCGAGGTCCTCGGATCGGCGGCCGGGGTGTGGCTCGTCCTCCGATACGGCAACGACGAGGGATGGTTCGCGGCCCTGGAGCCCGCGTTCGAGCGGCGCTCTTCGTGGAAATCGCGGGGCGCGGAGGTCCACTGCTACCGGCGCCGCTAGCCCCTCAGCGCCGCCGGCGGCTTCGTCGTCCTCTTCCCCCCCGCCGGCACGCCGACGCGGAGCGGCCCGTACGCCTCCTCGCGGGCGCACTCCGCCACGAGGACCGTCTCGCCGTCCCCGCGGCGGACCACCGCCTCGGAGGCGGCCTTCCCGGGGACGTCGCCGTAGCGGACCGCCAGCGACGCGGCCAGCCGGACCTCCTCGGGCCCGAACGATCCCCGGACGAGCACCATGGGACCCTCGTGGTCCTTGAGGAAGACCAGCGCGTCCCCGGGCTCGCGGAGCGCCTCGATCGTCCCGTTCTCCGCCTCGTTCCGGCCCACGACGACCTTGCACCGCGGACCCGTCCGGAAGTGGCGGCCCACGCGGAGGAGGTTGAGCTCGCGCGCGCCGGCCCCGGGATCGTGGGCCCAGAGGTCCCGCAGGCGCTCCGAGTAGCCGGGGTCCGTGAGGAGGCACCCGCCCGCGGGCTGGGGGATCTCGGTGATCCCGTAGGACGCGGCCAGCGCGTACTGGCGCGTCCTCCCGCGGCCGGAGAGGTCCAGCAGGCGCTCGCGGTCCACCACGCCCTCCCGCTCCGCGAGCGCGGGCTCCAGCCGTTTCGCCGAGAGGGGGCGCAGGATCCGCCCCTCGAGGCCCGTCGCGCGGTCGATCTGGCGGAAGCGCTCGCGCGTCTGGGACATCGCCCTCTGGTTGAGCACCTCGCCGGTGACGAGGAAGCCCGCCCCCTCCCTCTGGAGGAAGTCCCCCGCCCACTCCAGCATCATGATCCGGCAGTCCACGCAGGGGTTCATGTTCTTCCCCCGCCCGTGCTTCGGGTTCCTCACCATCTCGATGTAGTCCTGCCCGAGGTGCGCCATGCGCACGGTGAAGCCCTGCGCCCCCCAGCGGCGGACCAGGGGCTCCACGTCATGCCCGCACGACCCGGAGGACACCGGGTCGCAGCCGAAGTGGGTGAGGAAGCGGAGGCCCGTGACGGGGATGCCCTGGTCGAGGATCAGCCGGACCGCCAGCATGCTGTCCAGCCCGCCGGAGAGGAGCGCCACGGCCTTTCGGTTCATGCAGGGTTCCCGGGATCGTCTGCGTCTTAATATAGAGGCCAGGGGAGGCAGGGTCAAGGTGGCCTTTTTATTGACTCCCCCCCCCGCCCCTCTATAATCGGGAAGACCATACGAGGCGGGGCCGTGGAACGGCCCGGATTGCTCAGGAGGGACCCCATGGTGCTCGTGGCCCGGGCGGTCGTGGCGCTGGCGGCGGCGGGGTTCTTCGCGGCGCCCCTCTACGCGGACGTCATCCCCACCCGGTACGGCTCGGACGGCGGGGCCGCCCAGAAGGTCGAGGCCCGCCTGGCGGAGCTGGGCATGGACGCGCAGAAGGCGCGGGCCCACGCCCTCCAGCTCACGGACGACGAGGCGGTCTACTTCGCATGGAATCCGGCGCGCCTGCAGTTCGCCGGCTGCCAGGAGATGTTCGGAGGGCAGTCGGACAACTTCTGGTGGGAGTGGATCATCGGCATCGGCTCCCTGGGCGGGGCCGCCGCGCTCATCTACTTCGTCGCGTTCGATTAGGGTGATGCCCATGAAGAAGATCGTCCTCTGCGCCCTGAGCCTGCACCTCGCCCTGGTGCCGTGCCTCGCGGACGTCATCCCCACCCGCTACGCGGAGGACGACGCGGCGAGCCGGAAGGCCGTGCAGGACCGCCTCCACCAGGTCGGGCTGAGCGCCTCCAGCGCCGACACCCACGTCCGGGAGCTGACCTCCGACGAGCTGGCGTACTTCGCCCACGACACCGGCCGCATCCAGCCGGCCGGCTCCCTCTACTGGTACGAATGGCTGTTCGGGGCCGTCATGCTCGGCGCCGCGGTCGGGACGTCCGTCCTCCTGTTCATCGAGCATTCGGACCACCACGAAGACCACAACGGCCCTCCGTGACGTCCCCGAATATCACGGGCCTTCGAACAGCGCGCACTCGGACCGCCACGAAAACCACGGCCAGCCTGGCCGGGGTCCTCTTCCTCGCCGGATGCGTCACGGGCGTCGGGACCACGGTCGAGCGTCTCCCCCTCGACGCCGCCGCGCGCGGCTACGTCCTTCTGCAGAAACCCGCCCCGCTCCCCAAGGGCCGCCTCACCGCCGAATGCGGCCCGGAGGCGCTCTGCGCGGTGATGAACTACTGGGGCCGCGCCGCGGAGGTCCATGAGATCTCGCCCCTCGTGCGGGACCCGGAGGCGCGGGGCACGCCGGCCTCGCGCCTGGCGGTCCTGGCCCGCCAGAGGGGCTTCAAGGCCGCGCTCGTGGAGGGGAGCGTCCCGCGCCTCCGCAAGGCGGTCGACCGGGGAGTGCCCGCCGTCATCATGGTCGAGTCCGGGGGCGGCGACCACCACTACTTCGTCGTCACGGGCTACAACGACGCGACGCAGGTCGTCGTCTGCGAGGAGTACCAGGACGCCAAGAGGCTGATCCCCTACGAGGAGGTGGAAGCCCTCTGGAAGAAGCCGGGCCGCGTGATGCTGGAGATCGAGCCCACCACGGCGGAGGCGGATTTCCGCACGGGCGCGGACCGCGAGTCCAAGGGGCTCTTCCCCGAGGCGATCTTCCACTACCGCCGGGCGCTCAAGGCCGATCCGGAGCATTACGAGGCGCGCGTGGGGCTGGGGAACTGCCTCCTGGCCGGGGGAAAGAACGAGGAGGCGCTCGCGGAGTACGCGCGCGCGCGGGAGCTGGATCCCGACGACCCCAAGGTCCTCAACAACCTGGCGCACCTTATCCTGGAGCTCAAGCGCGATCCGGCGGAGGCCGAGCGCCTGTCGGAGCGCGCCGTGGGGAGGCTCGACGAGGAATTCCGGCGGGCGCGGGAGGAGCTGGCCCGCGAGACGGGGCCGGCGCGGCGCACGGCCCTGGAGAAGGACCTGTCCCGGAAGGAGCGCGACCTGGCGTACGCGATGGGGACGCTCGGGCAGGCGCGGGCGGCCTGCGGGAAGCACGCGCTGGCGATCGCGGCCTGGAAGGCCTCCCGGGACCACCTGCCCCTCACCGACGCCGACGCCCGCGCCCGGCGCCTCCACGAGATCGGGCTCTCCTTCCGCGCCCAGGGGATGCCCGCGGAGGCCCTCAAGCACCTGGATCAGGCGCTCCAGGAGGCGCGCGATCCCTCCCTGCGCGCGAAGATCGAAGCCGCCCTGAAATGAAAAACCCCCGCCGGGACCGGCGGGGGTCGCCACAGTTCTCCCCGGACTATTTCTTCTTCTCTTCCTTCTTGGGGGCCGCCGCGCCCTTGGCTCCGGCCGCCTTCGCTCCCGCCGCCGGGGCCGCTGCGCCCTTGGCTCCGGCCGCCTTCGCTCCCGCCGCGGGGGCCGCCGCGCCCTTGGCTCCGCCCGCGGGGGCCGCCGCGCCCTTGGCGCCCGGGGCCGCCACCGCTCCCGCCACCGGGGCCGCCGCCACGCCCTCGGCGCCCGGGACCGCCTCGGCCGCCTCTTCCTTGACCTTCTTCTTGGCCTTCATCATGATACTGCGGACCTTGGGCAGGCCGAACACGGACTGCTCTTCCTTCCAGCGCTCTTCCTTCTTCAGGGCCTCGATGCGCTCGTACCGCGTGAGGACGTTCCGGTGGCGCCGGAGCTTGCCGGCCGTGACCAGGCTCTTGTGGATCGACATAGGGAGCGGCGAAGATACGATATCGGCGGCGGGGAATCAACAGAAAACCGCCGTCCCGCTCAGCGGGAGACCTCCTCGAACTGCGCCTGGGCGAACGGCGCCTGGTTCTCGACCTTGACCTTCTGCGCCGCCGCCAGCCCCGAGCGGGCGGCCCCCGAGGCGATGTCCGTGTAGCGTCCCAGGGTGAGGGACAGGCGCGGCTCCTGCCCGCGCGTCACCTGCACCGCCTCCGCGTTGGCCTTCAGGCGTTCCTGGGAGGTCCGGTAGGGCCACTCGACCAGGCGGATGGTGTACACCTTCGGGGCCGGCGCGGGCGCCGGCGCGCGCGGGGCCGCGACGGCGGCGGGCGCGCGCGGGGCGGGGGGCGCGGACACCTCGGCCGCGGCCTCCTGGGCCCCGGAGCGTCCCGCGCGGACGCCGAGCGAGTAGGCCACGAAAAGGAGCCCGATCCCGATCAAGGAGAGGAAGGCGGCCGTGTTGTACGTGATCCTGAGGACGCGCTCCCCCGGTCCCTTCGCGGGCGCCGCCTCCGGGGCGGCGGGCGCGGCGGCCGCCGGCGGCGCAGGCGGGACCTGCGGCGCGGCCGGGGCCGGCGGCACGGCGGCCGCCAGGCCCAGCCTGGCCGCCTTGTAGATCGCCAGGCGATCCTGCAGGGTCGGCTCGTGCGGCTCGCACGCCGGGGCGGCGGGACTCGGCTCCGGCGGGGCGGTCTCGAGGGACGTTCGAGACGCCGTGCGCAGGATCTCGTACAGGTTGGGACTGTCCTTGCTCTTCATGGCCCCCCCTCTCGCGGGACGGCGGGGTCCGCCGTCCGATATGAATTATAACTTATAATTAGCCGTTGTCCAGTCCCCCGCGGAAAATAATTCCGGGCACCCGTTCAGCGGGGGGGGCGCGGGAAGGTCCGATTCTCGATTCTCGGTTCTGATCCAATCCCCGAACGGCCGCAAAAAGGGGTTGCCGCGCCTGGGCTCCCCGGCTATAATCCCGCCATCAACGCCAGCGAGGTGAACGATTGATCCGCGTCAAGGTCCGGATGAATGAGTCGCTCGACCAGCTCCTCAAGCGCTTCAAGAAGGCGTGCGAGAAGGAGGGGCTGACGCGCGACATCAAGCGGACGGCCTTCTACGAAAAGCCCAGCGAGAAGCGGCGCCGCCAGGAGCGCCAGCTGCTGAGGAAGATCCAGAAGGAAGCCCACGTCCGCTGACCGGCGCGGGCTCGAGACCACGGAGGAGGAGTCATCAGCGCGCGGCCCGTGTTGACGACTCGTTTTCCGTGGTTTTTTCATGAGCGGACGCCCCTCCGGCGCGCCGCCCGAGGCTGGATGCTATGGCCGCCGTCATCGAGACCGACCGCCTCACCAAGGTCTTCAAGGATTTCTGGGGCCGCCCCAAGCTCAAGGCGCTCGACGGCCTCACGCTCCAGGTGGAGCGGGGGGAGATCTTCGGCCTGATCGGCCCGAACGGGTCCGGGAAGACCACCACGTTCAAGATGCTCCTGGGCCTCCTCTTCCCCACCTCCGGCACGGCCGCGATCCTCGGCCGGCCCCCCACCGACGTGGCCGTCAAGGCGCGCCTGGGATTCCTTCCCGAGGAGTCCTACCTCTACCGGTTCCTGAACGCCGACGAGACGCTCGACTTCTTCGGGCGCCTCTTCAACCTGGACCGCGCCACCCGGAAGAAGCGGACCGACGAGCTCATCGAGACCTTCGGGCTGGCCCACGCCCGGCGGCGGCCCCTGCGGGAGTACTCCAAGGGAATGGTCCGCCGCGTCTCCTTCGCGCAGGCCCTGATCAACGATCCGGAGGTCCTGATCCTCGACGAGCCCACCAGCGGCCTGGACCCGATCTCCTCGCGCCAGATGAAGGACCTGATCCTGGACCTCAAGCGGCGCGGCAAGACGGTCCTCCTCTCCAGCCATCTCCTGGCCGACGTCCAGGACATCTGCGACCGGCTGGCGATCCTGCACCAGGGACAGCTCAAGAAGTACGGGGCCGTGCGCGACATCCTCGTCCTGCGCGACTCGGTCACGATGACGTTCAAGGATCTCTCGGAGGCGGCCCGGGGCCGCATCGAGGAGCTGGCCCGGCAGGAGGGCGCCCGCGTGGTCCGCTGCGAGAACACCCTGGAGACGCTCGAGGACGTCTTCCTCCGGACGGTCCGGGAGAGCGGGGACGGGCCGGGCCGCCCCGCGCCGGGGAAGCCGGAGGGGCGGGAGTGAAGGCGTCGCTCGGGCGGCTGTGGGCCATCGCCGCCATGACGCTCGTCGAGGCGTCGCGGCGGAAGGTCTTCACCATCCTGGTCCTCTTCGGGGTGGCGCTCCTCAGCTCCGTGACCTTCTTCCCGTCCGTGGAGATGCAGGCGCGCCTCCGGCTCATGGAGGCCTGGTCGCTCCGCGCCGCGACCCTCTTCACCGCGATCGTGGCCCTCTTCGTCTCGGGCTTCTCGCTCCCGGGCGACTTCGAGACCCGGCGCATCTACCTCCTGGTCACCAAGCCGGTCTCCAAGGTGACCGTCTTCCTGGGACGGCTCCTGGGATTCGTGATGCTCCTCGCGGTCTTCCTCGGGGTCATGGGGATCATCACGATCGTCTTCATCCGGGGCGTCGCGCTCCTGGCCGGGAGCGAGTTCCCGCCGCTGGTGGCCTACCCGCGGCTGGCCGCCGCGGAATTCGACCACCGCGGCGGCGAACCGGTGAAAGACCACGAGCCGCCGCGCCTGGCCGCGGACGCCGGCGCCGCGCTCGTCTGGCGCTTCCGCGGGCTGGACCGCGCGGACTTCCCGGACGCGGTGCGCGGGGAGGCCCGGATCGTCCTGGGCTCCCGGACGGACATGTTCCGCGCCTCGGGCACGGTCGAGATCCTGGCCCTCGCCCCCGGCCGCGAGCCCCACCGCCAGCGCCTCTTCCTCCAGACCCACGAGGAAGCCTCGTTCACCTTCCCCTCCGCTCTCGTCGGGTCGGAAGGGACGGTCGAACTGCGCGCCATCCCCGCCGACGCGGACGGCCTGATCCAGGGCTGGGCCGAATCCGTGGCCCTCTACACGAAACCCGCGAACTTCGAGCTCAACTTCGCCAAAGGCCTCCTCCTGGCCCTCCTGCAGTCCACGCTGGTCCTCGCGGCCACGCTCATGGCCTCCACGTTCCTCTCGGCCCCCGTGAGCATCCTGCTGGGGATCTTCCTCTACGTCGTGGGGTCCATCCACAGCTACGTGCTGGAGGGCACGCGGGACATCGACCGGTCGCTGGCGGAGGCGCGGGCCCATGCGGGGAGGGGACACGCCCACGGGGCCAGAGACGGGGACATCCCCCAGCCCGTCCTGAAGGTCTCCTCCGCGATCTCCAAGGCCGTCCTCTCCGTGGTCCCGGACTTCGACCGGTTCGACTTCTCCCGCTGGCTCCTCAAGGACCGGGCCGTGTCCTGGAGGGACCTGGGGAAGGCCGCCTTCCCCCAGGCCGCCCTGCAGTTGGCCGTCCTGGCCGCGCTGGGGATGCTGGTGATGGCCTTCAAGGACTTCGGCCAATGACGCCCCGCCGATGGATCGTCCTGGGCGCCCTGCTGGCCGCCCTGGTGTTCGTCCAGGTCCGGTGCCTGGACCCCCAGCCGGAGGTGGCGGCCGAGAAGGTCTACACGCGCATCGCCGACATGCCCCCCGGCGACGTCCTGCCCACCTACGTCGCCTCCCTCTTCTTCGGATCCTTCCGGGCCGTGGCGATCGACTTCCTCTGGATCCAGCTCAAGCGCGTCGAGGAGGAGAAGCGCTGGTACGAGCGGAGGGAGATCCTCAAGCTCATCTCCTACTTCCAGCCGCGCAACCGCGAGGTCTGGGCGATGCTGGGGTGGCACTCCGCCTACAACGTGGCCAACAGCTTCACCGACCCCGAACGCTCCTGGGAGTGGGTCCGCTTCGGGCTGGAGTGGCTGCGCCGGGGCATCCGCCAGATCCCCGACTCCCCCTACCTCAAGTTCGAGCTCGGCTGGACCCTCCACCACAAGCCCTCCTGGCGGGACGGCTGGCTCGACCTGCCCCTCCTGGCGCGGATCGAGGGGGACCGCGAGCTCCAGGAGATCCTCCAGGACCGGCGCCCGATCGAGCGGTCCAAGAGCGCCTTCGAGATATCCATCCACTGGTACTCGAAGGCGCGCGACGAGCTCCTCGGAGTGACGGACCAGACCATCACCACCCAGATGGGATACCGCCTCTCGGCCCAGACCGCGGACAGCTTCATCCGGGAGATCATGTACCTCCAGGGGATCTACGACTGGAGGATGAACCGCCCGGAACAGGCCAAGGAGTGGTTCCTCAAGGCGGCGGACCAGTCGGCGAAGATCATGCGGGAGTACACCCTCTGGTCCCCCATCTTCAAGGATTACGAGCAGTTCTATCGGGGGCTCCCCGCCGTCGTGGACCTGGAGCGGAAGACGCGGGGCGGCCTCCCCGAGGACGAGCGGGCGTATCTCGAGGCCCTCCAGAAACTCGTCGTGGAGTCCGGCGAATTCGGGGTCCCGGACCGGGATTTCCTCTGGAGCCGCTTCAATCCCAACGCCCCGCTCAACCGCCTCAAGCAGAAGGCGACGGGGGGCCGCGACCCCCAGGAGTGCAACGACGCGTTCAAGATGGCGACCCCCGTCCCGGAGGGCGCCCTGATCCAGGCCGACATCGGCCCCGAAAGCACGGACGTCGATTTCTACCAGATCGCCCTGCCGCCCCCGAATCCGGGGAAGGGAGAGCGCGCCCCCGAATCCCCTCCCCAGCCCATCCCCGTGGCCCTCACGCTCAAGCGCCCCGAAGGGGCCCGCCTCGGCCTCCGGGTCTCCGTCTACAACGGCCTCCGGGACAGGATCAAGGAGGACGTGTTCCGCGCGTCCCGGGAGGAACTCCGCATCGAGTTCCCCGCGGACAAGTACGGCGCCTATTACGCGAAGGTCGAGCCGGCGGAAGAGGCCCGGCCCTGGCCCGGGGACACGCGCTACTTCTTCATCTGCAAGACCGGCCGGTAGCCTCATTTCGTTGACGCGCCCCCCCGCGCGGATATCATGGTCCGGGGCCTGCCGGGAGAATGGAACCATGACCATGCACCTTGCGGCGGCGAGCGGCGGGCTCCCCCTCTGGACGGTCCTTCCCTTCGCCCTCTACCTCCTGGCCATCGCGGTCATCCCCCTCTTCCTCGGCCACTTCTGGGAGAAGAACCGGAACAAGTTCATCCTCGCGGTCGCCGCCAGCATCCCGGTCGTCCTCTACCTGCTCATCGGGCAGGGGGAACACGGCCTCGAATGGCTGGTCCACAGCGCCAAGGAGTACGCGGCGTTCATCGTGCTCCTGGCGGCCCTCTTCGTCATCTCGGGGGGCATCTACCTCAAGGGGTCGCTCGCCGGGACGCCCCTGGTCAACACCGCCATGCTCGCGATCGGGACCCTCCTGGCGAGCTTCATCGGGACGACGGGGGCCTCGATGCTCCTCATCCGGCCGCTCCTGCGGGCCAACGAGTCCCGCGCGAGGAAGATGCACCTCGTCATCTTCTTCATCTTCGTCGTCTCCAACGGCGGCGGGATGCTCACGCCCCTCGGGGACCCGCCGCTTTTCCTCGGCTTCCTGCGCGGGGTCCCGTTCCTCTGGACCTTCCGGCTCATCGTCCCCTGGGCGCTGGTGAACGGCATCCTCCTCGTCCTCTTCAACGTCGTCGACCAGATGGTCCTGAACAAGGAGGAAAGGGAGCGGGCGGGGGCCCAGCTCGAGGAGGTCCAGAAGGTCAAGGAGCCGCTCGGCATCGAGGGAGGCCTCAACTTCCTGTGGCTCCTCGGGGTCAGCGGCGTCATCTTCGGGGCCGGCCAGCTCCAGCAGAGGAAACTCCTGCCCGACAACCTGACCCTCCTCCTCCAGGTGCTCGGGATGGCGGCGATGGCCGCGCTCTCCCTCCGGCTCACGCCGCGGCGGACCCGGGAGTCGAACCGGTTCACCTGGCATCCCATCATCGAGGTCGCGGTGATCTTCGTGGGCATCTTCGTCACGATGATCCCCGCGCTCAAGCTCCTCGAGATGCACGGGAGCGAGATGGGGCTCTCCAAGGCATGGCAGTTCTTCTGGGCCACGGGGTCCCTGTCGAGCTTCCTCGACAACGCGCCGACCTACCTGACCTTCTCGTCCCTGGCCGTGGGGGTGGTGAACAGCACCCACGGCGACAACCTGACGGCCGACAGGCTGGGCGACCTACTCCAGTACCCGGAGGGCGTCCTCTACCTCACCGACATCTCCTGCGGCGCCGTCTTCATGGGGGCCAACACCTACATCGGGAACGGCCCGAACTTCATGGTCAAGGCCATCGCCGAGGAGAACAAGGTCCGGATGCCCAGCTTCTTCGGCTACATGCTCTGGTCGACCGGCATCCTGGTCCCCCTCTTCGTCGTCGTCACGTTCCTCTTCTTCCGGGGATGATGCCGCTTGACGGCGCGGCGCCCTTTTGCTACTCCTGTCCCCAATTCGATCTGCCCCTGAAACCCTGAGATTCCGGAGGCCGCCATCGCCACGCCGCGCCAGCTCGCCATCGCCTGCGCCGAGGCCTGCGACGACAAGAAGGCGACCGACATCGCCGTGCTCGACGTCCGCAAGGTGACCTCGGTCGCGGACTACTTCGTGATCTGCTCCGCCTCCAACGAGCGGCAGTCGCGCGCGATCGCCGACGGCCTCCGCGCGGCCTTCAAGGAGGAGGGCGTCCGGGAGCTCGGGATCGAGGGCGTCAACGACGGGCGCTGGGTCCTCCAGGACTTCGGGGACGTCGTCGTCCACGTCTTCCACCAGTCCCAGCGCGGGTTCTACGACCTCGACGGCCTCTGGGCCGACGCCCGCCGCGTCCGCTGGCAGAAGGCCGCCCCGAAAGCGTAGAATAGCCCCGCCATGACCTTTGAGCCCGGCCTGATCCGCCTCATCCGCGACACCATCACGGGTCTCTGGAAGGTGGATCCCCCCGGGGATATCCTGGAGCCTTCGTCCAATCCGAAGTTCGGGGACAACGTCTGCAGCACCCCCCTGCGGCTGGCCAAGGGGCTGGGGATGCCCCCCCGCAAGGTCGCCGAGGAGCTCGCCGAGGCCCTCCGCCAGGCGAATTCTCCGTTCCTCGCCAAGATCGAAGTCGCCGGCCCCGGATTCATCAACTTCTACACCGCTCCCGAGGTCTACCACGAGGAATGCCGCCGGATCCTGCGGGAAGGCCCGGACTACGGCCGCTCCGACGCCGGCCGCGGTCGGCGGGTCCTCGTGGAGCACTGCTCCGCCAATCCCACCGGGCCCCTCCACGTGGCCCACGGGCGCCAGGCCGCCGTGGGAGACTCCCTGGCCAACATCCTCGACTTCGCCGGCCATAAGGTCTCGCGCGAATTCTACGTCAACGACACCGGCAACCAGATCGAGATGCTCGGCAAGTCCATCCTCTGGCGGCTCTCCGGGGATCCGAATCCCCCGGACGAGAACTGCTACCGCGGGGACTACGTCAAGGCCCTCGCCGACGACCTCCGCGCCCAGGGCGGGACCGTGGACCTGGAGCGGGCCCGGCGCTTCGGGAAGGATCGGCTCCTCGACGAGATCCGGAAGGACCTCGAGGCCTTCCGCGTCCGCTACGACACCTGGTTCAGCCAGGAGGCCCTGGAGAGGAGCGGAAAGGTCGAGGAGCTGGTCGACCTCTACCGCAAGGCGGGCCTCGCCTACGACAAGGACGGGGCGCTCTGGCTCAAGACCAAGGACCTGGGGGACGTGGACGACAAGGTCCTGGTGAAGTCCGACCGGACGTACGCCTACCGGACCCCCGACCTGGCCTACCACCGCGACAAGTTCGCGCGCGGATTCGAGATCCTGGTCGACCTCTGGGGCCCGGACCACCACGCCCACATCGCCACGATGAAGGCGGGGCTCAAGGCGCTGGGCTTCCCCCTCGCGCCGGGGACGCCGTCCTTCGAGGTCCTGATCGTCCAGCACTGCCGGCTCCTGGAGGGAGGCAAAGAGGTCAAGATGTCCAAGCGCGCCGGCACCCTCGTGACCCTCCGCGAGCTGATGGAGGAAGTCGGGGTGGACGCGGCCCGCTTCTTCTTCGCGATGCGCAAGACCAACAGCCACATGGACTTCGACCTGGACGTGGCTAAAAAGAAATCCCTCGAAAATCCCGTCTACTACGCCCAGTACGCCCACGCCCGGATCGCCTCGATCTGGCGCAAGGGGGTCGAGGAGGGGAAGGTCGCGCCGGACGAGGTGAAGGACGGCCGGTGGGGCGGGGAGTTCGACGCCTCGAAGGCGGGCCCGGACGAGGTCGAGATCCTCAGGGCCGCCCGGCAGTTCCGCCGCCGGGTGGAGCTGGCGGCGCGCGACCTCGACCCGGCGGTCGTGGCCGACTATCTCCGCGAGCTTTCCGGGGCCTACCAGCGCTACTACGAGCTGGGCAACCGGGACCCCGGCAAGCGGGTGCTGGCGGACGACGAGGGAGTCCGGCGGGCGCGGTTGGCCGCCAGCGCCGCGGTCCAGCAGGTCCTCCGGAACGGGTTCCGGCTCCTGGGGCTCTCCGCCCCGGAGCAGATGTAAAAAAATGCCCGGTTCGTCGTGCGACGTCCCGGGCATCCGTCTGGGGAGAACTGGGGGTTATAGGTCGGGTACGGGGTTTTTCTTTCGGCTCCCTTCGTTCATCTCTCGCCTTCCACCCGTATAGACGAACGAGGGGCGAAAAAGTTTCCCGGAAAACGCCCGGAGGCGGGGGGGATCAGCGGCGGCGGAGGCGCGGGATCTCCTCGACCCCTTTCAGGACCTTCCGCGTGAAGTCGGGGGGAACCTCCATCCGGACCGCCTCGGAGTCCTTCACCACCTTCTTGAGCCCCTCGAACTCGGCGCGGATCCGGCGGTCCGTCTGGAGCTTCCGCCGGAGGAAGCGGGTCTCCGATCGGCTCACCTCGCCGTCCAGGGCCCGGTGGAGGATCCTCTTCTCGCCCTTCTTCATGGTGCACCTCTAATCGGCCCCCCGCTTTTCCTTGGCGGCCTTCTCGCGCCAGAACGTATCGACATCCGGGGAGAGGGTCTGCCGGAGCATCTCCCGCGCCCGGTAGGCGCGCACGCGCACGGTGTCCGCCGGGACGCGGGTGATGGCGGCCACGTCCTCGTAGTCCAGCCCCTGGAGGTGGCGGAGGACGAAGCTCTCGCGGTAGAGGTAGGGCAGGCCGTTGATCGCCTCCCGCATCTTCTCCGAGAGCTCGATCTCGATCACCACGCGGGGGGCCTGGTCCCGCGGATCCCCGTCCATGGAGGCCAACTGCCGGTCGTCCGCGGTGCGGGCGTGGCGGGACTTCGCCTTGAGGCGGTCCTTGCAGAGGTTGAGCGCGATCTGGTAGAGCCAGCTGGAGAACTTGGCCTTGCCCTGGAACTTGCCCAGGCCCCGGTAGGCCCTCACGAACGCCTCCTGCGCGACGTCTTCCGCCTCGTGGCGGTCCCCGAGCATGGCGAAGGCCAGGTTGACGATCCGCGCGCTGTACCGGTCCACCAGGGTCCCGTAGGCCTCCACCTGGCCGGACAGGCACTTGCGGATGAACGCCGTATCTTCCAAGGCTTCGTCCTTTCCTAGGACGCCGATGGCCGCCCAGTATAACACGGTCCCTGCCGCCCGCAAAAGCACAACGGTCCGCCGTCGTTCCCGGGGCCGGAAACGCGCGGCGCCCTCCCGGGCGCGGATTCCCGCGTCCCGGCGCCAATTGCTTGACACCCCCCCGTGGGCCTCTAGAATACGGAAGCCGAAGAGGGGCCGTCATGGGCGTCGGGGACGCGGGCAACCGGTCGCTCATGAGCCTGATGACGGTCGGGATCGTCCTCGTCGCCTGTATCGTCCTGGGGTACTTCCTCGGGCGCTATCTCGACGGAAAGCTGGGCACGGAACCCTGGCTGGCGGCGGCCGGTTTCATCCTCGGGACGGCGGCGGGATTCCTCGAGCTCTTTCGCACGGTTTCGCGCAGCCTGAAATGATCAACGGGGCGTTGCTTCGCCGACTGCTGTTCGTTTCGGGATTACTGTTGCTTCTGTCTTCCGGGGCGGCCCTGGGGGTGGGGCGGTCTCCCGCCCTGGCCGGCGGCCTGGCGCTGGGATTCGGCCTCGGGATGGCCCCCTTCGCCTCCTGGGCGTGGATCGCCTCCCGCGGGCTGGCGACCCACCGCAACCGCATCATCGCCGCCCTCCTCGTCCTGACAAAGCTCGGCTTCTACTCGGGGGCGCTCTACCTCCTGGTGACCCGCGAGGCGGTGAATCCCGTCGGCGTCCTCGGGGGGCTGACCGCGGTGGTCCTGGTGATGAGCGTGGGCGCCCTCGTGGGAGGGGCCGACGCGCATCCCAAGGAGGCGGCCTAGATGCGCCTCTTGTGGATGATCCTCCAGGAAGGCGGGCACGGCGCCCACGGCGGCGGGGCGGCCCACCACGAGCCCCCGGCGACGATCCTCACCCCCCTGTGGAAGGCCGTCAAGGACACCCCGCTGGGCCACTGGTACGGCTTCGACGAGGACCTGGGCCAGTTCTGGTTCGACGCGATCGGATTCTCGATCCTCTCCGCGGCCGTCCTCATCACGGCCGCCTTCCTGGCCACCCGGAGCTACTCCCGCGTGCCGCGGGGGCTCCAGAACGCCTTCGAGTGGGCGGTGGGGCTGCTGCGGGGCCTCGTCCACGGCTTCATCCCCGGCGCCCAGGGGGACAGGTACGTCCCCTACCTCGGGACCGTCTTCCTCTTCATCTTCGCCATGAACATGATGGGGCTCATCCCCGGCTTCCGGTCGCCCACGATGACCCTCTCGACCACGGCCGCCCTGGGGATCACCACCTTCTTCATGGTCCAGGGCTTCGCGATCCGGGCCGTGGGCGCGGCGAGCTACGTCAGGCACTTCATGGGGGAGGTGCTGTGGCTGGCGCCGCTCATGTTCGCGGTCGAGGTAGTCGGCGAACTGGCGCGGCCGATGTCGCTCTCCCTGCGCCTCTACGGGAACATCTTCGGCGAGGACAACGTGATCGAGCAGTTGATGACGCTGGGCGGGTGGGTGCCCGTCCAGTTCCCGATGCTGATTTTCGCGATCTTCACGAGCCTCCTCCAGGCCTTCATCTTCACCACCCTCTCGACGATCTACATCGCCCAGAAGGTGGTCCACGAGGGAGGGCACGCGGAGGGGGGCCACGAGGAACACGGGAAACCGCATGCGCCTGCAGCGCATCACGAATAGACCAAAATACGGAGGATTGGCGATGCTCAAGAAGGTTCTGGCAGTCGTGGCGTGCGTGGCACTCCTGGCGATGCCCGCGCTGGCGTTGGACGCGTCCCAGGCCGCCGAAAAGAAGGAAGCCGCGGCCGGAGGCCCCACCAGCTACCTTGGCCTGGCGCTCGGATTCGGCCTGGCGCTGACGGCCTTCGGCGGGGCGCTCTCGCAGAGCCGGGCGATCACCGCGGCGGTGGACGCCGTGGCGCGCCAGCCGGAGGCGGGCGGCCGCATCCAGGGCATGATGATCATCGGCCTCGCGCTCATCGAGACCCTGGTGATCTACATGCTGCTCATCTGCTTCATGTGGGGCGGCAAGGTCATCTAGCCGATGGAGACGTTCCTGGCGTCCGGCGGCCTCCTGGAGGACCTGGGGATCAAACTCCCCGTCCTGGGGACGCAGGTGGTGATCTTCGTCATCACCTTCCTCGTCCTCGCCCGGCTCCTCTTCGGGCGCGTCCTGTCGCACGTGACGCGGCGCGAGGAGGAGATCCGCGCGGCCCGGGAGGGATTCGAGCGCGGCCGCGACGGGCTGGCGGCGCTGGCCAAGGACTACGAGGCCCGCATCGCCCGCATCGACAAGGAGGCCTACGAGAAGCTGCAGGCCGGCCTCCGGGAGGCCATGGCCGCCGCCGCGGACGAGGTGGCCCGGGCCCAGGCCGCCGCCCGGGAGGAGGTCCGAAAGGGCCGCGACGCCATCGCCGCCGAGAAGCGCGAGGCCCTGGCCGGCCTGCGCGATGAGGTCGAGCGCCTCACGTTCGCCGTGGCCCAGAAGGTCCTGGAGGCGCCGCTCGACACGGCCGCGCACGGGCCGGCCGTCCGGAAGTTCGTTTCGGAGAGGAGCTGACGTGGACGCCATCGTTCTCGCCCTGAGCTTTGTCGAAGGGCTCGCCGCCGGCGGGGCGGTCCAGATGTTCGTGGTCCAGCTCCTGGCGTTCGTCCTCCTGGCGGCGATCCTCTGGAAGTTCGTGAGGCCCGCCCTGGGGAAGATCCTGGACGACCGGTCGAAGTCGATCGACGAGACGTTCCGGAAGATCGAGAAGGACACGGCCGAGGCCGCGCGGCAGGCGGCGGAGATCAAGGAGAAGCTGGCCCGGATCGACGAGGAGGCCCGGCGGCGGCTCGACGCCGCCCTGGCCGAGGCGCGCCGGGCGCGCGAGCAGGTGCTCTCCGAGTCCCGGGCGCAGGCCCAGGCCGCGATGGACAAGGGGAAGCGGGAGATCCAGATCGAGCGGGACAAGGCGATCGTGGAGATCCGCGAGCGGTCCACCGACCTCATCCTCGGGGCGGCGGAGCGGCTGGTGGAGACCGTCATGGACGACGCGCACCAGGAGCGGCTGGTCGACGGCACCCTGGCGCGCCTCGACTCGGTGAAGAAACCGTGCTAGAACGTACCCTGGCCAAGCGATACGCGGCGGCGCTCCTCCGCGTGGCCGGCCCCGAGGGGGCCGTGGAGGAGGCCGAGTCCCTGCTCCTGGCCCTGCGGGAGGTCTACGAGCGGGACAAGCCGTTCCGCGCCACGCTGTCCCATCCCAGCGTGCCGCGGTCCATGAAGAAGGCCCTCCTCCGGCGGGCCTTCGAGGGGCGCGCCCGGCCCTCGTTCCTCCAGTTCCTGGAACTGCTGGTGGACAAGGGCCGCCTGAACCTCATCCCCGAGATCGCCGAGACGTTCGACCGCCTGGCCGACGCCTCCCGGGGGACCGTGCGGGTGAAGGTCCGCAGCTGGCGCCCGCTCTCGGAGGCCCATCGCCGGCGCCTGGCCGAACAGCTGGGCCGTCTCACCGGGAACAGCGTGGAGATCCAGGCGGAGACGGACGCCTCGCTCCAGGGGGGGGTGCTCGTCCGCGTGGGCGACAGCTTGATCGACGGGTGCGTCGCCCGGCGCCTGAAGTCGTTCCGGGAACGATTCAAGGAATTGAGCCATTGAGTCAAGGGGAGGTTTTTTCATGGCAGCCATCCGACCGGAAGAGATAAGCGCCGTCATCCAGAAGGAGATCCAGTCCTACCAGACCGAGCTCCGGATGGAATCGGTGGGGGTGGTCCTCCAGGTGGGCGACGGCATCGCGAGGGTGTACGGCCTGGACCAGGTGATGGCGGCGGAGCTCGTGGAGTTCCCGGGGGGCGTCTACGGCATGGCGCTGAACCTCGAGGAGGACTCCGTGGGGTGCGTCATCCTGGGGAACGACCGCGGCATCAAGGAAGGCGACGTCGCCAAGTGCACCGGCAAGATCGTGCAGGTGCCCGTGGGGCCGGAACTGCAGGGGCGCGTGGTGGACGCCCTCGGCCAGCCGCTCGACGGGAAGGGCCCGGTCCCGGCCCGGAAGTTCCGCCCGGTCGAGGGGCGGGCCCGCAACGTGGTCGAACGCCAGCCCGTGAAGGAGCCGCTCCAGACCGGCTGGAAGGCGATCGACTCGATGATCCCGATCGGCCGGGGCCAGCGCGAGCTGATCCTGGGGGACCGCCAGACCGGGAAGACCGCCCTCTGCCTGGACGCCATCATCAACCAGAAGGGCCAGAACGTCGCGTGCATCTACGTGGCGATCGGCCAGAAGGCCTCCACCATCGCCAACGTGGTCGACACGCTCTCCCGGCACGGCGCGATGGAGTACACCACGGTGGTCGCCGCGCCGGCGGACGCCCCGGCGCCCCTCCAGTTCCTGGCGCCCTACTCCGGCACCGCCATGGGCGAGGAGGTCCGCGACAACGGCGGCCACGCCTTCTGCGTGTTCGACGACCTGACCAAGCACGCGTGGTCCTACCGGCAGCTTTCGCTGCTCCTGCGCCGGCCCCCGGGGCGCGAGGCGTACCCCGGCGACATCTTCAACCTGCACTCGCGCCTGCTGGAGCGCGCGGCGAAGCTGAACGACAAGCTCGGCGGCGGGTCGCTCACGATGATCCCGATCATCGAGACGCAGCTCAGCGACGTCTCGGCGTACATCCCGACGAACGTGATCTCGATTACGGACGGCCAGATCTACCTGGAGCCCGAGCTCTTCAACGCGGGCGTGCGGCACGCGATCAACGTCGGGATTTCCGTGAGCCGCGTCGGCGGCAACGCGCAGACGAAGGCCATGAAGAAGGTCGCGGGCGACCTGCGCCTGAAGCTCGCGCAGTTCCGCGAGCTGGCGGCCTTCGCCCAGTTCGCCAGCGATCTCGACAAGGAGACCCGCGACCAGCTGACGCGCGGCGAACGCCTGGTCGAACTCCTGAAGCAGGACCAGTTCGAGCCGATGCCGTTCGAGAACC
>CAYNDR010000038.1:0-268 GCA_964395295.1 uncultured Planctomycetales bacterium
CCTCTTCCGTCTCCCCTTTCCCCTTGGCCTCCTCGGCCTTCTGCTTCACCTCCCCCAGCTTCTTCTCCGCCTCGCCCTTGACCTCGTCGATCCGCCTGTCCACCTGGAGGATCCAGGCGGGCTTGGCGTTCTGCTCCTTGGCCTTGTCGAGGATCTCCAGGACCTTCTTGTACTCCTCGAATTCCCGGGGTTCCTTGATCTCCCCCAGGAGCCTCTCCATCTCCGGCGTCATCCCCTCCGCGAGCTTCGTCTTCACCGCCTCGGCTTC
>CAYNDR010000038.1:278-1176 GCA_964395295.1 uncultured Planctomycetales bacterium
CTGGCGGCCCCCTCTTCGGCCTCCACGTATTTTTCGGCTTCCTTGAGGGCCTCCGCGGCGACGGAGGACTTCTCGTGTTCCCAGGCCACTGCCATGAACGCCTTGAGCTGTCCCTCGTAGTCCGCGGGATTGCGGGCCTGGAACTGGCGGGCCTTCTCGATCGCCTCCCGCGCCGCGTCCTCGGGGGCCTTGGGGCCCGGGGGCTGGGCGCGTTCCGCCGTCGAGGTCCGTTCCTTCGCCGCGAAGCCCTCGTCCTCGATCGCCGGCTTCTTCCGGGTGGCCAGGAGGAGGATGGCGGCCGCGGCGACCAGGAGGGCGGCCGCCCCGGCCGCGATCAGGGTCTTCCTCCGGCGGCGCCCCGGGGCTTCGTCTCCCTCGTCCGGCTCTTCATCGGGGGGGGCCTTCGCGGGCGGGGTCCGGCGGGTGGTGGCCGACTTGCGGACGGCGCCGTCGGCGAGGGGGACGCGGCCCGTGCCGCGGCGCGGGGTGGAGCTCTTCAGGTCGTCCCCGCCCGCCGCCTTCTTCTGGTAGGCCTCGCGATCCTGGGGCGGCATGAGCTCCAGGAGCAGGGGCATGCACTCGGAGCAGGCGAACTCCTGCCCCGCGCGGAAGGCGGCGCCCTTCTCGAAGTCGGAGTAGAGGAGGCGGACGCCGCAGTTGAAGCAGTAGACGACTTCCTTGCCCATCAGCGCGCCCCCGGGATCATAGAGTATTAACCTGATCCCCCGGCGTCAATCGAGTCCGGAGGACAGGCCTGGGATCCCGCTTCAATTATTATCCCCTTTCCAGGGAATCCCCTAACGAATATTCCTGAAAGCCTGACCGGGAGTTCTTCTCGCCCCGCCCCCGCGCGGAGCGCAACCGCCGTTGACCCGGCCCCCGGCCACGGAGGAAACGG
>CAYNDR010000038.1:1186-1765 GCA_964395295.1 uncultured Planctomycetales bacterium
GGCCTGGGGGGGGGACGATCCCGTGATTCGAGATTCGTTATTCTTGATTCTTCGGTATGCTGAACGATTGCCGCGGAGCTATAATCCCCCCCGTGTGGACGGCCCGTTCTTCCCGCGGCTCATAGGATCCCCTCCATGGAAAGGCTCCCCGTCGTGGCGATCGTGGGCCGGACGAACGTGGGCAAGTCGTCGCTCCTGAACGCGATGGCGGGCCGGCGCATCTCGATCGTGGACCCCGTCCCGGGGGTGACGCGCGACCGCGTCACCGCGATCCTGGCCCACCGGGGGAGGGCGTTCGAGCTGGTGGACACGGGGGGGGCGGGCCTCTCGCGCGGCGACCCGTTCCGCGAGGAGGTGGAGCGGCAGATCGAGCGGGCGATCCAGGAGGCGGAGGTCGTCCTCTTCCTCGTGGACGTCCAGGCGGGGCTGGCGCCGCTCGACCGCGGCGTGGCCGCGCGGTTCCGGGACAAGAAGGTCCTGCTCGTGGCCAACAAGGCCGACAACCACGAGATGGAGAAGGGGACGGCGGACTTCTTCGGGCTGGGGTTCGGGGAGGCCTTCCCGGCGGCGGCGGCCCAC
>CAYNDR010000038.1:1775-13024 GCA_964395295.1 uncultured Planctomycetales bacterium
TGGAAGCCTGCGGCGGCGAGCAGCCACGCGCACGAAGAGAAGGGCAAGAAGATGCGTGAGATTTTCGCCGCGACGGCCGAAGAGATCAAACCGATCCTCACCCCCGAGCAGCAGACGAAGATGAAGGAAGCGATGGAGAAGCGCCGGGCGGAAGGTGCGGCGCGTGGCGGACAGGGCCGACAACGGCGAGGTGGAGAAGGGGACGGCGGACTTCTGCGGGCTGGGGTGCGGGGAGGCCTGCCCGGTGGCGGCGGCCCACCGGCGCAACATCCGCGAGCTCCTGGACCGGCTGGCGGAGCTCCTGCCCCCGGCGCCCCTGCCCGCCCGGGGCCTGCGGATCGCGGTGGTGGGGAAGCGCAACGTGGGGAAGTCCACGTTCGTCAACGCCCTGGCGGGGGAGGAGCGGGTGATCGTGAGCGAGACGCCCGGGACCACGCGGGACGCGGTGGACGTGACGATCGAGCGGGGCGGGCGGCGCTGGGTGCTGGTGGACACCGCGGGGCTGAGGAAGAAGGGGAAGGTCGAGGACTCGGTGGAGCTCTTCAGCCGGACCCGGACCGAGGAGGCGGTGGGCCGGGCGGACGCGGTGGTCCTGATGATGGACGCGATGGAGAAGGTGACGGAGGTCGACAAGCGGATCGCCGCGCTCGTCGAGGAGCGGAAGAAGCCGTGCGTGGTGGCGCTCAACAAGTTCGACCGCGTGCCGCCGGACCGCTCGCCCGAGGAGTTCGCCCGGTACGTGACGGCGGCGATGCCGCTCCTGCGGTACGCGCCGCTGTCGATGGTCTCGGCCGCGCGGGGGGAGCGGGTGTGGGAGGTGGTGGAGATCTGCGGCGAGCTTCACGCGCAGGCGGGGGCGAGGATCTCCACGCCGGAGGTGAACCGCGCGCTCGACGCGGCGGTGCGGACGCGGGGGCCCTCGGGGCGAGGGCCGCACGCGGCGAAGATCTACTACGCCACGCAGAAGGGGGTCCGTCCGCCCCGCTTCATCGTGTTCGTCAACGACCCGCGCTCCTTCGCGCCGGACTACGTGCGGTACCTGGAAGGGAAGCTGAGGGAGTACCTGCCCTTCCGCGAGGTGCCGCTCGTCCTGGAACTGCGCGCCCGCCGCCGGAAGTCGTGACCCCGGTCACGCCCCCCCGTGGGCCTTCGACCAGGCCTCCGGATTTTCCAGGAACCCGCGGATGTCCCGCACCTGCTCGGGCGTGAAGTACCGGGCGGACTCCGCGGCGTCGATGGCGGTCCTCCAGTCCGTGAGGGCGTGGAGCGTGACCCCCGCGTTCCGCAGGATCTCCGGCGCCTTCGGGAAGATGCCGTAGTAGAAGACCACGGCCGAGTGGCCGCAGACGGCGCCGGCCGCGCGGAGGGCGTTGAGGAAGTTCACCTTGCTGGCGCCGTCCGTGGCGAGGTCCTCGACGAGGAGGACCCGCTGGCCCGCCCGGACCTCCCCCTCGATCTGCCGGGTCTTGCCCACGTCCTTGGGCTTCTTGCGGACGTAGGCGAAGGGCAGGGAGAGCGCCTCGGCCACCCACGCGCCGTAGGGGATGCCCGCGGTCTCGCCGCCGGCCACGACGTCGAACGCCTCGCCGCGGACGCTCCGGGCCATGAGGGAGACGATCTCGCGGCGCTCGGGGACGAAGGAGATGACCTTGCGGCAGTCCACGTAGACGGGGCTCGCCCACCCGGAGGTGAGCTTGAACGGCTTCTCGATGCTGCAGCCGATCGCCCGGATGGAGATCAGGATCTCGGCGGCGCGGCGGCGGTCCTCGGCGAGCTGGATGGTCATCGGAGTCGTCCCTCGTAGGTTTCCACGCGGTTGCGGCCGCGGCGCTTGGCGGAATAGAGCGCCTCGTCCGCTTTTTTTATCAGGGCCTCGGGGCCGTCGTCGCCCGAGAGCGCCGCCACGCCGATCGAGATCGTGCAGCGGAGCGGCTCGTCCCCGGCGTTGAAGGAATGCTCCTCGACCGCCCGGCGGATATCCTTGGCGAGGTCCTCCGCCCGGCCGGCGGGGACTCCCGGCAGGATCCCCGCGAACTCCTCGCCGCCGTACCGGGCGGCGAAGCCGGGGACGTTCTGCCGCAGGATGGCCGCGGCCTCGGCGAGGATGACGTCGCCCACCGGGTGCCCGTAGATGTCGTTCTTGTCCTTGAAGTGGTCGAGGTCGCACATGAGCAGGGCCAGGGGCGCCCCCCGGGCCCGGTGCTCCCGCACCTCCTCCGCGAGGCGGAAGTCGAAGTACTGCCGCGTGTAGAGGCGCGTGAGCGGGTCCACGGTGGCCCGCTCGAAGAGGCCCGCGTTGGTGAGGGCGATCCCCACCTGCGCCGCGAGGATCGACAGGATCTCCTGGTCGCGCGGCGTGAAGGGCGCCCCGGAGGCCTTGTCGGTGGCGGAGATCACGCCGACCGCGCGCGGGTCGGACCGCAGGCCCTCGCCCTGCGAAACGACCGGCGCGATCAGGAAGCTCGCCGTCTCGTAGCGGCGCTCGCCGTGCGCGTCCACGGAGAGCATCGGCTTCCCCTCCCGGAAGACGCGGCCCGCGTGCCCCTCGCCGGGGGGGATCTTCACGCCGGGCCAGATGCGGGGGTCGATGCAGTTGGACCAGGCCACGGTCAGGTGCTCCCCCTTCGGGTCCAGGAGGAGGACGGACGCCTTCGTGCAGTCGAAGACGCGGCAGGCCTGTTCCACCGCCTCCCGGACGATCGCGTCCCGGCCGAGGTAGGAGCTCACGAGGCGGGAGCCCTCCCCGAGGCGCACCAGCGCGCGGCCGAACTCGGCCTCCCGCTGGTGGGCCAGGAGGGTGTCGAGGGCGGCGGCGGCCTGCGAGGCGACGGCGTTGAGCAAGTGGAGGTCGTCCTCGCCCCAGGCGTCGGCGGTCCGGTCGAGGTAGAGGAGGCCCAGGGCGAGGTCGCCCCGGACCAGGGGCGCGCAGAGGACGGCCAGGGGGCCTCCTTGCGGGTCGGACGCGGAGATCGCCTCCTTGCGGTCGAAGGCGAGCTGGAGGATCGGGGCGGGGACGCCCGCGGACGCCTGGAGGCGGGACGTGCCGCTCAGGCGCTGGCCCTGGAGGCGCAGGCGGCCCTGCTCGTCGCGGAGGAGCGCGAGGCAGCGCTCGGGGCGGAAGGCCGGGGGCAGGTGGTCCAGGAGCTGGCGGACGAGGTCGTCGGGGGTGCACGCGGCGTGGAGGGCGCCGGCGATGCGGTAGAGGGTCTCCAGGCGCTCCTCGGCGCGCGAGCCGCGGCGGATGGCGGTGGCGGCGGTGGCGGCGTCGGGGAAGGGGCGGACGCTCGACCGGAGCCGCGGATCGGACGGGTCGGCCGCCCGGGTGGGGAGGAGGTCGGGGGCCTGGGACTCGTCGCTGAAGAGGAGCGTCACGGGGCCGAGGGAGAGGACGTCGCCGTGGCGGAGGGCGTGGGCCGCGGCGGGCTTGCCGTTCACGGACAGGGGCGCGGCCGGGTCGGCCCGGGCGATGCGGTACTGCCCGTCCTCGCAGGCGATCTCGGCATGACGGTCGAGGACCGCGGGCTCGTCGAGGACGATGGAGTTCCCGCGGGCGCGGCCGATCGTGGCGGCGCCGTGGAGGGGGACGGCGTTCCCCATGTTCCTGCCGTCGATGAAGACGAGCCGGGGCATGGGGGGGATTATAGCATGGGCGGAGGGTTCGTTGAATCATTGGGGGGCCCGCGGCGGAGGGGCGGCGGGGCTCCCGGGGGATTTCGCTTGTAATCATTTTGGCCGGGCGGCTATACTGAATTTCCTCAACGAGAAGCGCGCGGGGACCCCCCGGGCGCCCTCCCCACGGGCGGCGGGATCTCCCCGGGGCCGAATCATGCCGAGAGCCATCGTCGATCCGGAGGAACTGCGCCGCTTCACCGCGGAGCTGAGGCGGTTCAGCAGCGACCTGAAGGAGCGGGTCTCCAGCATCCACCACCATTTCGTGAAGCTCGGGGAGACCTGGCAGGACCAGGAGCACGCCAAGTTCGCCGACGTGTTCGAACAGCTGGTCCGGATGATGGCCCAGTTCGCCGAGGCCGCGGAGAAGCACATCCCCTTCCTCCTGCGGAAGGCGGAGAGCATCCAGAGATACCTGGACCAACGGTGATCCCATGGGCCACGGACATGCGCGCATCGATTCGCCCGAGGTCATCCGCGAGCTCCGCGCCCACTTCGCGGCCTTCGACCAGACCTGCCGGAACGCCGTGATGGGCTGTTCTTCCGACGTCCATGGAACCATGGAGTGGCTGAGGAACGACCAGCGGCTGTACTGGAGGCAGCAGCTCCGCAAGCGCGAGGAGGACCTGGTCGTGGCCATCAGGTAATACGCCCACGCCCGGTGGCCCGCCGGCGAAGGGGGCCGGTCCAGCGGCGTCGAGGAGCTGAAGGCCCTGGAAAGGGCCAAGCGGCGCAAGGAAGAGGCGGAGCAGAAGAGCAGCATGGTGAAGAAGTGGACGGCGCTCCTGGACCAGCAGGTCAACAAGATGACGGTGCCGTGCAACGCCCTGGTGATCCTCCTGGACCAGAGGACCCCGCGGGCGATGGCGAGGATCGACCAGATGCTGGAGAGCCTGGAGGAGTACTTCCGGCAGGCCCCGAGGGAGGCGCCATGAGCGGGACCGGCGGGAACGACGCCATCCTGCTCGGGGCGCTGAAGGAGTTCCACGCCTGCTGGGAGCGCAACGCGGCCGCCTGGAAGGACAAGGCCCGCGAGGAGTTCTGGAGGGACTACGTCCAGGACGTGGTGGAGGCCGTCCGCTCGGCGTCCAACGCCATCAGCCAGATCGAGGTGCTCCTGCGCCAGGTCCACAAGGAATGCTCCTAGCCCTTAAGGCACCTGACGAAATGACCATCACCACAAAGACACAAAGGCCACAAAGGACCCACAAGAGAATCCCGGATAGGGACTTCCCCCCCGGCCCCCCCGGGGGGCGGGGGGGGGACGATTGATTCGGCTTCTTCTTCGCGTCCTTGGTGCCTGTGTGGTGAATTTTAATTATGCCGGTCTATAGCGCCGACGTCCTGCGCTCCCGGATCGCCGAACTGGAGCGGCGCCTGCACGAGATCCTGCGCGCCCACGGGGAGGCGGGGGAGCGCTCCTCCGCCCGGAGGTCGGAGGCGGAAGACGACTTCAAGAAGGCCGAGGCGCATTGCAGGGCGGAACACCAGGCCCGGCGCCGGGAGCTGGCGGCCCCGCCCGGCGGGGAAGGGTCCCCGGCCGAGAACCTGCTCGCGCACGACCTTGCCCGGATCGAGAGGGCGTTCTCCAACGACAGCTCACGGATCGACGAGATGTCTTCCGCCGAGGAGGCGCGGCTCAAGGAGGAGAAGCGGAAGGCCCTGGAGAAGGCCGTCGGCGAGCTGAGGGAAGCCTGCGGCCGGGTCCTGGTCCGGAACTCCGCCGAGGTGTCCGAGATCGGAGGGCTCTTCGAGAGGACCCAGAAGCTGAAGGACCGGGTCTCCGTCCTGGCTTCGGGATTGGGGATCAAGGCGGCGGAGCGCCCGCCCGCCTCGAAGCCGACCGCCTCGGAGGCCTCGGAGCGGGTCATCGATGCGGCGAAAGAGGGGCTGGAGGCGGTCGAAAAGGATCTTGACGAGCGGCTGAGGGAGGGCCGGCTCCGCCTGGCGCGGTCCGGCCCCGGACTGCTCTCCCTTGTCGCGGGGATCGTCCTGGCGCATGCCGCGGGCCTGCTGGCGGTGCGGGAGCTGAAGCCCGAACTGTTCCGGGATGCGTTGTGGGTCGCGCCGGTCTCGTTCCTGCTCCTCTTCAGCGCGGCGTCCGCCTTCCGCTCCTGGGTCCGGGGAAGGGCCCATTCCATCGTCGATCCCCTGCAGGCGCGCGTCCTGGAGATCCAGGTTCTCCTTCATCACCGGGAAGCCGCGTTGAAGCGCGGGGAGAAGCTGGCCAAGGAGGGTTTCTTCCGGAAGAAGACCGCCCGCGTGGAGGAGATCGAGGAGCGGTTCCAGCCGCTGGACAAGCAGGCGAGGAAGGTCCGGGCCACGAGGAAGGACATCCTGGAGGGCCGTCGGGACGAATTGGCGGAGAGGGCCCGCCTCTACAAGGACCGGCGGATCGTGCGGGAGGCCGAGCGCCGGGAGAGGGAGAAGAAGGCCCTCGACGTGTGGCTCGACGAGGAGGTCCGGCGCCTGAAGGCGGAGCACAAGGGGCGGATGGAGGGGACCGTCCGGGAGGAGCGCGCCGAGAAGGAGGGGCTGGCCGGACGGTGGGAGGAGGCGATCCGGGATTTCCGCCGCGCCGCGGAGGAGGCGCGCCGGGAGAGCCGGGGCCGCCACCCGTCCTGGAGCGATCCGCGCTGGCGGAGCCTGGAGATGGCCGGGGTTTTCCCCGACGGGGTCTACCTGGGGGAGGTGCGGCTCGACCTGAAGATCCTGCTGGGGGCGTCCGATTACCAACTGCCCTTCCCCTGCCCGGAGGAGGGCGGCCTGTCCTTCCCCCTGGAGCTCTCCTTCCCGGAGCAGGCGAGCCTCCTGCTGGGGGCGGACCCCGAGCGCCGGGACCGCGCCCTCCGGGGGCTTTTCAACCTGGTCCTGCGGGTCCTGTGCGCCTTCCCGCCGGGGAAGGCCAAGTTCGTCATCTTCGACCCGGTGGGGCTGGGGCAGAACTTCTCGGCGCTCATGCACCTGGCCGATTACGAGGAGTCGCTCGTGGGCGGCCGCATCTGGACCGAGATGGTCCACATCGAGAGGAAGCTGGCCGAGATGACCGAGCACATCGAGAAGGTCATCCAGAAATACCTGCGCAACCGCTACGACTCGATCGCCGAGTACAACCGGGAGGTCGCCCAGATGGCCGAGGCGTACCGCTTCCTGGTCGTGGCGGACTTCCCCACGGGCTTCAGTGACCTCGCCAAGGAGCGACTGGCGAGCATCGTCACCAGCGGCGCGCGGTGCGGCGTCCACACCCTGATCCTGCGGGACCAGAGGCAGAAGCTCACCGCCCCGCTGGACGAGGCGGCCTTCAAGGGCCAGGGCGCCGGCCTGACCATCCAGGCGGTGGATGGCGGGTTCGCGGTGGAGGACGACGTCCTGGCTCGGGGGGTCCTGGACTTCGAGGAGCCCCCGCCCCCCGAGGCGCTGACCACCCTCCTCAACGACGTCGGGCGGCAGTGCGTGGACGCCTCGCGGGTGGAGCTTTCCTTCGAGACCGTCGCGCCGAAGGAGGACCGGCTGTGGGGGGAGAGCTCGGAAGCGGGGATCCGGATCCCGCTGGGCCGGGCCGGCGCGGACCGCCTGCAGTACCTCGACCTCGGCCGGGGCACGGCCCAGCACGCCCTGGTGGCGGGGAAGACGGGGTCCGGCAAGTCCACGCTCTTCCACGTGATGGTCACGAACGCGGCCCTCTGGTATTCCCCCCGGGAGCTGGAGGTCTACCTGATCGACTTCAAGAAGGGCGTGGAGTTCAAGACCTACGCCGTGAACGGCCTCCCGCACGCCCGGGTCGTGGCCATCGAGAGCGACCGCGAGTTCGGGCTCAGCGTCCTGCGCCGCATCGACCGGGAGCTGACGGTCCGCGCGGAGCTCTTCCGGAAGGAGGGGGTGCAGGACTTCGCGGGCTGCCGCAAGGCCGCGGGGGCGGACCGCCTGCCCCGGACGCTCCTGATGATCGACGAGTTCCAGGAGTTCTTCGTGGAGGAGGACGCCATCGCGCAGGAGGCGGCGCTCCTGCTGGACCGGATCGTCCGCCAGGGGCGGGCCTTCGGCATCCACGTCGTGCTGGGGTCCCAGACGCTGGGGGGCTCCTACACGCTCGCCCGGGCCACGCTGGGGCAGATGGCGGTCCGCATCGCCCTGCAGTGCAACGAGGCGGACTCGTATCTCATCCTGAACGACGAGAATTCGGCGGCGCGCCTCCTCTCGCGCCCGGGCGAGGCCATCTACAACGACATGTCGGGGATGGTGGAGGGGAACAACCCGTTCCAGGTCGCGTGGCTGCCGGACGAGGTCCGGGAGCGGTTCCTGCGCCGGGTGGGCGCCAAGGCGGAGCGGGAGAAGGCGCGGCCCCCCGAGCCGATGGCCGTCTTCGAGGGGAACGTCCCGGCGGACCTCCGGAACAACCTCCTGCTGAAGGAGCGGCTGGCCCATCCCTTCCGGGTGGCCGCCGAGGGGGACGTGTCCGCGTGGATCGGGGAGGCCAACGCGATCAAGGGGCCCACGGAGGTCCGCTTCGGGAGCCATGGGAGCAGCAACCTGGTGATCGTCGGCCAGCAGAGGGAGTCGGCGCTCTCCGTCATCACCTCGACCGTGGTGGGCCTGGCGGCCGCCTGCCCCGCGGAGGGCCTCCGCTTCGTGGTCCTCGACGGAAGCCCTCCCGAGCTCGCCCAATCCGGATTCTTCGACAGGCTGGCGGAGACGATCCCCAACAAGGTGGACCGGGTGGAGTACGCGCGCGTCCCCCGGGTCATGGAGGACCTCGGTGCCGAGGTCCGCGGCCGGCTGGAGGGGAGCCGGCGGGCGGACCAGAGGATCTTCCTGGTCATCTACGACCTCCAGCGCTTCCGGCAGATCCGGCAGAAGAGCGAGTACGAGTTCTCCTCGGGAGGGGAGGAGAAGCCGTCCCCCGACCGGTGCTTCGCCGACGTCCTGACCGAGGGGCCGGCCCAGAAGGTCCATGCCATCGTCTGGTCGGACTCGCTCAACAACCTGAACCGGGCGTTCAACCGGAAGACCCTGCGGGAGTTCCAGATGCGGATCCTCTTCCAGATGAGCGCGGCGGATTCCTCCGAGATCATCGACTCGCCGCTCGCCGGCACCCTGGGGCTCCACCGCGGCCTCCTGTTCCTGGAGGAGCACGGCACGGTCGAGAAGTTCCGCCCCTACGCCCTCCCGGACGCGGGCGTGATGGAGGAGGTCCGGAAGGCCCTCCGGGACGCCTCCCCCCGGGGGAAGAGAAGGGGACCCCTGGCCCGGGCCCCTCGATGGAGCTAAGATAGCCGCATGGCGTGGCTCGCGCTGGTCCTGGCCCTCGCGGCCCAGGGCAGCAAGGAAGAGAAGGGGAAGTTCAGGCTCACCTACTTCGGGCGCGAGGCCGGCTCCGAGGAATACCGCATCGAGGTCTTCGAGGACGGCCACGTGGCGGTCTTCTCGAAGGCGAAGTTCGAGGTCGAGATCCAGGGGCAGAAGCGGCCCTACCACGTCGACACGGCGCTGACCCTGGACAAGGACTGGGCGCCGCACCTCTACGCCGGCTACCGGAAGATCGGGACGGAGGAGAGCCTCGCCAAGATCGAGTGGAAGAAGGGCGCGGCCGTGGTGGACCGGAAGAAGGAGGTGAAGACCTCCGCGGCCTTCGTGGCGGACAACAACGTCTTCGCCCACCTCCTCCCGCTCCTGCGGCGCTACGGGGGCGGCCGCAGGAAGGTGAAGGTCTTCAATCCCACCGCGCTGGCGGACCTGGAGGCGGGGATCGAGGACCTGGGGGAGGCCACGCTCCACGGCCCGGGGCGCGCGGTGCAGGCCCGGGAGTACCGGATCGCGATGGGGACCCTGGGGACGGTCACGGCCCACGTGGACGCGGAGAAGCGGATCCTCCGGGCCTGGAACCCGATGATCGCGGGCCTCGCCGAGCTGGAGGGGTTCGAGGGGCTCTCCCGGGAGCCTCCCGGGGGGACGCGGCCGGAGGAGGTGGTGGAGGCCGAGGTCGAGTTCCCCGGCGGCGCGGCCCGGCTGAAGGGGGCGATCACCCGTCCGAGGAAGGAGGGGCCTTGCCCGGGGGTGGTGCTCCTCTCCGACGAGGGCCCCCACGACCGGGACGGCAACTTCCGCGCCGAGGGGGGCGTCCCGGGCGACGACCGCGAGCGCTCCTGGAGCGGGCTCCGGCACGTCGCCCACGCGCTCTCCGGGGCGGGCGCGATCGTCCTGCGGTACGACGACCGGGGCTGTGGCGGGAGCGGGGGGGAGCACGGGACGGCCAGGCTCTCCGACCTCGCGGCCGCCGCGCGGGCCGCCGTGGACTTCCTCCGCAAGCGGCCGGACGCGGCGGGCGTGGGGATCGCGGGGCACGGCGAGGGCGGGGCGATCGCGGCGATGGTGGCGGCGGCGGACCCGGAGGTCCGGGCGGTCTTCCTGCTGGCGGCGCCGGCGCGCCCCTGGGACGCGGTCCTGCTGGAGCGGCTGGAGAGGAGGCTCCGCGAGCAGGGGACCCGCGAGGACCTGGTCCCCGGCCTCCTGGCCAAGGAGCGGAGGCTGTTCGACGGGATCCGGAAGGCGGAGGGCGATTACCTCGAGATCGACGAGCGGCGCACCTTCATCGGCCGGCTGAGGGAGCATTTCGCGCTCGATCCTGCGGCCGAGGTCCGGAAGGCGAAGGGGGCGGTGGTCGTCCTGCAGGGGATGAGGGACCGGGCGGTGGGGCCCGACCATGCCGAGCGGCTCCGCGAGGCCCGCCCCGACGCCGAGGTGAGGCGCTTCGAGGCCCTCGACCACCTTTTCATGCCGTCGGAGGGGCGGCCGGGGGACCTTGCCGAGACGGCGCGGCGGCCGGACGCGGAGTTCCTGAAGGTCCTGGCCGAGCGTGTCGCGGCGAGGATGAAATGACGCGGAGGCGGGCCCGATGATCCCGTTCGGCCAGGTGCTCGAAGACGGGGACCGCCGGCACATCCGGGCGATCCTGGGAGGGCCCGGCGGCGCCGGGGAGAAGTCGAAGGCGGCCCGGTTCCTGGGGGAGAGCACGTTCGTGGACGAGGAGGCGGCGCGGGACTTCCGGGCCCTGCCGGGGCCGGAGCGCGAGCGGCTGATCTCCGAGCTGGTCTGGCGGATCACCTGCCACGTGGACGGATCGATCACGGCCGTGGCGGGGGTGGGGGCCTTCGACCTGGCGGCCGGCTTCCGCGCGGTGCAGTCCGAGCGCGACGGGCGGGAGGTCTTCTGCCTGGTCCGCTAGCCGGACTTGAAGCAGCGGCGGCAGCGGGCCTCGTACTTGTCGGCGTGCCCCACGTCGATGCGCTTGCGCCCCTCGGCGACCCGCTGGGTGCGGTTGGCGGGGCCGCCGCAGACCATGCAGATCGCCTGGTTCTTGGTGACATACTCGGCCACGGCCATGAGCTGGGCCATGGGGGCGAAGGGCTTGCCGCGGTAGTCGAGGTCGAGGCCGGCCACGATCACGCGCCGTCCCTCCTCGGCGAGTTTCTGGCAGACCTTGGTCGAGTCCAGGGGCGGCGCCAGCTCTTTCGAAAGCTCGGCCAGCCGCGCGCGTTCCTCGTCGGTCAAAATGGTCTCCACCCAAGGGCCCAGTTCCCGGG
>CAYNDR010000038.1:13034-18727 GCA_964395295.1 uncultured Planctomycetales bacterium
CCTCGTCGATCCCCACGACCTGTGTGCCGGGGCGGAGCTTCCGGGGGATGTCCTCCGCGCGGCGGACGGGGACGGAGGGGACGCGGAGCTGGTCGTGGGAGACGAGGTACTCGCGCGCGTAGCGGGCGTCGAGCTTGTGCTTGAAGACCTGGACCTGCTGGCGGGCCAGGACGGCGAGGCGGAGGCGGCGGATGAGCTCGTGGGTCTTGCCCGCGAACATGGAGCCGCAGACGACCTCGATCCAGCCGCCGCGAGGGAACTGATGCATGTCCGTCACGTACGGAGTATAATCGGGGCCGGATGGCCGAAGAAGGAAAAACGAGGATCGTCCAGCGGAACAAGAAGGCGTTCTTCGACTACGAGGTCCTCGAGAGGATGGAGGCGGGGCTGGTGCTCGCCGGCTCGGAGGTCAAGTCGATCCGGGACGGGAAGGTCTCGATCCGCGAGGCGTTCGCGCGGATCAAGAACGGCGAGGCGTGGCTCGTGGGGATGGACATCTCGACCTATCCCCAGGCGGGGCCGTACAACAACCACGAGCCCCGGCGGGCGCGCAAACTGCTCCTGCACCGGCGGGAGATCCGGCGCCTCGTGTCGAAAATACGGGAGAAGGGGTTGACTCTGGTGCCGCTTTCGCTGTATTTTAAGGGTGGACGCGCCAAGGTGGAGATCGGGCTGGGCCGCGGCAAGGCCAAGTACGACAAGCGGGAGGCCATCCAGGAGCGCGAGGCCAAGCGCGACCTCCGCCGCCGCATGATGAAGTAGGCGGGCGTGCCGGTTCTTTGGCAATGTGGGCCCGAAATGGTATCGACCGGGCAGATGAAGCGGCTTGCAGCGCGCCGAGGACGCTCGTTGGCCTCGTTAAATACCGAGCACAAAACACAAATGCTGAACCGGCATATAGCCTGGCTGCATAACTGCTAGCCACGTCGCTTGGGCTCCGCCCACGACCTGTCGTTGCGGGCTTCGGTCCGCTCCGGCGGGGGGCTCGAGAGGACGTTAACGGGTGGGCTTTGCCGAGGCGCAAGACCGGCGGGGCGCGGAGGCGAACGGTTCAACGCCGGGAGGTCCGCCGGGATCCCGTCGACCGGAGCCTGGAGGACGAGATCATAGGCCGACTACGCGCGTAGGACAGCGGTCGCCGATTCTCCTTGGGACGGCGGTTCGATTCCGCCCGGGTCCACCACTTCGATTCGCGATGTGACCTCGTTTCGCTCGGTCACCCTGTTGTTTTAAAGGCCCACGCGCTTTCCTGTTGACCTCAGCGGCAAGGATCATAAAATCCAACCGGCGCCATCATGATGTCATTTGCCAATAGGACACCGCTGATCACCCTCACGGTCGCACTCTCCATCACCGGCATGGGGATTGGGGGAACAGACGGCGAGTTCTCCGCGTCTTTCGTCGTCGTCGTCCGCCCGCCTGTCTCCCCGGTCGGGGCCCCGATCCAGCCCAATGCCCCGCTGCCCCGAAACGAGAGTCCGCGATCATCGGACTTTCGAAAGACCGGGAATCGGACAACGCTGGATAGCCATGGCGGGGGATCCTCCCTCGTTTGCGTGCGGCGCCTCCACGTGGATCTTCACGCCGGGGAAATGAGCCCCTCGAAGCGCATCGAGTATTGCGCGGAATACACAAAGCCGAAATCCCTGAAGATCCGCCTGCTCGGAACGCCCCAGAACCACCGTTCCCCGCCCGCCTGACCTGCCTTTCCCTCGTGAGCCGGGGACCAGAAGGCGTCCCCCTTTGCCGTTTCCCATAGGTTCTTGAAGGCAGGGTCTGCCCATGACGGAACAACCACAGCCGCAGTACGAATCCGCAACGGGATGCCTCATCAAGGTCTATTGGACCCTTTTGGGGCCGGGTTTTCTCTTTGCCGCCGCCGCCGCGGGCGTGGCCAACAGGCCCCGCCTCGGATCGGCATGGGACTATGCCCTCGCGGCCATCCTCCTTTCCCTTGTCGTCGCCCGGCTCCTGGATCGAGGCCATGCGGGGGGCGGTACGGGCCTCAACCTCGGAAAGTACACCGCGATCTTCACCGCAATAGCCGCGGCGATCTTCGGGATCGTCCATGGGGTGATCCCCATGATCTTCTGAAAAGACGCTTCGGGAAGAGGATCGGTCCTCGATGTGAAAGGAGGAACGATGTCGACCGGGGGCTGGATATTCATGCTTACGACCTGGACAGCGATCCTGTCGCTCGTCGTCTTCTGCTACTGGAAGATGGTGACCGTGAGAACGAAAAAAACGCCCTTGATCCAGGACGGCAACCCGCCGGCGGATCGGGCACGACCCCGGGCGCCAGGAGGCGATGTATGACGGTTGCCGGCCCCGCGATCCACAAGAACGGATTCTCGCCGCGTAAGGGCCCGTGCTTCCAGGAGGGGCGCCAATCCATGCCCCCTGGTTCCTGCCTTCCATGCGGTGCCCGTGGCCCCGGTCAACACTGTGAAGATCTTAAGGACACGTGCAGCAGATGAGGGATCAGCCATGACACCTTGGATCGTCATCACCGCCCTCGACGGATGCCTTCTGGATCCAAAGACCCACGCCTTCGAGGAAGCAGAGCCGGCCCTTGGGGAGATCAAGAAGAGGGGTATTCCCCTGGTCCTCTGCACCTCTCGGACGGCCGGGGAGGTCTTGCACTATCAAAGCCTCCTCGGAATCCAAGGCCCATTCGCCGTGGAGGGGGGCGGAGGAGTCTATGTGCCCAAAGGCTACGTCCCCAGGCTTCAATGGGACCACATGGGTCGAGGGAATCACGATCTCATCCCCTTCACCCTGGGCCGAGAGGTTGTCCTGGATGGATTTGCCTCCCTCAAAGAGGCTACCCAGAATTCCATTCGGGGATTCCACGACATGCCGGCCGAGGAAGTGGCCGCGGATACGGGGCTTCCCCTGCCCCTCGCGCGGCTCGCCCTCAAGCGCGAGTTCGATGAGCCCTTCAAGTTTGCCCGGCGCGAGGCCGAGTTCGCGCCCATCCTTCCGCAATTGGCCCGCGAACTGGGTCTCCATGTGACCCGGGGAAGCCGCTACTACCGCCTGCATGGAGACACGGACAAGGGGCTTGCGGTGGAGGTCCTGAATTCCGTCTTCCGGATGAAACTGGGCGTATTCCGCAGTCTGGGGATCGGAAGCGGCGAGACGGATTTGACGATGCTGAACGCCGTCGATGTCCCGGCCGCCGTCCAACGCCCGGACGGGACCCACGATCCGGCGCTCCTCAAGGGGGTGCGCGGGCTTCGATGCATCGCGGCCAAAGGTCCGGCCGGATGGAGCGAAGGCGTTCTGGAAGTCCTGGATGGCGAGGGGAGGGGCGCTTGAATCCGGTCCTTGCCGCCGGCGGCCCTTCCGACATGCCCCTCTGGGCCGTGGGCCCCTTCGCCGGCCTCCTCCTGTCGATCGCGATCCTCCCTCTCCTGTTTTCCCACTGGTGGCACGAGAACCGGAACAAGGCGATCGTGAGCGTGGCCTTCGGACTGCCCGTGGCGGTTTACGTCGCCTTCAGGGACCCGGCCTTGCTGGGGCATACCGCCCTGGAGTACATGGCCTTCGTCTGCCTCCTGGGCTCGCTCTTCGCTATCTCGGGGGGCATCCGCGTGAGCGGGTCTCTGGCGGGGACGCCCCTGGCCAACACGGGGATCCTCGCGCTTGGCGCGGTACTGGCCAACCTGATCGGCACCACGGGGGCGTCCATGCTCTTGATCCGCCCCTACCTCAGGGCCAACCAGGGACGGAAGTCGCGCGTCCACCTGATCGTCTTCTTCATCTTCATCGTAGCCAACTGCGGGGGGTGCCTCACTCCGCTGGGGGACCCGCCCCTGTTCCTCGGATTCCTGAGGGGCGTCCCCTTCCAGTGGACTCTCGTGCTTTGGAAGGAATGGCTGGTCGTGGTCGGCGTCCTGCTCGTGGTTTTCAACCTCTATGACCAGCGCGTCTTCCACGGGGAGGATATCGCTTCCCCCGCGGATCTCGATGAAGTCGTCGAACGCCGCCAGCCTGTCCGCCTCCAGGGGACGTACAACATGATCCTTCTCCTGGGGATCATCGGGGTGGTCCTTGCGAGCGGTTTCTGGATTTATCCACGATATGGAGAAATAGCCTCCCTGGTCATCCAAAGCCTCGCCATGGCTTCCCTCGCGGGGCTGTCTCTCCGGGTCACCCCGCGGCGGATCCGCGAATGGAACGAGTTCTCCTGGCACCCCTTCGTGGAAGTCCTGGTCCTCTTCGCGGGGATCTTCGCGGCCATGATCCCGGCCCTGACGATCCTCCGGACGCAGGGAGCATCCCTTGGAGTGTCGGAGCCGTGGCAGTACTTCTGGGCCACGGGATCGCTTTCCGCCTTCCTCGACAACGCGCCCACCTATCTCACCTTCCTCTCCCTGGCGCAGTACCTCCCGGACGAGGTGGCGGGGACGACCCATGCGGTGCTCGCGGCCATCTCCCTGGGCGCGGTCTTTTTCGGAGCCATGACCTACATCGGGAACGGCCCCAACTTCATGGTGAAAGCGATTGCCGAGCAGGCCGGGATCAGGATGCCCTCCTTCTTTGGCTACATGGGCTGGTCTGTTGCTATTCTTGTACCCATCTTCGCCGTATTGACCCTGTTCTCCTTGAGGGGGTGAGCCATGAATATCGTTTCCGGGAAAGGGCACGAGGACCGCCGGCTGTGAACGACCTCCGGGAACACTGGGACGAGTTCACGGTCAGGTTCATGCCGGCGTGCGGGGCCTGCATCCTGGCCGATCTCGACGGCACCCTCGTGCCGCTGGCCGAACACCCCGAGGCGGTCGAGGTCCCCGCGGCGACCCGGCATCTGCTTTCCGCGCTCGCGGCCCTCCCGAGGTTCTCCGCGGGGGTCGTCAGCGGCCGGTCGCTGGAGGACCTGACCGCGCGCGTCGGCGTCCGGGGCCTGTGGTACGTGGGCAACCATGGATTCGAAATGCGGACCCCGGCCGGCGAAGACCGGCTCTTCTATGATCCCCGCGACGTGTCCTTCCTGGAAATGGCGGCCCGGGAGATGCTCCAGGAGACCTCCCCCGTACGCGGGGTGTTCGTCGAGCACAAGGGTCCCATCCTGGCGGTCCACTATCGCCAGGTCGATCCGGCCCTGAAGCCCCGGGTGGAGCAGGCGTTCCTCGAGATCGCGGGGAGACACCACAAACGCCTGATGGTATCCAAGGGGAACCAGGTGCTGGAGGTCCGGCTGAGGAGCAGCTGCAACAAAGGGCGGGCCGTGAGCATGATCCGCCGGGAGACGCCCCCCGGGACCCTGGCCGTCTACTTCGGAGACGACCTCACCGACCGGGACGCCTTCCGCGAACTCCGCGGCGTCGGGGTCAGCGTCGAAGTCGGCGGCAAGGACTCCCATCTGGCCGACTTCACGCTTCCCGGTCCCGAGGCGGTCGGAGAGGTCCTGCGGCGGATCCTGGCGATGGTCGACGCCAAGCCCAGGCGCACGAGCACGCGCCGCCTGGCCAGGATACGCAAACGGGAGAAGCGCTGACCCCGGAACCGTACTATACTGTCGCCCAGGGAACCGATGCCTGAGCCCACTGCCGTCCCCGGCCCCCGCGTCCCCGGCGCCACGTACCGGCTCCAGCTCGGTCCCCACATGCCTTTCCGCCGCGTCGCCGAAATCCTGCCCTACCTCGACTCCCTGGGCGTGACCGACGTGTACGTCTCCCCGCTCCTGG
>CAYNDR010000038.1:18737-27795 GCA_964395295.1 uncultured Planctomycetales bacterium
CGTCGTCGGTGGCGCCTGACGCTCCGAGCGACGCGTGGACGGTCGACTTCCAGACCGGCGTGCTGTGGAACGACGACCGCACCTCGCCGGAGGCCCGGCTCAAGGTACGGTGCGTGCGCGACGAGCCGTGAGGGGACGCCCTGGCCTCCGGCCTTCGCGCCCGCGGCATGGGGCTCCTGGTGGACATCGTCCCCAACCACATGTGCATCGCCTCCCCCCTGAACCGCTGGTGGTGGAACGTCCTCGAGAACGGCCCCGGTTCCCCCTACGCCCGGTTCTTCGACATCGACTGGAGGCCCCCGAAGGCGGAGCTCGCCGACAAGGTGCTCCTCCCCTTCCTGGGCGAGCAGTACGGGCGCGTCCTGGAAAACCGGGAGATCCTGGTGGAGTTCTCCGCGGGCGCCTTCGTGGCCCGCTATTACGAGACCGTCCTGCCCCTGGCGCCGAAGTCCTGGAAGGTCATCCTGGAGCCGCCGCTCGAACGCCTCCGGGTCCGCCTGGACCCGCGCGATCCACACCTCCTGGAATTCGAGAGCATCCTCACGGCCATCCGGAACCTCCCGGGACGTACGGAGACGGACCCCGAGCGCGTCCGGGAGCGTCAGCGAGAGAAGGAGATCATCAAGGGGCGCCTCGCCACCCTGGCCGAGGCCAGCCCGTCGGTGAAACAGGAGATCGAGGCCTCGCTCCAGGACCTCAACGGCCGCAGGGGGGATTCCTCGAGCTTCGACCGCCTGGAGGGGCTCCTGGCCGACCAGGCCTACCGGCTTTGCCACTGGCGCGTGGCCACCGACGAGATCAATTACCGCCGGTTCTTCGACGTCAACGAGCTGGCCGCGGTGCGGATGGAGGATCCCGCGGTCTTCCAGGCCACCCACGAGGCGGTGCTCCGCTGGATCGGCCGCGGGTGGATCACCGGGCTCCGCGTCGATCACGTGGACGGCCTGTTCGATCCCCAGCAGTACCTGCGGAGCCTCCAGGACGCCGTCCGGCGGGCCCTCTCGGAGGCAGGCCGGCCCGTCCCCGAGGGGGAAAGGCCTTTCTACGTCGTCGTCGAAAAGATCCTCGGGCGCGGCGAACTGCTCTTCCCGGAGTGGGCCGCCCACGGGACGACGGGGTACGACTTCCTCAACCTCGTCAACGGCCTCTTCGTGCACTCCGCCGGCGCGGCCCGGATCGGCGCCGCCTACGCGCGGTTCAAGGGGGCCGAGGAGAACGTCCCCGAGCTGGTCGCCACCTGCCAGAAGCTCATCATGCTCGTGGCCATGTCCGGCGAGCTCCACATCCTGGCCTGCGCGCTGGACCGGATCTCCGAACAGCACCGCTGGTCGCGGGACTTCACGCTGGAGAGCCAGCGGTTCGGCCTGCGCGAGGTCATCGCCCGGTTCCCCGTCTACCGGACCTACATCCGCGGCGAGCCGCCCGAAGTCCCGGAGTCCGACCGGAAGAACATCCTGAAGGCCGTCCGCCTGGCCAGGCGGCGGAGCCCGTCGGTCCACGAATCCCTTTTCGACTTCATCGCCCAGGTCTGGCTCCAGGAGCACCCGCAGGGCCTGGGTCCGGCCGCGCGCGAGGAACGCCGCCGGTTCGTCATGCGCCTTCAGCAGTTCACCGGGCCCGTGGCGGCCAAGGGCATCGAGGACACCTTCTCCTACCGGCACGTCCCGCTGGCCTCTCTGAACGAGGTCGGGGCGGAGGTCCCCTGGCGGGGGGTGACCGTCCGCGATTTCCACGAGCGCAACCTCCGGAACCTGCGCCTCCGGCCCCACTCGCTCCTGTCCACCTCCACCCACGACACGAAGCGCGGGGAGGACGTCCGCGCGCGCCGCAACGCGCTCTCCGAGATTCCCGAGGCGTGGGCGGAGGCGGTCGGGAGGTGGGGGGACCTCAACCGGGCGCTGAAGACCGACCTCGACGCGTCGCCGGCCCCCGACGCCAACGACGAGTATCTCCTCTACCAGACGCTGGCCGGGGCCTGGCTCCCCGGCCCCGACACGCCGGAGACCCGCGCCGCCCTCGCCGCGCGCGTGCAGGAATACATGATCAAGGCCGTGCGGGAGGCGAAGGTCCACACCAGCTGGCTCAACGTGAACGCCCCTTACGAGGAGGCCCTGCGGAAGTTCGCGCGCGGCCTCCTCGATTCCGGGCCCGGCAACGCCTTCCTCGAGGACTTCCGGAGATTCCTGGCCCCGGTGGTCCGCGCCGGGATCCGGACCTCCCTCTCGCAGGTCCTGCTCAAGGCCGCCTCCCCGGGCGCCCCGGATTTCTACCAGGGGACGGAGCTCTGGGACCTGAACCTGGTGGACCCCGACAACCGCCGCCCCGTGGATTTCGACCGCCGCCGGAGGATGCTGGAGACGCTCCCGCCGGAGGGCGAGGACGCCGCCCGGAAGCTCCTGGAAGAATCCGACGACGGCCGGATCAAGATGTACGTCACGCGCGCGGCCCTCCGCTTCAGCCGCGGGCGCCGGCCCCTCTTCGACCTCGGGGACTACGTCCCCCTGGAGGCCAGGGGCCCCCGCGCCGACCATGTCTGCGCGTTCGCGCGCCTCCACGGGGAGACGGCGGCGCTGGCCGTGGCGGGCCGCTTCTTCCTCCGCCTGGGGGGCGAAGGCCCCGAAGCCTGGCGGGGAACGGACCTGGCGCTCCCGGCTTCCCTGGCCGGGAACTCCTGGCGCGACGTCTTCACCGGCCGGACCCTGAAGGACGAGGGTGGCCTCCTGCCCCTTTCCGGGATCCTGGACGTCCTCCCCGCGGCCCTCCTGGACCGTATCCCGGCCAAGGAGCGTCCCGCATGAGCCGATACGAGGGGCCCGAATCCCCGCTCTGGTACAAGGACGCCGTGGTCTACGAGCTCCACGTCCGCGCCTTCCACGACTCCACCAGCGACGGGGTCGGCGACTTCGGGGGCCTCACCCGGAAGCTCCCCTATCTCAAGCACCTCGGAGTCGATACCCTTTGGCTCCTCCCGTTCTATCCTTCTCCCCTCCGCGACGACGGCTACGACATCTCGGACTACCGGGACATCCACCCCTCCTACGGCACGATGGGGGATTTCCGGAAGTTCCTCCACGAGGCCCACCGGCTGGGCCTGCGCGTGGTCACCGAGCTGGTCTTCAACCACACCTCCGACCAGCACGCCTGGTTCCAGAGGGCCCGCCGCGCCTCCCCCCTCAGCCGTCACCGCCGGTTCTACGTGTGGAGCGACACCCCGGAGCGCTACAAGGACGCGCGCATCATCTTCAAGGACTTCGAATCCTCCAACTGGGCGTGGGACCCCGTGGCCCGCTCCTACTACTTCCACCGCTTCTACTCCCACCAGCCCGACCTGAACATCGAGAGCCCGGACGTCCGGCGGGAGATCCTGAAGATCGTGGACTTCTGGCTCGGGATGGGGGTGGACGGCCTCCGCCTCGACGCGATCCCGTACCTTTACGAGCGGGAAGGGACCTCGTGCGAGAACCTCCCGGAGACCCACGCGTTCCTCCGGGACCTCCGGCAGCACGTGGATGCCCGCTTCAGGAACCGCCTGCTCCTGGCGGAGGCCAACCAGTGGCCCGAGGACGCCGTGGCCTACTTCGGTCGCGGCGACGAGTGCCACATGGCCTTCCACTTCCCCATCATGCCGCGCATGTTCATGGCGGTCCACATGGAGGACCGGTACCCCCTCATCGACATCCTCGCCCAGACGCCGCCGATTCCCGACGCCTGCCAGTGGGCCCTCTTCCTGCGCAACCACGACGAGCTCACGCTCGAGATGGTGACCGACGAGGAGCGCGACTACATGTACCGGGTCTACGCCCACGATCCCCGGGCGCGCATCAACCTGGGCATCCGCCGCCGCCTGGCCCCGCTCCTCCAGAACAACCGCCGCAAGATCGAGCTCCTCAACGGCCTGCTCTTCTCGCTCCCCGGCACCCCGATCCTCTACTACGGCGACGAGATCGGGATGGGCGACAACATCTACCTCGGCGACCGCAACGGCGTGCGGACCCCCATGCAGTGGAGCGCCGACCGCAACGCCGGCTTCTCCCGCGCCAGCCCCCAGAAGCTCTTCCTCCCCATCGGGATCGATCCCGAGTACCACTACGAGGCGGTCAACGTCGAGGCCCAGCAGAACAACCCGCACTCGCTCCTCTGGTGGATGAAACGGCTGATCGCGCTCAGCCGGCGATATAAAGCCTTCGGGCGGGGCCGCATGGAGATCCTCACCCCGGAGAACCGGAAGATCTTCGCCTTCATCCGCCAGCAGGGGGTGGAGACGATCCTCGTCGTGGCCAACCTCTCCCGCTTCGTCCAGTACGTGGAGCTGGACCTGGCGCGCTTCAAGGGATGCATCCCCGTGGAGCTCTTCGGCCGCACCGAGTTCCCGCCGGTGAGAGAGGCCCCCTACCTCCTCACCCTCGGACCCCACGCCTTCTACTGGTTCCTCCTGGAGCAGGCCCTGCCCCGGAAGGTCGAGGTCTCCGTCCCGGCGGCCGAGCGCGTGATCGAAGTCCCCCGGGAGTGGGAAGCGGTCTTCCGGGACCGCGCCCGCGCGGCCCTGGAGGAGTCGCTCGCCCCGTTCCTCCTCTCGCGGCGGTGGTTCGCCGGCAAGGGCCGGACGCTCAAGACCGTCCGTATGCTGGACTTCGTTCCCCTGGACCAGGAGGGACTGAGGGCCTCCCTCGCGCTGTTCCACGTCGACTTCATCGAGGGCGATCGCCAGCTCTATTTCCTGCCGCTGGCCTTCGCCTCCGGCGAGCGCGCCGATCAGGTCCGGCGCGAGACCCCGGAAGCCGTGGTCGCGTCCCTTCGCGTGCAAGGGCAGGGGCGCGAGGACGCAGGCTTGCTCTACGACGCCGCCCTCGATCCCGCCTTCAGCGCCTCGATCCTCGACGGCATCGGGCGGCGGCGCCAGCTGGGCGGCGACGGGAGCCGGATCCTGATGATCCCCACCCCGTCGTATCGGTCCCTCCGGGGAGGAGACGACGCCCCCCTGTCTCCCGTCCCCGTCAAGGGCGAGCAGAGCAATTCCTCGGTCGTCTACGGCGACCGGTTCGTCCTGAAGTTCCTGCGAAAGGTGGAGGCCGGGACGAACCCGGACCTGGAGATCGGCCGCTTCCTCACGGAGCGCACCTCCTTCACGGGGGCCCCGCCGGTGGCCGGCCACGTCGAATACCGGAGGGAGAACGAGGAACCGGTCGTCCTGGGCATCCTCAACGGATTCATCCCGAACCAGGGAGACGCCTGGACGTTCACCCTGGATGAATTGGGGCGTTATTTCGAGGCGGTTCTCTCCCGTGCCGAACCGCTTGCCCCGGACGCGGTCCCGCGGGAGTCCCTGCTCAAACTGATCGAAGGCGCCCCGCCGGCGATCTTCCGTGACATGGCCGGATCCTACCTGGAAGTCGCCCGGAGCCTTGGCCGGCGCACCGCCGATCTCCACGCCGCCCTCGCCTCCGCCAAGGACGATCCGGACTTCGCCCCGGAACCCCTGATGCCCCACTACCAGCGCTCCATCTACCAGTCCATGCGCAACCGGCTCACGCCGTTGATGCCGATCCTGCGGAAGAAACTCAAGGATCTCCCGGAACCCGTCCGCGCCGACGCCCAGAAGGTCCTGGACTCGGAAGGGAAGATCCTGGAGCGGTTCAGGGCGATTTCCGCGGTGAAGATCTCGGCCACCCGGATCCGCATCCACGGCGACTTCCACCTGGGCCAGGCCCTGTACACCGGCAAGGACTTCGTCTTCGTGGACTTCGAGGGCGAGCCCGGACGCCCCCTCGGCGAGCGCCGGATCAAGCGCTCCCCTCTCCGCGACGTGGCCGGGATGATCCGCTCCTTCCACTACGCCTCCCAGGCGGCCCTTTTCGATCGCCAGGCCCAGGAAGAAACCCCGCAGGACCGCCTCGCCTCGCTCGAGGCCGGGGCCCGGCTCTGGTACGCCTGGTCCTGCTCGGCCTACCTGCGGGCCTACCTCGACCGATCGGGATCGGCTCCCTACCTCCCCGCCTCCCGGGAGACGCTGGGAGTCCTCCTGAATGCCTTCATCCTGGAGAAGTGCGTGTACGAGCTGAACTACGAGATCAACAACCGGCCCTATTGGGTGCGGATCCCCCTCAAAGGCCTGCTCCACATCCTGGAATCATGAAGATGGCTGAGCCTCCCGCCCCGGGAGCGGTATGGCTGGGAGACGGCCGCACCCGGTTCCGTATCTGGGCCCCGGGATTCGACCGCGCCTCGGTGCACCTCATCGCCCCCCGAGACCGGGACATCCCCCTGAAGAAGGACGGACGCGGCTGTCACGAGGCTGTCGTGGAAGACGTCTCTCCCGGCGCTCTTTACAAGGTCCGCCTCGGCGGCCTCCCCGAGCGCCCCGATCCCGCCTCCCGGTTCCAGCCCCGGGGATCGCACGGCCCCTCGCAGGTGGTCGATCCCTCCTTCCCGTGGACGGACGCGGGGTGGACCGGCCTGCCCCTGGAACGATGCGTCTTCTACGAAATCCACGTGGGCGCGTTCACCCCCGAAGGGACTTTCGAGTCCGCCATTCCTCACCTCGACGGACTCGTCGACCTCGGCGTCACGGTGGTCGAGATCATGCCCATCGCCCAGTTCCCCGGCGGCCGGAACTGGGGATACGACGGGACGTTTCCCTTCGCGGCCCAGGACACCTATGGGGGTCCCGCCGGTTTCCAGAAGCTCGTGGACGCCTGCCACCGCCGCGGCCTGGCCGTCGCTCTCGACGTCGTCTATAACCACCTGGGCCACGAGGGCAACTGTCTCTGGGGTTCAGCCCCTTTCTTCACCGACCGCTACAAGACCCCGTGGGGAAGCGCGGTGAACTTCGACGGCCCGGAGAGCGACGAGGTGCGGGAGTTCTTCGTCCAGAACGCGCTCTGGTGGGTCCGCGACTTCCACGTGGACGCCCTGCGGCTCGACGCGGTCCACGCCATCATGGATTTCTCGGCCCGCACGTTCCTGGAGGATCTTGCGGAGCGGGTCCACGCGGCCGCGCGCGGGCTCGGCCGCCAAGTCCACATGATCGCCGAGAGCGACAAGAACGACGCGCGCCTGGTCCGGCCCCCCGAGCGGGGAGGGTGCGGCCTGGACGCCGTCTGGAACGACGACTTCCACCATTCCCTGCACGTCCTCCTGACGGGAGAGAAGGAGGGATACTACCGCGACTTCGGGGATCTGGAGCAGATGGGCCGGGCGTTCACGGAGGGCTTCGTCTACTCGGGACAGCACTCCGAGTACCGCGGGCGCCGCCACGGGTCTCCGTCGGGGGACATCGAACCCGGCCGGTTCGTCGTCTTCGCCCAGAACCACGACCAGGTGGGGAACCGCATGGGCGGAGAACGGCTCGCCGCCCTTGTGCCCTTCGAGAAGCTCAAACTGGCGGCCGGCGTCGTCCTCCTTTCTCCGAACCTGCCCCTTCTTTTCATGGGGGAGGAGTACGGGGAGACCGCCCCGTTCCCGTACTTCGTCAGTTACTCGGACCCCGGGCTCATCGAGGGCACGCGCCGGGGGCGCCGGGAGGAATTCGCCCGGTTTCTCTGGAGGGGGGAGCCGCCGGACCCGCAGGAGGAGGCCACGTTCCGGCGGGCGAGGCCCGACCGCTCCCTTCCGGCTCACCCGGCTCATCAGGCACTTCGCGCGTTCTACAAGGAGGCCTTGGCGCTCCGGGGCAAGCCTCCTTTCTCAACGCTCGCCCGTGAAGGCATCTTCGTGTCGGTTCACGAGGCATCGAGATCGCTGGTCGTCCGCCGGGACGGGGGCGGGGCGCGGGCCGTGATCCTCTGCAATTTCTCGGACCGGGTCGTGGAAATACCTCTCCTGGCCCTGGGGGGACGGTGGAAGAAGGTGCTCGATTCGGCGGAGCTCTGTTGGATGGGACCAGGGCCCTCGTCGCCGGGGGAAGTCGACACGAACCAGGCGACTGCGTTGCCGCTGTCTCCCTCCGGGATATGTGTCTACATGGCTGCGCTGCCTTGAACATCTTGGCCAGCCCGTTTCTTGTCGTCCCGTCCCGCCAGGCGGCGGGTGGCTGGGAGGGCGCTCAGGCCTTCCGCACGGCGTCGAGCAGGTCGGAGATCCGGAAGGGCTTGCGCAGGCGGCGCTGGAGGCCGGCGTTCGCGTACTCGCGCTCGTTCCAGCGGTCCAGGTACGCCGACATCACCACGATCGGGGGCTTCCTCTCGCCCATCGCGCGGGCCACGGCGATCCCGTCGGTGTCGGGCAGGACCAGGTCCAGGAGGATCAGGTCGAAGGTCCGCTTCCCGCAGGCCTGGAGGGCCTCCTTCCCGGTCCGCGCCGCCGTGACGCGGTGGCCGGCCTCCTCCAGGAGGGTCTTGACGAAGTCCAGGCTGTCCTCCGTGTCCTCCACGACGAGGATCTCCTTGGACTCGGAGACCTCGGCCTCGCTCCGGCAGACCTCCACGTGGATGCTCCCGCCGAGGGCCTCGTAGATCGTGGCCGTACAGCCGCTCGGGTCCACGATGGATGCCTTGACCTTCCGGTCGCTGAAGAACCGCAGGAGTTTCTTGAGGAGCGTCGTCAACGAGTCCTGGACGCGGTGGATGTTCTCGACGATCAGGACCACGCGCCGGCCGTTCCCGGGCGGGGCGAGGTCTCTGGCCAGCCCGTCGAGGACCTCCGCGTGTTCTTCCCGTTGCAGTCCAGACGGAGCTTGCGCTGACTCACCAGTGAATATTGTATTCCACGCGGCCCCGGGGGTTCAAGTTTAGTTTTGAGCCGCGGCGGGGGCTTCCTGGAGGCGGTCGAGGTCGGCCAGGAGCGCCGGGAGGTCCTCGAATCGCAGGGCCGGGACGATCCCGCTCCCCTCCTCGCCGAGGAGCATGAAGCGCCAGAGCGCGCGGCAGGCCTGGAGGTCGTCGGCCGGCCCGGCCCCCGCGGGGCCCATCCCGAAATCGGTGAGCCGGACGTCCCGCCGCTCGGTCAGCAGGACGTTCGCGGGCTTCAGGTCCCCGTGCGCCACGTACCGCGCGTGCGCTGCCTGGAGGGCGGCGGCCGCCTGCCGGAGGCTGCGGGCCGCCTCGTCGAGGGGCCGGCGGAG
>CAYNDR010000039.1:0-3077 GCA_964395295.1 uncultured Planctomycetales bacterium
GGTGGGAGAACGTTACGGCCGGCGTGGGCGGGGAGGCCTGGGGCTACGCGGGGTTCACGCTCCTGGCCGCTGTACCGGACCGCGACGAGATCATCGCCGGCGTCAGCGAGGCGGGGCTCTGGTCCAGCGCCGACGGGGGCGCCACGTGGAAAAAACTGGGCGGGGACATCAGGAACCGGCCCCACCAGATCCTCTGCGACCCTAAGGATTCCCGCACCTTCTGGATCAGCGGCTGCTATGGGGCCGGGATTTTCCGGACGAACGACGGGGGGGCGAGCTTCCGCCGGCTGGGCAAGCTCGACCACGTCGACGGGATCGCCGTGGACTTCGGCGATCCCGCACGCCGGACGCTCCTTACCGCGCTCCATGAAAAGGAGAGGAGCCTCCACGTCTCCCGCGACGGCGGCGAGACGTGGGAGAAGATCGGGGACCGCCTGCCGGAGAACACGAACCACACGTCCGATCCGCTGATCCTGGACTCGAAGACCTTCGTGATCAACACGGCCGGTTGGGCCAAAGGCAAGTCACTCGGGATCTACCGGAGCGCCGATTCCGGGGAGACCTGGACCAAGGTCTCCGACCTCGGGCCCTCGGGCCGCGCGCTGGTCGCGTCGAACGGTTCGCTCTACTGGCAGGGCGTGTGGGGCTCCGGGCTGATCAGGAGCGCGGACAAGGGCGTCACGTGGACCAAGCTGTCCGGGCCCGTGAAGACCAACCCGATCGATCTCCCCGGCGGGAAGCTCGCGGCGGTCGTGGACCAGCAGATCTACATCTCCCGGAACGAGGGGGCCGCCTGGGAAAAGCTGGGCGGGCCCCTCCCCGTCAAGGCGAGCGGCGTGGTCTACAGCCCGAAGCGCCGCGCCTTCTACGCCTGGCGGAGCTCCGAGAAGAAGGTCCCCGACGCGGTCTTCCGCCGGGAGTGGTCGGAATGATCGGGCCGAACCGCCCCCTCAGTGCGGGACCTCCCCCTTGAGCGCGTCGGCGGGGGCGTCGAGCACCTGGGGCAGACGCGTTATTTTATGGCGGATGTGCCTGGGACCTTTGATGAGGATGTCATACCAGGCAAGTCCGCCGCGCGGGTGGCGGGGCTCGTCTTCGCGCGGGAGTGACAGGGTGGAGCGGGCCGCATCCTAACGATGCTGCAGCGCGCCCAGGTCCAAGGCATTCCTCAGGGAGGTGCCGCGGAAATCACCCGGGCCCGGCTCGATCCCGAAGACCTTCCGAATGTCGAGGCCCTTCCCGATGAGCGGCGAGGACGGCAGCAGATCATAGGACGCGAGGGCGCCCAGCCGGGCCGGGTTGTCAATGGCGCCTCCGCCTCCCGGCCGCCGGAGCCGGGGATCCGCGGCGAAGCCGATCCGGGCCCCGTCGAGCTTCTCCTGGCCGGTGGCGTCCTGCCAGGCGGCGAGGCTGTCGAAGACCTTCCCCTGCCGGACCGCGAATCCGCCGTCGGCCCGGAAATAGCAGTTGTTCCGCAGGATGCAGCCGTCGCCGGTGCGGACGATCTCCCCGTCGTGCGTGGCCACGAAGATGTTGTTGCAGACGGTCAGCCCCTTCCCGTTGCCGAGGAAGGCGGCCGGCTTCCCGTCGAGTCCCGGGCCGGCCACGACGGTGTTGTTGTGGATGAGGCCCCGCTCCTGCCTGCCCCAGGTCATGATGCCGCCGGAGTTGCCGGGATTCTTCTTCGTGTCGTTCTCGCTGATGTTGAACCGGATGACGTTGCCGGCCACCGGGCCGGAGCCCTCGAAGGTGCCGGTCTGGAACCCCGAGCCTTCGTTGTCGTGGGAGTAGTTGCCTTCGAGGACGCAATTCGTGCAGCCGCCGTCGATGTCGAAGGCGCAGCCGTCGAACCTCTGGGCGGTGACGACGTGGTGGCACTCGTTGAACCGGGCCACGCTGCGGTCGCATTCCAGGAACACCAGGCCGCCGACGCCCCCCGGCTGCCCGTTGTCCTTCGCGGCCTGGCCGCAGTTGCGGATGACACAGCGCTCCACCGCGAAGGCCGTGGCGTTGAAGATCTGGATGGGAAGGCAGGTGACCGGATTGCCGCGGGGGTCGCCATAGATGTCGTGGATGACGCAGTCGGTGAGACGGCAGTCGGTGAAAGTCCCGGCGCCGAGCGGGAAGCGCCACGGTTTGCCGCTGGCCCGCCGGGAGCCCCAGCAGTAGAATCCGCCGACGAGACATTCCGAGATGGTGCAGTTGGCGATGCGGACGTCGCGGTAGCCGACAACTTCCTGGGTCCCGATGGGGGTACGCAGGACGATGCCGTCGCGGAAGCCCGAGACCGTCAGGCGATCGACGCGGATGTTCTCCCAAGGCTTCCCTTCGACGGCGGTGCTGACAATGTCGAGGCCCTGGGAGGTATTGGAAGTGGCGCCGTCAGGCTTCACGCCGGATCCGCGCAGAACCAGGCCGCGGACGGCGATGTGGCCGCAGTTCTGCAGACGGATGGCGCAGGAGTCGCCGGCCAGGATGGTCGCCGCCCCGGTGCCATAGGAGGCGATGGTGATGGGCGCTTCCGCGGTCCCGGAGGCGGTCACCAGGAGGTTGCCCGAGAAGCTCTGGCCGCCTTCAAGCAGGAGGCGGTCGCCGGGACGCAGGGCCGCGCGGTTCGCCCGTTCCAGCGACTTCCACGCCTGCCCCGGCGCCGTTCCGTCGTTGGCGTCAGATCCCGCCGGGGAGACGTGGTATGCGGCGGGCGCCTGCTCCTCGGCCGGCCGCGCCGAGTCAGGGAGGCCCAGCAGCAGCGGAAGAGCCGCGGCAAGGGAAAGCGAGCTTCTCATGGGTGTCGACTGGAACACATTTCTGAACCGCTGTCAATTCGAAGGTTCCTCCTCCGGGCGCGGCGCTGCTTCGAATGGCCTGAAGAAAGCAGGATTATGAGTCCCGGCCCCGGGTGTGCCGGGGAGCCGCATCTGGCCAAGGTTTGAGGGGGGCTCCGACGGGGAACGCGGGCCCGCGGCCGGGGGGCGCGCCGGCGCGCCGGCGCGCCCCCTCAGCGCAGGACCTCCCCCCTGCGCGCGTCGGCCGGGCGGTCGCGCACCTGGCCCGTCCCGACCGTCTTCGCGGGCGCG
>CAYNDR010000039.1:3087-15053 GCA_964395295.1 uncultured Planctomycetales bacterium
GGTCGGGCCGCACCCCGACAAAGTTGTCGGCTCGCGCGCGGCCCCTGGGCCCGGCGTGACGGTGAAGCGACCGTTCGCGTCCGTGGTCAGCTCGAGCCGCTGCGCGTACCGGGTGCCCGCATCCAGCTGGCGGTCGAGCACCTGGACCGTCGAGACCGTCTTCATGGTCTGGTGGTCGGCGAAGGTCCAGACCACCTTCTTCTGGCGCGTCACCTCGATGATGTGGGGGGCCTTGCCGAACTGGCCGTGCCCCACCCAGTTGCTCATCACGGTGTTGCCGTTGGGGAGCCGGTGGAAGCCGGTCATGAACTTGAAGCTCACGCCCTCGGGGAGGTCATCGTTGGTGACCTCCCAGACGATCCGGCCCTGGGGGTCGGCCTCGAAGACCTTGCACTCCTTGGGGCCCTTGCGGTCGCCGGTGGCGACGAGGGTGTTGCAGTCGGGGAGGCGCGCCGCGCTGTGGGGGCCGCCGGGGGCGGGGATCTCCAGGACGACCTTGCCCTCGGGATCGTACTCGCGGACACAGCCCAGGCCATAGTGGGTCACCAGGAAGTTCCCGTTCGGCAGGCGCCGCGCGTTGCGCATGTAGGCGTGGCCGCCCTTGCCGTCCGGGAGGAGCTTGACCTCCTTGACGACGTTTCCCGAGGGATCCAGCTCGATCAGGCGCCCCGCACTGCATTCGCCGACGAAGGTGTTCCCGTTCGGGAGGCGCTGGCAGGCGTAGATCTCGCTCGACGACTTGTACTCGAAGGCCTTCTTCTTGTCGGGAGCGACCTCGAGGACCCCCTTGCCGGTCGTGAAGAGGATGTTGCCGTTCGGGAGGACCCAGAGGTCGTTGCAGTTCGGCGCGGGGTGCTCCCACTCGACCTTGCCCTCGGCCGAGACGAGGAAGACCTTGCCCGCCGAGTAGTCCGCGCAGGCGAAGCGGTGCTTCACCGCCGGACCTTCCTGGGGCGACGCGGCGGCGGACGCGGCCAGGGAGAACGCCAGGAGGAGGAGTCTCGGGGCGGGATTCATGCGTTTCTCTCCATGCGGGTCAGGGGCGCGGGCGGTCCGCCAGGAGCGCCTTGAGGTTCTTCTGCTCGATCTCTTCCATGTCCTTGCGTTTCTTGAAATAGCGGTCGTACTTCTCGACCTCCGCCGGCGACCAGGCGTGGGCCTCCTTGTAGTCGCCGCAGAACGGGACGGCCAGGTCGATCCACGCGGCGAACTTCTCCATCTCCTCCCGGGTCATCGAGGCCCCTTCGTGCCCCTTCTCGAGAAGCTCCATCAGCCGGCTCTTCGCGGCGCCCACGCTGTAGGGAGGGATCATCGGCGGGATGGACTGGGCGCTGACCCAGTTGACGTCGGGATGGCTGTCCCTCCCGCGGAATCCGCGCCTCTTTTCCTTGTCGTCGGGCGCGGCGTGGGTCAGGGACAGGTAGGCCTGGCTCCACCGGCGCTTGGCCCCGTCGTCCACCACCTCCCGGGCGGTCAGGTCGGAGGGCTTGCCCGGCGCGCCGGTGTGGCAGGAGACGCACTTCCGGTCGAGGATGGGCTGGACCTCCCTGGGGAAGCTGAAGCCGCGCGCGGGCCCGTAGAAGGGCCTGGGCGCCAGCGGCGGCTTGCGGAGGGCCATCGTGGTGGCGCGGACCGGGGGCGCGGCCTCGTTCTTGCTCTCGTGGCAGCCGATGCAGGAGAACGACTCGCCGGGCTGGAGGGTGGACCAACTGCGCATGGTCTGCACCACGTATCCCTTGGCGTCGAGGAGCTGGAAGTAGACGGGGGTGCGGGCCGGCACCGTGAAGTAGGCGGAGCCGTCCTCTTCCACCGGCACGGTTCCCAGGATGGTCTTGACGTCCCAGGCGCCGTTGCCGATCGCGACGGGTGTGCTGATGAGGGCCCCGCCGGCGGGCCCGCCGTTGCCGTTCGATCCCACCCCGGCGGCGCGGTAGTCCAGGGCCACGACGCGGAGGCCTTTCACGGTCCCCCGCGCGATGCCCTTGAGGCCGGGCCCGTAGTAGACGTCCTGGACGTAGTAGGTGCCGGTCGTCTTGCGGTAGTCCACGGCGCTCGGGCGGACATGCTTCCTGGGGCGCGGCGCCAGGGGGATCGGCTGGTTGCAGGAGAGGTTCGGGTCCCACGCCAGGAGCTCCCGCCGGCCGTCGAGGTCCATGAAGTAGAGGCCGAAGCCTTTCTTCCCGGTGCGGCCGGGGTTGACCGGCGCGTAGGTCACCAGGAACCGCGTCTCGTCGACCGGGTAGGGGTACTGGAACTGGTCGCCGTCCTGGCCGTAGCCGTCGATCTTGTCGGCGGGGGTGGGACGCAGGGGGGCGGCGAGCTGGGCCCCCTGGTTCTCCTGCCGGCCCTTGCCCGGATCGAGGAGGATGAGCTTGCCGCTCTGGTCGCTGTGGTGGCCGGTGGCGACGCCGAGGATCCGGTTCGTCCCCGGGATGGCCCGCGCGTGGATGATCGTGGTGGGGAACCAGGAGTTGTTGCCGTAGCACTCCGTCTGGGCGGTGCCGTCCATGTTCATCTGGAAGAGGGGCTGGGGGTAGAGCTGGCCGCGGTCGTTGTACTCCCACCGGGTGTAGAGGACGCGGCCGTCGTCCGTGGCGGTGGGGAAGTTGGTGTGGACCTGGTCGAAGCCGAGGCGGCGGATGAGCTTGCCGTCCTTGTCGCAGGCGTAGAGGTTGGAGACCTCCGTCCACCAGCAGTCCACGATCTGCACGCAGCGGGTGGAGCTGAAGACGATCTCGCCGTTGGGGAGGTAGCTGGGCTCGTAGTCGGCGAAGCCGAGGCCCTCGGTGAGCGGGCGGGTCTTCTTCGAGGCGACGTCGTACTCGTAGAGGTGGTAGTCGTCCTTGCGGTCGTCCTTCTTCCAGGAGAAGACGACCTTCGTGCCGTCGTAGGAGACGTCCGGGTTGCGGATGATGCCGCCGGGGTCGTCGACGAGGGCCTGGACCTCGCCGTAGAGCCCCTTCTGTTCGAGCAGGCACAGCGCCGCGCCCGGGACCCAGTGGCGCTCGGCCTGGGCGTCGCTCTGGCACTCGGTGTAGGCGTAGTGGCTGCCGCCCACGTTCCAGTGCTTGGCGAAGACGAACTTCTGCGCCCTGGCCAGGAGGGGCTGGAGGCGCCGGGCGCGGCGGGCCTCGCACGCTTTGACGTAGAGGGCGCGCCACTGGGGGTCCTTGCCGGGGGCGCCGGAGGCGGCCAGCCGGTCGAGCTCCGCGCGGAAAGTCCGGCCCTCGTCCCCGAGTTCCTGCAGGGCGGTCTCGACCGCGGCCTTCTCCGCCGCGGCCCCCTGGTCGCTGGAGAACATGCCGGTGGTCCCGCGCGCGTCCTGGAGCAGCCAATCGAGGAAGACCGACGCCTTGAGGTCCCCGCTCCCCAGGGAGCCCTGGATGAGGCCCGCGTCGATGTACTGCCCGCCTCCGGCTTGGCGGCAGTGGACGGCGATCAGGTTCTTCCCGGCCTTGAGGGCCTTCCGGGCGGCCTCCTGGATGGGGACGGCCTCGTAGTTGACGGTGCATCCGCCGAGCTTGGCGGCGAGGAGGCCGTTGAGGTAGACCTCCGCGTCGTCGTCGTGGTGCACCAGGAGGCGGGCGTCCGCGCTGGGGGTGCCGGCCAGCTTGAACGCCTGGCGGAGCCAGAGGTCGCTGGTGCGCCACTCGGTCCGGACGGCGGCGCCGGGGGTGCCCTTGCTCCCGAAGCCGCCGGGGCCCTTCTTCCAGGCGGAGTCGTTGAAGTCCGGCTTCTCCCACCCGGCGGGCGGGGCGTCGGTGACGTAGAGCCACGCCTGGGCCTTCTGCTGGCTGGTGGGGAGGATGGCGATGGCGGAGGAGAGGCCGTCGTCCTGCCCCCGGCCGTCCGCCGCCGGCGCCAGGAGCGCCAGGGCCAGGGCGAGGATGCGGACCGCGGATCCCTTCATGGCGCGCGCCCCCGGAAGGGGAGGGGGTGCCTCCCGGTTTCCCTAAAAAAACACCGTTTACCTAATGACAATACGCCGCCCTTCCTGGCGCCGTGTCACATTATAGCCGAAAAATCCGGCCCCGGGGGCTCCGCTGAGGTGTCCCCATTTTTCGCCGGGAACCGCCGAGGCGCAGAGACGCTGAGATGTCCCGGTTCCCCGAGGCTCCTCCCGTCAGCCCCCGGGGGGGCGAGGGGGGAAATCAAGGGGAGTTTCCTCTCCGCGCCCTCTGCGCCTCCGCGGCAAAGGACAAAGGGGGGCAGGCCAGGGGGCTCCGCTCCGCGGGTTCCGCGCGCCCCGCGGTTCATCCACCGTTCCCGCCGCGGGCTCCCCTGGAATGATCCCGATCCGGACGCCCGGGGATCGAATGTCCTCGCCGCGCGGGGACGCCTTCCCCGGAGGGCATGGAAATCGCTTGCGCGGGGGCGGCGCGTAGATTATATTTGAAACGGCGTTTTAGATATGAAAATGTTTTGCCCATGAAACAACACCCCCGCAAAGAGGAGGGGCGGCCCCGGCCGGCGGAGGGCGCCGGCGCCCCTCCCCGCTACGACGTGCCCGCCGTCCGCCAGGTGCTCCAGCTCATCGAGCTCCTGTGCGAGTCGGAGCAGCCGCTCGGCGTCTCGCAGGTCGGCCAGGCCCTCCGGATGAACAAGAGCATGGTCTTCCGGCTCCTGCAGACGCTCCTCAAGGGGGGCTGGGTCGTCCGGAACGAGGACCGGCAGACCTACCAGATGGGCCTGCGCCCCTTCCACTACGTGAGCAAGCCCGTGGGGCGGATGAACCTCCTCGTGGCGGCCAACGGCCCCGTCCGCGCCCTCTGGCAGGCCACGGGGGAGAGCACCTACCTCGGCGTCCTGGACGGCGACAAGGTCCTGTACCTGGAGCACCTGAACGCCACGGGCACGGTGCAGATCGCGGGCAAGGTCGGGGGACGCTACACTCTGCACTGTTCGGCCCCGGGCAAGGTGCTCCTGGCCCACGCCGGGGAGGACCTCCTCAGCCAGCTCATCCAGAGGGGGCTCGAGCGGCAGACCCGCCACACGATCTGCCAGCCGGTCCGCCTGCGGAACCACCTCAGGGAGGTGGTCCGCCAGGGGCACGCCGTGGACGTGGAGGAATACGCCGAGGGCTGCATCTGCTACGCCGCGCCGATCCGGAACTACACCGGCAAGGCGGTGGCCGTGGTGGGGCTGTCGGTGCTGACCCTCTACTATACTTACGAGAGGATGTGCCGGGAACTGGGGCCCAAGGTCCGCGAGGCGGCGAAGGCCATTTCGCTGGCCCTGGGATATCAGGAATCGCCGGCCGGTCGCCGGAACGGGTGACGAGGCCGGACCTCTGGAGGAAGAGCGCCATGATGAGGATCCTCGCCGGGCTGGCCGCGGCCGTCGCCCTCCTCGGCTGTGCCGGCGCCGCGGGACTCCGGGAGCCGAGGCTCTTCGTGGTCCTGCCGGACTTCTGCCCCACGCCGGACGGCATGGACGTGCACCCCCAGGGCGACCTCGTCGTCGCCTGCCCGAACTACGCGGACCAGTCGAAGCCGGCCTGCCTCATCCGGATCGACAGGGACCGGAAGGTCTCCAAGTGGGTCGACGTCCCCGTCCTCCCCGAGACGGGCGTGGCCTGCCCCATGGGCATCCAGTTCGGCCCGGACGGCGACCTCTACGTCTGCGACAACCAGGGGTGGAAGGGCACCCCCCAGGGGCAGTTCAAGGGCCGGATCCTCCGCCTGCGGATCCAGGGGAACAGCATCGTCAAGACGACCGTCGTGGCCGAGGGCATGGAGCACCCCAACGGCGTCCGCATCCGCGGCGGGCACGCGTACGTGACCCAGAGCCTGATGACGAAGGTGAAGGATCCCTCGGGCCTGCTCGTGAGCGCCGTGTACCGGTTCAAGCTCGACGACGCGAACGTCAAGGTCGCCAACACGCTCGAGGACAAGGGGATCGTCGCCACGTTCCTCACCCGCAACAAGGATTGCCAGTACGGCGCCGACGGCCTGGTCTTCGACGCGGCAGGGAACCTCTACGTGGGGAACTTCGGCGACGGCGCGATCCACAAGGTCGCGTTCGGGGCGGACGGGAAGGCGACCGGGAGCGCCGTCTGGGCGCAGGACCTCCCGCGGATGCGGACGACCGACGGCATCTGCATGGACGCGAAGGGCAACATCTACGTGGCGGACTTCTCCGAGAACGCCGTGGCGGTGGTGACGCCGGACGGGAAGGTCCGCCGGATCGCCCAGAGCCCCGATTCCGACGGGAGCCGCGGCGAGCTCGACCAGCCCGGCGAGCCGATCCCCTGGAACGGGATGGTCGTGGTGACCAACTTCGACTGCGTCACGGGCCCCGACAAGGTCAACACGAAGCACGACCGGCCCCACACGATGTCGGTCCTGGCCCCGGAGTAGCCCCCGGCGGATCCGGATCGCGCTTGGCAGGCCTCCTCATTCATAGCATAGTGGCTATGGCATGAGGCTCCCCGCGGACTGGTCCCGGACGGCGGCGAAGGCCCGGATCTTCAAGGCCATGGGGCACCCCGCGCGGCTTTCCATCATGGTGGTCGAGGTGCTCGGGCCGGGGTGCGCGGACTGCAAGAGGCTGTTCTCCCTCGTGGAACAGGCGGTGAAGGATCTCAGCCTCCAGGCGAGGCTGGGGAAGGTGGCGGACATCGGCGCGATCGCGGGGTACGGCGTGATGCGGACGCCGGCCGTGGTCGTCGATGGCGTGGTGAAGGTCTCGGGGCGGGTCCCGAGGCTGGAGGAGACCAAGGCGATCCTGCAGGGTGTTAAGTAGGGAGACGACCAAGGAGGCGAGGCATGAGCGCGGACCTTTCAAGGCGGAATTTCCTGGGAGCGGCGGGCGTGGCGGTGGCCGCAGGTGCGGTCCCGGCCGCGGCGGCGCAGGACGCGAAGGGGATCAAGATCCTCGGCATCGCCGCCAGCCTGCGGAAGGGGAAGACCACGGCGGCGGGGGTGCAGGCCTGCCTCGACGCGGCCAAGGCCGTGGCGCCCGACCGCATCGAGACGGAGCTCGTGGAGCTCGCGGACCTCGGCATCCCGGCCGGCCCGCTGGTGGGGCTCCCGCTGGCGGCAGGCCAGGCGGACGATTTCCCCAAGCTGGCCGAGAAGATGGCGGATCCGAAGGTCGCGGGGATCGTCGTGGGCTCCCCCGTCTACATGGGCACGATGAGCTCCCTCTGCAAGGTCTTCCTCGAGCGCTGCCTGGTGCACCGCAAGAACAACTATGCCCTGAGCGGCAAGGTGGCCGGCGCGATCGCCGTTGGCGGCGCGCGGCACGGCGGGCAGGAGCGGACGCTCCAGGACATCCACGCCGGGCTGATCTGCCACGAGATGGTCATCGTGGGCGAGTCGCGGCCCACCTCCCACTGCGGCGGGACGCTCTGGAACAACTGGAAGGACGACATCTCGCAGGACGAGGTGGGGATGGCCACCGTGAAGAACCTCGGCAAGCGGATGGCCGAGGTGGCCCTCAGGCTCTCCGCCGCGAAGTGAGCCGCGGGCGGCCCGGCTTGCGCGCGGTGATGGAGAGGCTGGTCGCGTAGTCCGCCAGGGTCGCGCCGGCCGGGAGCGCCGCGAGGACGGCCCGGTAGAGCGCGCTCCGGCGGTCCACCATCGCGTCGATGGCGCCGGGCTTCGGCTCGAGGCGGACGTCCACGAGGCCCGCCTCCCCAGCCGCGCGTTCGATGTCGCGGGCGGGCGCGGCCCCGGCCACGCACCCCACGAGCGCGTCCACGGACTTCCGGACCGCGCGCGGAAGGGGCTTGAGGAGGGCGATGTCCGAGACGGCGGCCCGCCCCCCCGGCCTGAGGACGCGCGCCATCTCCCGCCAGACCTGCGGCTTGTCCGGCGAGAGGTTGATCACGCAGTTCGAGATCACCACGTCCACGCTCGAGTCGGCCGCGGGCAAATGCTCGATCTCGCCCAGGCGGAACTCCACGTTGTCGAGCCCGCTCTTCCGGCGGAAGGACTCGGCGTTCCGGCGCGCGCGGGCGACCATCTCCGGGGTCATGTCCACGCCGATGGCCCGGCCGGAGCGGCCGACCCTCCGGGCGGCGACGAAGACGTCGAAGCCCCCGCCGCTCCCGAGGTCCAGCACCCTCTCCCCCGGCCGGAGCGACGCGAGCGCCGCCGGGTTCCCGCAGGAGAGCCCGAGGTTCGCCCCTTCGGGCAGGGCGGCCAGATCCTCCCCGGAGTATCCCAGGTTCCGGGCCAGCGCGTCGGGGGCGGCGGAGCCGCAGCAGGAGGAAGGGGCGGGGCCGCAGCCGCATCCGTCCCCGCCTCCCGCGGCGATCCGTCCGTAGCGTTCCCGGACGGCCTCGCGCACCCCGTCCTTCGCCCTCCCGGCTCTCTTCATCGCGGCTCCTCCGGAGAAATATCTTGCCCGGAATATCCAAACGAATATAGTATAAACGATGTTTCATATGCGAAAAAGCTCCCGGCGTCCCGTTCAAGGGGGTGACCGATGCTGACGGGCATGGCGCTGATCCTGCTGGCCTCGTTCTTCCTGGGCACCTTCGCGCTGCCGTCCAAGTACATCCGGAACTACGCCTGGGAGAACACCTGGGGGGCCTTCTTCCTCATCGGGATGCTGGTCGTCCCGGTGGGATTCTCCGCGCTGGCCCTCAAGGGCCTCGGGAGCCTCTACGGGCAGGTCCCCGGCGGGACGATCTTCGGCGTGATGGCCCTCGGATTCCTCTGGGGCTGCGGATTCTGCATGTGGGGCCACGGCCTGGCCATGCTGGGCCTGTCGCTGGGGTACGCCCTGACCATGGGCACGATGGCCCTCTGCGGCTCCATGGTGCCGTTCTTCCTGGGCCACGCGGACAAGGCCGCCACGAAGGGGGGCCTCCTCGTCATCCTGGGCATCCTCGTGTGCATCGCGGGCGTGGCGGTAAACGGCCTGGCCGGCGTCCGGCGAGAGAAGGCCGCCCGTGCGGCCGACGCGGCGGCCCCGAAGAAGAACATGCTGGTCGGCGTGATCGTCTGCGTCCTGGCTGGACTCTTCTCCTCCGGCCTGAACATCGCCTTTCACATCGGGGGCGGCCTGGGCGGGATCGCGGAAAAGAAATTCGGCAATCCGCCATGGCTCAGCGGGCTGGCCGTCTGGACGCTCATCTTTCTCGGCGGCCTCATCTCCAGCTTCGGATTCTGCACGGTCCAGCTCTTCCGCAACAACACGTGGAAGGGCTTCGCCGTCCCGGAAAGCGGCCGCAACATCCTCATGGCCTCCCTCATGGCCCTGGGACACTTCGCCTGCCTCTTCTTCTACGGGATCGGAGGCTGGAAGGTCGGGGAGCTGGGGACCTCCGTCGGCTTCGCCATCTTCCAGTCCGGCTCGATCCTCATCGGGAACTTCCTGGGATTCATGACCGGGGAGTGGAGGCAGGCGGACGCGTCGAGCAAGCGGACCCTGGCCGCCGGGATTGGCGTCCTGCTCCTCGGCATCATCATCGTGTCGGTCGGGAACTCCCTCTAGCGGGCCCCGCCATGGCCGGTTACCTCCTGGCGCACGACCTGGGGACCAGCGGCAACAAGGCCACGCTCTACTCCCTCGACGGGAAGCTCGTGGCCAGCCGGACCTGCCCCTACGAGACGCGCTTCTTCAACGGCAACTGGGCCGAACAGAATCCGCAGGACTGGTGGAAGGCCATCGGCGAGTCCACCCGGGCGCTCCTGGCCGGCGTCGATCCCGGCGAGGTCGCCGTCGTCGCCCTCAGCGGGCAGATGATGGGCTGTACCCTCGTCGACAAGACGGGCGCGGTCCTGCGGCCCTCGATCCTCTACTGCGACCAGCGCGCCGAAAAGCAGGCGGCGCAGATCCTCGATCGCATCGACCGGAAGCGGTTCTACGGCATCGCGGGCCACCGCGTCAGCCCCTCCTACTCGATCGAGAAGCTGATGTGGGTCCGCGACACCGAGCCCGACCTCTACAAGCGGACCCACAAAACCCTCTGCGCCAAGGACTACATCAACTTCCGCCTCACCGGCCGCCTTGCCACCGACTTCTCCGACGCCTCGGGGACGAACGCCTTCGACCTGAACTCCTTCACGTGGTCGAAGGAGATCATCGGCCTGGCGGGCGTGGACGGGGAGATGTTCCCCCAGGCCATGGACTCCACCGCGATCCTCGGCACGGTCACCCGCGAGGCCGCCGCGGCCACCGGCCTCAAGGAGGGCACCCCCGTGGCCGTGGGGGGCGGGGACGGGAGCTGTGCGGGCGTGGGCGTGGGATGCATCAAGCCCGGCACCGCCTACAACTACCTCGGGTCCTCCAGCTGGATCGCCCTTACCGTAAAGGAGCCCATCGTCGACGCGGAGATGCGCACGATGAACTGGGCCCACTGCGTCCCCGGCTACCTCCACCCCTCGGGCACGATGCAGACGGCCGGCTCCAGCCACCAGTGGCTCAAGAACACCCTCTGCGATCCCGAGAACCGGGAGGCCGAGGCCCGGAAGGTCGATCCGTACGTCCTCATCGACGAGGCCATCAAGCGGTCCCCGCCCGGCGCCAACGGCCTCCTCTTCCTCCCCTACATGCTCGGCGAGCGCACGCCCTGGTGGAATCCCAACGCCCGGGGCGCCTTCATCGGCCTCAACCTGGCCAGCCGCCGCGAGGACATGCTCCGGGCCGTGATGGAGGGGATCACGATGAACCTCGGGATCATCGTGGAGATCTTCCGCAAACACGTCCCGATCGACGCGATCACCGTGATCGGCGGCGGGGCCAAGAGCTCCGTCTGGCGCCACCTGATGGCCGACGTCTACGGCTGCCGCGTCCAGTCGCTCAACTACCTGGAGGAGGCCACCTCCATGGGCGCGGCGGTGATCGGCGGCGTGGCGGCCGGGCTCTACAAGGACTTCGACGTCATCCACCGGTTCATCCGCGTGGAGCACACGGCCGAGCCGGACGCCGAGACGCGGGAGCGGTACCTCCGGATCATGCCGGTCTTCGAGAAGGCCTACCGCTCCCTGGTGGGCGTGTACGAGGACCTGGCCGGGCTGGCCAGGCAGGATTCCTCCTGCGCGAGCTGAAAGGAGATCCCGATGAGGGCCGTCGCCGTCGTCACGCCCGGGAAGGTGGAGGTGGTCGACCTCGGCCGTCCGACGCCCGGGCCGTACCAGGCCCTGGTGAAGACGGAGGTCGCCTGCCTCTGCAACGCCACGGACGGGAAGCTCGTGGCGGGCCATTTCCCCGGGGTGGACCGCTACCCGCTGGTCCTGGGCCACGAGGGGGCCGGGATCGTGCAGGCGGTGGGGAGCAAGGTCCGGAACTTCAAGCCGGGCGACCGCGCGATCGGCGGCCTCCTCTTCGAGTTCTCCGACCCTAAGTACTCCAGCGGCTGGGGCGGCTTCTGCGAGTACACCCTGGCGAACGACCACGACGCGATGGTCGCCGACGGCGCGGCCGACGCCGCCCACGGCTGGTTCGAGTGCTACGAGATCCAGCGCGCCGTGGAGCCGGACATCCCGGTGGAGGCGGCGGCCCTTCTGTGCACGTGGCGCGAGGTCTACGGGGGCTTCGGCGACTTCCACCTCAAGGCCGGCGACCGCATGCTGGTCTTCGGCGGCGGCCCCGTGGGCCTGAGCTTCGTGAAGTTCGGCCGCCTCCTCGGGCTGAAGTGGATCGGCCTCGCGGATCCGGTCGAGTCGAAGCGCCAGCGCGCCCTCCAGATGGGGGCGGACGCGGTCTTCACCCCCGACGGCCCCGAGCTCAAGCCGCTCGCGGGGTCGCTCGACGCCGTGGTGGACGCCGTGGGGAGCGAGGGCATCGTCAACGCCGCCCTGCCGCTCGTCAAGATGGGCGGCTCGATCTGCGTCTACGGCGTGATCTCGGCGGAGCGCCTCAACGTGCAGAAGTCGGCGGGGCCGTACAACTTCAACCTCTTCGTCCACCAGTGGCCCACGCGGCGGCGGGAGCGCGAGGCGCAGGCCCCGCTCTGCCGGTGGATCCGCGAGGGGAAGCTCCCGCTCAAGAACGCCGTCGAGGGGGTCTGC
>CAYNDR010000039.1:15063-27641 GCA_964395295.1 uncultured Planctomycetales bacterium
GAGGCCGTGAACCTGTTCGGGGGCTACGGCTTCACCCACGAGTTCCCCGTGGAGCGGGTGGCGGAGGCCCTGGAGGCCGTCCGCGGCGGGCAGGTCGTCAAGTGCCTGCTGAGGTACTGACCGTGGACCTGTCCCACACCCACTTCGACTTCCTCCCGGCAAAGGTCCCGACCTTCTACTTCGTCGGGATGACCACCGCCCAGAGCGGGATCATGAAGGTCTTCCCCGAGTGGGCGAGGCACCTGGGCCTCGGCGGGACCCCGATCCGCGGCATCGACTGCCGCTGGCACGACGATCCCTCGGTCTACCGCGAGGTGGTGCGGTACCTGAAGGAGGACGGCCTCTCGCTCGGCGGCTTGGTGACCACGCACAAGCTGGATCTCCTGGACGCGGCGCGGGACCTCTTCGACGAACTCGACCCCTACGCGCGCCTCCTGGGCGAGACGAGCTGCATCTCCAAGCGGGAGGGGAAGCTCTGGGGCCACGCGAAGGACCCCATCACGAGCGGCCTCAGCCTCCGCGCCATCGTCCCGGACGGGTACTGGAGGGAGACGGGCGCGGAGCTCTTCCTCATCGGCGCGGGCGGGTCGAGCCTGGCGCTGACGACGCACCTCATGGAGCGGCCCGCCGGGGAGCGCCCCGCGCGGATCGTCGTCTCCAACCGGTCCCCCGGCCGCCTCGATGAGATGAAGAAGATCCACGCGCGGGTCAATCCGGGGATCCGCGTCGACTACGTCCACGCCCCCATGCCGGAGGCCAACGATGCGGTGCTCGCGTCCCTCCCGCCGGGGTCCCTCGTGGCCAACGCCACGGGCCTCGGGAAGGACGCCCCCGGCTCGCCCCTCACCGGCGCGGCCGTCTTCCCGGAGAGGGGCATCGCCTGGGACTTCAACTACCGGGGGAACCTGGTCTTCCTCGACCAGGCGCGGGCCCGGCAGGCGGAGCGCCGCCTGCGCGTCGAGGACGGCTGGGTCTATTTCATCCACGGCTGGACGCGGGTGATCGCGGAGGTCTTCCACATCGACATCCCCACGTCCGGGCCGGAGTTCGACAGGCTCTGCGAGATCGCCGCCCGCGTCCGCAAGTGAAGGAGCGCCCCGTGAAGACCCCTCTCCTCGCCCCCTTCGGGATCGACCTGGACCTCGAGAAGGGCTCGATGCGCCGGCCGATACGGCGCCTCGTCCGCCGCGCCTCGGACCTCCGCGGCTACTACGCGGACGCCGCCGCGCTGGAGGACCAGGTCCGGCGGGGGGATCCCGTCCACTACGAGGTGGAGGAGCATGCGGTCCCGGAGACCCCCGGGAACCTCATGGCCTGCATCAGCCGGGTCCTGCCCGGCCTGGTGGGCGACGAGTATTACATGACCAAGGGCCACTACCACGCGGACGCCGGGGCCGCCGAGGTGTATCTCGGCCTGCGCGGGGAAGGGCTCGTGCTGATGAAGACCGCCGGCGGGAATTTTCGCGCCGAGAGGATGTCCCGCGGTCGGATGGTCTACGTGCCGCCCTTCTGGGCGCACCGGACGGTCAACACGGGCCGGACCCCGCTCTGCTTCTTCTGCGTCTACCCGGCCGACGCGGGGCACAACTACGGCGACATCGCGGAGGAGGGGTTCCCCCGGCGGATCGTCCGGCGCGGGGGGAAGCCCGCGGTCGTGGCGTCCGCCGGCGAGTGACTCCTGCCGGCGCGGCGTGGCGGCCGGATTCGGCGGCCTCCACATCCGGCGAGCCTCCTTGACCTCGGGTCTCTGCCGGAATAGCATGAACGCAAAGGAGGGGATGTTTTGCTGAGCGAAGCCCGGATCGAGGCCTATCGCCGGATGACGCCGGAGGAACGCTGGCGCGAGGTCGAGGAACTGATGACGCTTGCCTGGCGCTCGCTCCTGGAGTTGCCGGAGGCGGACCGCCGGCGGCGCCTGGAGGTCATTCGGGAGGAGCACGAGGCGAGCGACGCGATCCTGCTGAGACATCTTGGGGGGCGTCCGTGACGGAGCTGCCCATCCAGCGCCTTCTGCTGGAGGCCGTCGCGGCCGTCCGCCGTCCGCAGCCTCGTTGACTCCCAACGGGGCCTATTGCCCGGCTCTTCGGCTAAAGCCTATAATGCAGATATGCTGTCCAAGGACGAGGTAGCCCGTTACCGGGAGATGGGCCACGAACGGAGGTATTCCCTCTTCCTGGAACTTGCCGGGTGGGCGTGGCGCGCCCTGGACTCGGGAGGGCCCAGGACGGCCGCGCGCCGATGGAAGTTGATCCTCCGGCAGCATGACGAAGCCAATCGCCTCATCGCCGAACGCTTCTCCAGGCTCAAATGACGACGTTTCCTCTTCAAATCCTGCTCGAAGAGATCGTCGCCTTCCTGGAACGGAATCGGGTCGATTACATGATCATGGGGGGCGTCTCGGTCCGGTTCTGGGGCATTCCGAGGCCGACCTACGACCTGGACTTCACGCTGGCCCTCTCCCCCGGGCGTGTCCCAGCCCTGTGCGAGGAGTTTTGCCGGAACGGCTTCACGGTCCCGCAAATCCATGAGAAAGGTCATCTCGACCGGCTGGCCGGGATGATGAAGTTTGCGGTGATCCGCTTCGCCGACGGCCGCGAAGTGCGCGTAGATTTCTTCCTGGTGACCACGCGCTACCAGCGCGAGGCGTTCGAACGCCGCGTCCGGAAGAAAATCAACGGCCTGGAGGCCTGGATCATTTCGCCCGAGGATCTCATCCTTCACAAGCTGATCGCGGGGCGGGAACGGGACCTGGCGGACATCACCGATGTCCTTTGGATGAATCCCGGCGTGGACAGGGCCTACCTCCGGAAATGGGCGGGCGAGCTGGCCGTTGCGGAAGCCCTGGCCAGGAAGCTCGCCGAACCGATGCCCTGAGAGGGAAACAGGCGGGCCGCGAGCCCCGATCGCGGCTCCCTGCCGATGCTCCCTGGCGTCAAGGAGGCTCGCTTCTCCCGAAGCGAGGCACCATTCGGACGGCCTTGCCATCGAGGAGCGCGAAAGGCGCCCCTGCCTTCTTGACCAGCCTCACCCCTGGAGTCGGCAATCACATCCCCTGGCACCTGGACCAGCCCCCGGGGTCAGGGATTCTCCGGCACCACGAAGGGCGGCCGGTAGTCCCGCCGCAGGAGCTTGCAGGCGGCGTCGTTCCCCGGGAAGGTCTCCTTCTCCGGGTCGAACGCGAGGACCGGCCCGCGGCGGTACTTGAGCCCGGCCAGCTCCACGCCGTTTTCCTTGAGGTGCGCCTTCATCCGCTCGAAGGCCTCGTTGCCGGCGTCGTTGCCGGGGAAGGCGGGCTCCTTGCTGTCGAAGGGCACCATCTCGCCGAGCCGGTAGGGGATGTTCCCCAGGTGGCAGAGGGCGGCCGAGAGGTGGCCCTCGAGGATCTCGGCGTTGAGGAGCTTCGGGTCGTTGGCCCGGACGGCGTGGATGAAGTTCTGGAAGTGGCCGCCGGGGCCGGGGGGCGAGGCCTTCGCGTCAACGGCCACGCCCTTCCCGTCGGCGCCGAAGGCCTTGTTGTTCGACACGTGGCCCTTCTCGCAGTGGACGAGGTTCCCGATGCCCTCGTTCATGTACTTGGGGGTCTCGAGCCCGCGGACCTCGAAGATGACCTGCTGGCCGTCGCCGTAGTCGTAGCAGGCGATCTGGGTGTTGGGGGTCTCGCCGTCGTCCTCGTAGCCGAAGCGGCCGCCGACGGCCATGACCCGCCGGGGGAGCCCCTTGCCGAGCATCCAGCGGGCCACGTCCATCTCGTGGACGCCCTGGTTGCCGATGTCGCCGTTGCCGTAGTCCCAGTGCCAGTGCCAGTTGTAGTGGAAGCGGTTGCGGGTGAAGGGGCGGACGGGGGCGGGGCCGAGCCAGATGTCGTAATCGACACCCTTGGGGACGGCCTCCTCGCCCTTCTTGCCGATGCTCGGGCGCCGCTTGTAGCAGAGGCCGCGGGAGACCTGGATCTTGCCGAGCTTCCCGGCCTGCAGGAACGCCGCGAGGCTGTAGTTCCCGCCGCTGGAGCGCTTCTGGGTCCCGTGCTGGACGCACTTCCTGTACTTGCGGGCGGCCTCCACGAGCTTGCGGCCCTCCCAGACGTTGTGGCTGCACGGCTTCTCGACGTAGACGTGCTTGCCGGCCTGGAGGGCCCAGATGGAGAGCAGGGTGTGGGTGTGGTTGGTGGTGGCGATGGAGACGGCGTCGATGGACTTGTCCTCCATCATCTTCCGCCAGTCCTTCTCGCAGCGCGGCGCCCTCCCGTTCTTCTGCTCGATCTGCTTGGCCACGGTGTCGGTGATGGTCTCGTCGATGTCGCAGATGCCCATCACCTCGACGTCGCTGATCTTCAGCCACTCGTTGACGTGGTCCCGGCCGCGGCCCTTGACGCCGGCCACGGCCATGCGGACGGTCTCGTTGGGGCTCGCCCCGGCGCGGTGGATGGCGAAGGAGGGCAGGGAGGCCGCGGCGGCGGCGCCCAGGGTGTTCGCGAGGCACGCGCGGCGGGAGAAGCGGTTCATGGGCTGGCTCCTGAATGACCTCAGAGGGACAGCAGGAACGCGACGAGGTCCTCGATCTGCTCCTTCGTCAGGTGCGTCGTCTTGCCGTGCTTGTTGTCCTTGTTGCGGGCCGTGAACATCTCCTGCAGGGTCTTGACCGAGCCGTCGTGGAAGTACGGGGCCGTGCGCCAGAGCTCGATCAGCGTCGGGGTGTCGAAGGCCGAGGCGTCCCGGTCGAACCGCCCCTTCGTCCCCACGTCGTGCGGCTTGAGGTTGGTGTAGAGCCCCGAGGGGTGGCAGGCGGCGCAGGCCACGGCGGGGTCGTTGAAGATCTTCTGCCCGCGCTGGGCCGCCTCGGAGAGCTTGCCGCCGACGAGGTGGGGGCTGGGGATCGGCTGGAGGGACTTGAGATACTCGTCCAGGGCCAGGGCCTCGTCCTCCGGCCGGACGGCGAAGAGGATGAAGCGGATGCCGGCGCGGGTGGCCGTGGGAGCCGTGTCGCGGACGCCCAGGCTCATGGCCGGCGGCGTCTGGTACGCCAGGAGCATGCTCTTGGTGTTCTTGGGATTGCCGATGCCGTCGTTGAGGAGGTCCCAGTTCAGGCCGTCCACGCGCGCGTCGGAGGAGTGGCAGCTCGCACAGCTCTGCCAGCCCTGGAAGCAGATGGAGGCGTCGTTGAAGAGGGCCTCTCCCTTGCGGACGACCGTGGGGGAGGGGGCGGGGCCGAGCGGGATCGCGGCGGCGGGTCCTTTCCCCGCGAGGTCGAGGACGCTCACGGAGTCGGAGAAGTAGTTCGCCGTGTAAAGCTTCGTGCCCGCGATGGCCAGGCCGCGCGGCCCCTGGCCGCCCGCCGGGACGCGGCGGCGGATGCCCACGAGGAAGGAGAGGTCGTTGGGCACGTCCTCGGCCGCCGAGGCGCCCGCCGCGCCGTAGGTCCCGCCGCCGGCCGGGGCGGCCGGGAGCTTGGCCAGCTTGTCCATCAGGGCCGCCGCGTCGATCACGCTCACCTCGTGCGTCCCGGCGTGGGCCACGCCGAGGGTCTTCCCGTCGGCCGTCCAGGCCACGCCCCACGGGTTCGCCGCGCCGCGGTCCACGTTGTCCACCAGCACCGTGTTGATCCGCTTCCGGGCCGCGACGTCGATCAGGGTCAGCGCGTTCGTGTTCATCCAGCCCCGGTCGAGCTGGGTGGTGGGGAGGCGGAAGCGGGCCAGGAGGTGCGTGACGGCGGCGTATTTCCCGTCAGGGGAGATGTCCACCCCGCGCAGTTCCGTGCTCCCGCTGGGGAGGGCGATCTCGGCGGCCACCTTCCCCGTCGCCGTGTCGAGGATGCTGACGGGCGCGTACACCTCGTCGGCCTCGGCCGGGCCGGGCGGGAGGTGGTGGGCCACGACGAGCCACTTGCCGTCGGGGGTGACGTCGGAGGCGATCGGCTCGCGGGCCGTGGGCGTCTTGAACTTCTCCTTGCCGGCCGCGAGGTCGATGGCCGCGACGGCGTTCTCGAACCGGTTGCAGACGTAGAGGGTCTTCCCGTCGGGGCTGAGGGAGGGGCCGGTGGCCGAGTGGCCGGCGGGCAGGGGGGCGGCGACGGCGCCGGTGGCGGTGTCCACGGCGCAGACGCGCCCCCCGGGATCGGCGCAGGTGACGCCGAGGCGCGCGCCGTCGGCGGAGAGGGCGAGTCCCGTGGGCGGGGCGGGGACGGCGATGGTCTTCGACACCATGCCGGAGGCCGTGTCGAGGACCGCCACGCGGTTGGCGGTGGCGCAGGCGACGTAGAGGGTCTTCCCGTCGGCCGACGCCGCGAGGGCGCACGGCGAGAGGGGAGGGGCCTGCTGGCCCGGCGCGGGCGCGCCGGCGGCCAGGACGGGGAGGACCGCGGCCGCGAGGATCGCGGCCGCGCTGCGGAGCGAGGTTACGTGTTTCATGGCTAATAATCTAAACGACTCGTGAATAGCTAAACGGCTGGGCTTTTACAAGAAAATCGGGAGGCCCCGTCCCGTCATTCCCCGGCGCCGCCGCGCGCCTCCTCCGGCGGGACGGAGGCGGCGTCCAGCTCGATCTCGAAGAGGAGCTCGTCGCGGCAGACGTCGGTCTGGATGGAGACCGTGGGGAAGAAGGAGAGCCCGTTCTCGGCGCACCAGGCGTCGAAGACGGCCGCGTCGGGGATCCTCTTGAAGTAGGTGATGGCGCGGGTGACGTCCTCGAGGCCCAGGCCGCGCTGTTCCAGGATCGCGCGGACCACGCTCATCGTGAGGTCGATCTGGCCCCGGGGGTCGTCCGGGCGCGCGCTGCAGCCGTCCGGCGCGATGCTGGCGGTGCCGGAGACGAGGACGCGGCGGACGTCGGGCGCGGAGATCTCCATGGCCCGGCTGAAGCAGCTCCCGTACTTGGGCGCCGGGCACTGGAGGGGCGAGGGCACCTCGCGCATGACCAGGGCGGGGTCGAGGGCCTGGACGGCCCACGCCCCGGCGAGGATCGCGGCGCCGGCGGGGTTGCGTCCGTGGATGCCGGTGCTGGCGGGCATCCGGCCCCGGAGGAGGCCCTGCTCCTGGAAGAACAGGGCGCGGATCTCGTTGAAGGGCTTGTACCAGGAGAGGAGGTCGTCGAGGTAGAGCCAGGTGCGGGCCACGTCCTTCATCGTCATGCCCGCGCGGCCCAGGGCGTCGGAGAGGAGCTCGAACGCGCGGCGGGCCTGGTCGGGCTTGGGGGCCGAGGATTCGGCGGGAGTGAGGTCCCCCAGCAGGAGGTGCCGGGCCCAGCCGTCGCTGAACTGCCGGCCGACGACCCGGTCCCCGAGGCGCACCGTCTCGACGGGGGCGCCGGAGACGGCCAGGACCTGCATCCCGGCGAGCGCGTCGGCGGAGCCGTTGTTGCCCTTGCGGGCCTCGTCCCCCTCGACCCAGGAGACGGGCCAGTCGACCGCGCCGAGCGCCGCCTTCAGGGCCTCGATCGTCCGCCCGCGCACGGAGGAGGCGCCGAAGATGCTGTGGCGGACGACGGCGGCTCCGTTCTCGCGGAGGGTCTCGCCCAGGCGCTCCATCATCCCGGCGAGCTTCTCGCCGGGGAGGGGGCGGATCGTGAGGTGGACCTCGCGGACGCGGCGGCGTCCCAGGACCACCGCGTCCAGGCCGGCTTGCTGCTTTCGGTGCCTTGTCTCGATGACCATCGCTCGCCCTGCCTTTCTATACGCGCTCCCCGGCCTCCGGGGGGCGGCCGGGACGCCGGCCGGCCGCCGCTCTTCCTACTAACAGCCGGGGCGCCCCGGCGTGGCGGTCCGAATGAGGGATCCTTCCGGGGGGCCGCCCGGCCGGGCCGGTCGTTTCATATAAGAAACACCGTTCATTGATGGTGAGCTTCAAGGCCCCGGGGGAAGGGGAAGGGAGATGCCGCCGTTCTTCCTCTCACGGAGGGCTCGCCTCGGAGAGACCCCGCCCGCCGGGCCCGCCCGGCGCAGGCCCTGAATGAGCCTGCCTTATGATAGTACACATTATTCCTGCGTTTGGGGCATGAAAAAGGGGCTGACTTCGTCCGGGGCCTCACCCCCCCGACGGCTGCGAACGGGCTTACTTCGCGCCGAGGAGGGGCCGGGCCCCGGAGAGGACCTCGAGGGTGAGCGCGTTGAGCGCCGCGGCGTAGGCCTTCCCGGCGAACATCCCCCACCGGTCCGCGGGGGCCCACGAGCCCAGCGCGCAGGTGTCCGCGGTTTCCTGGAGCGTCAGGAGCTCCCGGTCCGCCGCCAGCGTCCAGAAGGACCAGTCCGCGCCGCGCCGCTGGTGGCGGTGGGCGAGGAACAGGCTGCCCCAGAACGTGTAGCAGAAGTCGCGCCGCTGGGCCTCGGCGTTCGGGGGATCGCGCTGAAGGAACCGCTCGGCCGCGGCGACGGGGCCGCTCGCCTTGCCCTCGATGACCCACCGCGCCAGGCCCGCCGAGGCGCTCAGGGTCTCGTGGTGGAGGGAGGCGAGGTTGAACACGTAATGGATCTTGCCCGACTGCGTGGCGTTGTAGCCCACGTGGAGGTCGCCCTTGTCGGTAACGGAGTCGAACCACTGGAGGACCCCGGCGAGGCTCGGGCGGGGGATCTCGAGGCCCGCGTCCCGCGCCGTGAGGAGGGCCAGGGCGCCCCAGGAGGTCACCCACGAGTCGGGGGCGGGGGGCGTGGCGACGTACCCCCACCCGGAGTTCTTCTGCTGGCCGGAGAGGGCGTACTTCACGGCGCGGCGGGCCGACTCCTGGATCGCCGCCCGCTCGCGCTCCCCCAGCGCGTCCCCCGGCGGCAGGGAGGGGGAGACCGCGGCGAGCGCGGTGGCGGCGATGAGGTGCTCGATCAGGGGCTTCGTGCTGGCCGGCAGGGCGATGAGGCCGCCCGGCTGCTGGCGGGAGGCCAGCCAGGCCGCGGCGCGCCGCATGACCTGGCCCGCGGGCACGCCCCCGAGGTCGAGGTCGCTGGCGGGGGTGAGGCCGGCCCCCTGGAAGGCCAGGAGCGCCAGGGCGGTGACCCCCACGTCGCAGGGGACGAGCACCAGCGCGGGCTCGCATCCCTTCTCGGGGCAGGAGGCGGGCAGGAGGGACGTGGTCCAGAAGCCCTCGGGTGTCTGGTGCCTCGCCAGCCACCGCAGGGCGTTCCAGATCGCCCGGCCTTCCCGCGCCTTGATCCAGGCGGGCAGGGCCGCGGCCTCCTTCTTGACGGCCTCCAGGGGGCGCCCGAGGCCCTCGCACGCGGGGCAGGGCCAGGCGGCGGCGGGGAAGACGCTCCCGCTGCCGGAGCAGGCGTCGCAGAGGCCCAGCTCCACGAGGAAGCGGAAGAGGCCCCCCGGCGCCTGGGCCTTGGATTTCTTCCCGTCACAGCCCTCGCACTTCACGATCTTTCCGCCGCCGCAGGCGGCGCACGGGCCCGAGCCGCGCTGTTTGCAGGAGGCGCAGCTGATCCGCCCGCCGAGGCCGTCCGCGACGCGCCCGGCCCCCCGGCAGACGGTGCAGAGGGCGAGGCCCGTGCCGCCGCAGATGCCGCAGGGATAGCTCCCCTTCGCCTGGCAGGAGTCGCACACGGCGGCCTGCTTGAGCCGCTCCACCACGGACTCGCAGAGCGCGGACAGGGCGGGATCGGGCGCGGAGGCGTCCAGCTTCTTCCAGCGCTCGGAGGCCCGCGCGAGGTCGACCGCCGGATCCTTGAAGGAGCAGAGCCCCGCGAGGAAGCGGTCGCCGAAGTCCGGAGCGGAGGACCCCGCCTCCGCCGCCAGCGCGCTCCCGAGCCCGGGCGGCTTGAGGAGGATCTGGGCCAGCTCGATCCGGGCCACGGCCCGGGCGAGCCCCCAGAGGTCCGTGGCCGGCCCCTTGGACAGGCGGGCCTGGCGCAGGACGTCGGCCGGGAGCCTGGCGCCCTTGGCAGCGGCCTCGCCGGCGTGCGCGCAGGCGAAGAGCTCCAGGGCCTCCGTCTTCGCCGCCCCGCACTCCGCGATCTTCTGGGCCAGGAGGCCCAGCAACTGGAGGTGCTGGTTGGGCGTGAGCGCCTCCGCGCCCGGCAGGGGCAGTCTGAACAGGTACTCGTCGAGCGCCTGGCTGACGGGGGCTTCCATCCCCCAGGCGGATTCCTCCTTCGAGAGGAACAGGGCCGCGGCGCGGTAGACGGAGGACTTGGGGGACGCGCCCTTGAAGGCCGCCGCCGCGGCGGCGCGGCGGACGGGCTCGGCGCGCTGGGCGGCCGCGCGGAGCACGGCGACGTGCCCCGCGGGGCCCGCGGGCGGCGCGGGCAGAGGCCCGGGACCGGGGGCTGGCCCGGGGCCGGGCGCGGGATCGACGGGCTTCGGGGCCGGGTCCTTGACCGCGGGCGGGGCGCCGCGCTGGGCGGCCAGGACCGACTCCTCCTCGACCTTGCGGAGCAGGTTCCTCACCTGGTCCGCCTGCTCGGGCCCTCCGTAGCCGGCGCCCGCCGCCTCCTTGATCCAGGCCTCCAGGTCGCGCAGGCGGTGGTGCGCCTCATCGAACCGGTCGCGGGCGAGGTCGGAGAGGGACGCCTCGACCTCGTTGCGGTAGCGGTCGTCGAGGACCTTCTGGACCTCGATCCTCCGGGCCGCGACGCGGGCGCCGGCCTCGGTGCGCGCGAGCCCCGCGGGGAACGCCTTCAGGGCCCGGAAGGCATCCAGGGGCCGGCCCGCCTTGACGTGCTGTTCGGTCTCGGAGAGGGCCAGGCGCGACGCGGCCTCCGCCTCCGACTCCACCTTGGCCTCGAACTCCACGAGGGCGGCGGCGAACCGGGCGTAGTCGGGCTTCCCGCGGTGGCGCGCCTCCAGCTCCTTCCACCGGGTGCGGACGGCGTCATACATGGAAGGATTCCCGGCCGCGCGCTCCTGGATCTCGTGGGCGTCCTTGAAGAGGGCGTCCGACTTCGTGTCGGAGGGCGCGGGGGCGCGCCCCCCGGGCTCGGCATTCCCCGCCGCGTCGTCCGGGGCCGGCACCTTCTTCCGGCTCGTGGAGAGGATCACCATAGCCAGCAGGAGCGCCGCCGCGGCGCCCAGCGCCCCCACGACGGGCCAGGGACTGCGGGGCTTGGGGCGGGCCGCCACGGTCTTGCGCGGCGCGGCGGCGCCGGCGATCGCGTCGATCGCCGCGATGATCTCGTCGTAGTCGCGGAAGCGGTCCTCGGGCTTCTTTTTGAGGAGCTTCAGGACGAGGTTCTCGGCGCCCGGGGAGATCGAGGGATTCAGGCTGCGGGGCGCCGGGGGCTCCTGGCTCACCTGGCAGTTGAGCATCTCGGAGGCCGACTTGGCCTCGAAGGGGCGCCGGCCCGTGAGCATCTCGAAGAGGGTGGTCCCGAGCGCGTACATGTCCGACCGGTGGTCCACGCCCGCGCCGCCGCGGCACTGCTCCGGGGAGGCGTAGGCGGGGCTCGTGATGACGATCCCGGCCTTGGTCAGGCTGTCCTCCGAGGCGATCTCCCGGGCGAGGCCGAAGTCGCAGATCTTCACGGTCCCCTCGGGGGTGACCATGAGGTTCTTGGGCTTGATGTCCCGGTGGATGAGGCCGTTCTTGTGGGCGTGGCGCAGGCCGCGGGCGACCTGGCGGATGACGTCGAGCGCCCTGGCCTCCGGGATCTTCCCCTTCTTGCGGACGATCTTGAAGACCGTCTCGCCGGGGACGTACTCCATGATGAAGAAGTAGCGGCCGCCGGCCTCCCCGGCGTCCACGGCCCCGACGATGTTCTCGTGGCTGACCCTGGCGGCGGAGCGGGCCTCCTGGAGGAACCGCCGGACGTGGCCCGCGTCGTTGCCGAACTCGGGGGGGAGGAGCTTCACGGCCACCTGGCGGTTGAGGCTCTCCTGGCGCGCCAGGAAGACGGCGCCCATGCCCCCGTAGCCCAGGCGCTTGAGGAGGCGGTAGCCGGGGATGAGGGTCTCCAGCGTGGAGTCGAAGGTCTCTCCGGCGGGGCGCCGCTGGGGGTAGATGGTCGTGTCCTCGGCCTTGAGGCTCGGCGGTCCCGAGGGGGGGCCGAGCGGCACCTTGCACTTCTTGCAGGCCGGTGGGGCGCCGTCCCTGGAGCCGCGGACGTTGTAGGTCTTCCCGCAGGAGGGACAGCGCATCGGCGCCGTGTCCTGGATCGCGAGGGCCTCCTTGGCCTTCTCCGCCGAGAGGGCGCCGGTCTCGACGAGCGCCTCCCCGAGCCGGATGGTCTTCCCGGAGGCCAGGGCCTCCGCCTGCTTGCGCAGGCCGTCCTGGAGCTGTTCGGGGGTGACCCAGCCCTTCTCGATCAGGATCTGGCCCAGGCTGGCGGGCGGGGTTTCCTCCTGGGCGACGGGGTCTTCTGGCTTGAACGAGTTCTTGCAGGCGGGGCAGGCGACCAGTCCCTCGGCGGCCTCGGCGGGGGCCTGGAAGGAGTATCCGCACGGGCATTTCACCGTGACGGCGTCCTCTCCCATGAAGCCCCACCTCCGGGTCGGGAAAAGAGGATTCCCCTTCCGCTCCGGGCCGCGGTCAGCCCATCATTGATACGGGACGGCGGGAAACCCGGTTTCACCCCGGGCCGCCCGGATCGAGGGGGAAGCGCCGCGGGGCGAGGCGTGATTATATAGCGGAACCGTCCCGGCAGGAATCCCTATCGTCTTCGGG
>CAYNDR010000040.1:0-4719 GCA_964395295.1 uncultured Planctomycetales bacterium
ATCGCCGACGGCGGCTCCTCCCCCAGCACGTCCTCCCGCTCCCCCCCGACCGCCCCCCCCCGCGGCCCCACCGAGAACCCCTCCTTCCCCAGGAACTTGAGGATCCGGAACCGCGCCCAAGAGAGCACCCGGTCGAGGTCGTCCTTGGTGGGCTCGGGGAGCCGGCGGAACCTCAGCTTCCCCGTCGCTGCGTCCTCGACGTAGAGACCGTCCAAGAAAATTCCATGGACGTGGACGTTAAGCAATCAACCGCCATAACACCATAAGTTTGCAGGTGACGGTTCACTACCCCTTCCATCCGCTCCACGAGAAGAAACTCGACGTCATCCGCAAGACGCGCTTAGGGGACGGGGTGCTGGTCGTCGCGGATCCGTCCGGAAGGCCGCTGAAGATCCCGGTGTGGATGGTGCACCCGGAGGCTCAATCGTTCGAGCTTTCATCGGTTGCCGAGATCGGCGCGCGCGCCCTCCTGGATCTTTCCGCGCTTTTGAGACCGTCAGAAGTCCCTGTCCCGGGTGCCCCGGACGGCGGTATCCTCTCGGAAGCGGGCCCAAGCCTGGGAAAGAGAGGTGCGCGTGAGACAACTCGTGTTCGAGTTCGTGCGGGATCGCGTCGCCCAAGCCAGACTTCCGCTCGATCCCAGGGTTGAAGAGGAACTGATCGCGCGGATGGCGGAAGCGATCATGGCGGTCATCGAAGCCGAACGAGGAGAAAGCCATTGAAAATCCGGCCGAGAGTCCTAAGATCACGCCCGCGCATCTGGAGCGCAAGGCTGTCGTGTATCTGCGGCAATCTTCGGAGCGACAGGTCCGGGAGAACAAGGAGAGCCAGAGATTGCAGTACTCGCTGGCCGACCGCGCGCGGGAGCTGGGATGGAAGAAGGTCGACGTGATCGACCAGGACTTGGGCGCCAGCGCCGCGGTCGCCGCGGCCAGCCGGGAGGGATTCGAACGCCTGATCGCCTCGGTGGCGATGGGCGAAGTTGGGATCGTGCTCAGCCGCGAGGTCTCGCGGCTGTCGCGGACGGACAAGGACTGGTGCCGGCTCTTCGAAGTGTGCGGGATCTTCGGGACCTTGATCGGGGACGCGCAGCAGGTCTACGACCTGGGGCGGATGGACGACCAGCTGGTCTTGGGCATCAAGGGGACGCTCAGCGTCGTCGAGCTCAACGTGATCAAGATGAGGCTGATCGGGGGGATGGAATCCAAGGCGCGGCGCGGAGAGCTCCTGCGGCGGGTTCCCGGCGGATACGTGCGCGACGGGAAAGACAAGGTGATGAAGGCCCCGGACCTGCGGGCGCAGGAGGCGATCGCGTTGATGTTTCGGAAGTTCCGGGAGACGCGCAGCGTCCGGCAGACGTTCCTGTGGTTTCACACGGGGGGAGTGGAACTCCCGGTGAACCGCGACGGGGACGGCAAGACGCGCATCGCCTGGCAGGTGCCGACGCACTCGTTCGTGTCCAGTGGCCTGAGGAATCCGTTTTACGCGGGAGCGTACTTCTGGGGCCGGCGTCCCAGCGAGACGGTGCTTGAAGACGGGCGGCTGCGCAAGCGCCCCGGAAGGGTACGCCGGCCCGAGGAGTGCCGGGTGTTTCTCTGGAACCACCACGAAGGGTATATTGACCGGGAGACGTACGAGGAAAACCAGAGGATCATCCGGGGAAACGACCTCCACATGGGCAGCGACGAATCGGTGGCTCCGATCCGTGCGGGGCAAGGGATCCTCGTGGGACTTTTGCGGTGCGGACGATGCGGGCGGAAGCTCCACGTGCGCTACTGGGGGAAGAGCGGGACGGCGGCCCGGTACATGTGCGAGGGCGACTATCCCCAGGGGGGAGCGCGTTGCCTGGCCTTCGGGGGCAGTACCGTGGACCGTCGCTTCGGCGAGGAGCTCGTGCGAGTGCTGTCGCCTCTGGGGATGAGGGCGGCCCTGGAAGCGATCCGGCGGCGCCGGTCGCAGGAGCAGGATCGGCGGCAGGCGACGGCGCGGCAGTTGGAGCAGGTCGACTACGAGGCCAAGCGCGCGTTCGAGCAGTACAACGAAGTGGATCCCCGGAACCGGCTGGTGGCCGAGGAGCTGGAGCGACGGTGGAACCAGAAACTCCAAGAGGTGGAGCAACTGAAGTCGTCGCTGGCCGAGATGGACCGCCAGATCCGCCCGCTTTCGGAAGAAGAAGAGGCGAGGGTCCTCGATTTGGGAGAGCGGTTCTCGGAGGTGTGGTGGAACGGGCGTTGTCCCGTCGAACTCAGGAAGAAAATCATCCGCATCGTGGTGGAAGAAGTGATCGTGAACCAGGATCAGACCGGCAAGAAGCTTGAGCTTGTCGTCCACTGGAAGGGCGGGAGCCACACTCCCTTGGAGATGGACAAGCCCAAGTCCGGAGTGGGGCGCGTGACCTCGATGGAGGACCTCGAGGTCATCCGTCGCATGGCCGTGCGCCATGGGGATGACGAGATCGCGCGCGTGCTCAACAAGCTGGGCCGCAAGACGGCTACGGGGAGAGGGTGGACCCAGTCGCGCGTGACCGCGGCGCGCAAGTCCTACCTGATCGAGGGTCGGCCCCGGGCGGCGCCAGACCCGGAGATCCTGACGCTGGCGGGAGCGGCGAAGTACTCCGACACGAGCGATACCACGATCAAGCGTCTGGTCGACGCCGGACTTCTCAAGAAAGAACAGGTCGCGCCGTGGGCTCCGTGGGAAATCCGCCGTTCCGATCTGGAATCGGAGCCGGTACGTAGTATTCTGAAGCGACTGCGGGAGACCGGAAAGCTCCTGCTCGAGGGGGACACGTCGGCGATACAAAAACAGATCTTCCCTGATTCCCAATGACTTAGAAAGGCGGGTATTATGAGCGATTCATCAGATTAAGAAATCCCCCAAACCTCTGCACCCCCGTCACCGCCCCGGCCAGGCCCTTCCCCTTGAACCTCTTCCTTCCCCTCAGGCGTAGGTCCCGGAACACCTCCCCCACGAAGATCTCCACCGCCTTCGACAGGAGCCTCCCGTCCCGCGCCAGCAGATACCGGATCGGTCGCGGCACGCTCAAGACCCACTGCCTCACCGGCACGCGCGGGAGGACCTTGTCCACCAGATGCGCCGCCGTGTCCGCCATCCGGCGCCCCCCGCACGACGGACAGATCCCCCGGTTCTTGCAGGAGTACGCGACCACGGCGTCGAAGCCGCAGTCGGGGCATCGGATCCGTGCAAAGCCCTGACCCAAGACCCCGCATTTTAAATACCGGAAGAACTCCTCGCGCACGTACTTCGGAAGCCCCCGCCCCTCCGCCGAGCGCGAGTCGGCGTATTCGAGGAAACTGTTGAGGTGCTCGCGGATCACCTGGTACAGCACCGACTTCTCCGGCTCCCGCCGGCGGTAGACCGCGGCTTCCACGACCGCCCATGCGCAATTCCCGTGCCGCGGGCAAAACCGGGCCCGCATCCCCGATTTCCCCTCCCGCAAATCCCTGGAGAGGGGGAACACGCCCGCCGCGGCGTTACCCTGCGTTACGAAACGTAACACGATCCCGGCCGGGGACGGCGCATCCCGGACCGCAGGGGCCGGTCACTCCCGCGTGAAGAGCACCTTGTCGAGCACCAGGTTGCGGTCCGAGACCCCCGGGACGCTCCTGTCGTTCACGAACGTGAGCGTCAGCTCGTGGTCCCCCTCGGAGAGATCGACCGACAGCGGGTAGGGGCGCCAGGACCCCGACGTGGGCAGCACCTGCCCCGCCTTCTCCCCGTCGATCCGAAGGCGTCGGGAAAAAGGCCCCTTCAGGATGTGATTATATGCAACGGAAGAGACCGATGGGGGTGGACTCGGGCTTGGAGACCCATGGCTGAACGTTTCTCCTCCTCTCTGTACTACTCACGTTTGACATCTTGTTACTGCGAGAAGATTCCCGGCCCCCGTCTGCTTCTGCCGTGATCCCAAGGACTAGAATGGATCCCGCCTCTCTCTCGTGATCGCGGGTGTCAATGGCACAATGACAAAATGGCTCAATGATTCAATGCGCGGCAACGGCCGCAACAATCCTTTGGTTGCGGCTCGGCCGCGCTGTGCGCTCTGCGCCCTCTGTGGTTAGATTTCTCCGTCTCCTCCGTTCACTCCTCCCGCTTTTCCAGGGCCTTGCGGGCCTTGTCGAGGATCGCCCCGGCCTCGGGGCGCCGGAGGAGGTCGGCCAGTTCCTCGATGCGCCCGATCCTGTCCACCCAGTAGGGGGTCCGATCGAGGAGCTTCTCGATCGCGGCCAGCGCCTCGGCCGGCCGGCCCGCCACCGCCTCTATCCTCGCCCGCAGGAGCCGCCCCGCGGACCGGGGATGCGCCCGTTCCCCGTCTCCCTCCTTCTCCAGGGCCTCCGCGATCGCCCGCGCCTCGTCCGCCTTGCCCGACCGCGCGAGCGCCATGCCGAGGTCCGTCCGGAAGGGGACGCTGGCCTTGTCGATCTCGACCGCCTTCCGGAGCGGGGGTGCCGCCTCGGCCGGCCTCCCGAGGCCGAGGAGCGCCTGCCCGAGCGAATTCCACGCCTCGGCGTCGTCCGGCGCCGCCTTCGTCCGTTCCTCGCAGAGGGCCCGAGCTTCCTCGTGCTTCTTCCCCGCTTCCAGTTCGGAGAGCTTCGCGTCGAACTCGCACTTCGCCTTCGCCGCCGCGAGCGCGGCGCGGACCTCCGGCCGCCCGCGCAGGCGGTCCTCGATGAGTCGGGCGAGCCCCTCGCGGTTCTT
>CAYNDR010000040.1:4729-27523 GCA_964395295.1 uncultured Planctomycetales bacterium
AGCGGCGGCCAGGCCACGGCCATCGGCGATGCCGCCGGCAGCCAGCACAGGCAGGCCGAAGTTCTCGACCAGCAGGGGCACCAGCACCATGGGGGTGATGGTCCCGGCATGGCCGCCCGCGCCGGCGGTCGAAGAATTCCTCCCTCCCCGCCTCCCCGTGGTGCCACGGCGACTCCTTGAGGAGGCCGGCCAGGCCTTTCGCCGCCGCCTCGTCGCGCCTCGCCGCGGCGTCGACGACGGCCCGCAGGTACGCGGGATCGACGACGAGGTCGTCGGGATCGGCCTTCTCCAGGGAACCGAGGAGCTCGACGGCCTCCTTGTCCTTCCCGAGGCGGGCGAGGATGGGGATGAGCTGGACGGCGTAGTCGGCCTTCCGGTCCGCGCCCTCCCGGGAGAGTCCGTCGCGGAAAGCCTTCTCGGCCTCGGCGAGCTTCTTGAGGCGGGAGAGGGCGGTGCCGTGGCGGTAGTGCAGGGGGCCGTGGCCGGGGAGGGCGGGGGCGCGGTCGGCGCAGAGGGCGGCGAGCTCCTCGGGGTGGGCGTGGAGGAGGTTGGCGGCCGAGTCGAAGGTTTCGGGATCGGAAGGCTTGTTGCGGCAGGCCTCGAGAAGGGGATCGAGGGCCTCCGCGGATTTCCCGGCCTCCGCGAGGAGGCGGCCGAGGCCGATGCGGCAGTCGGTCTCCTCCGAATCGGCGGCGGCGCCCCGGCGGTAGGCGTCGAGGGCCTCCGGGGTCTTGCCGAGCCCCTCGAAGGCGAGGCCCACCCAGACCCAGCCGTCTGGATCGTCGCCGAGGCGGCGGAGGTATTCCCGGGCGGCGGCCAGGGACTCCTCGAACCGCTTGAGGCTATGGAGGGCGGGGGCGCGGAGGATGACGGCGGAGGGCAGGTCGGGATGAGCCTTCAGGGCCCGGTCGGCGGCCTGCAGGGCCTCCTCGAAGCGGCCCTCGCCGGCCAGGGCACTGCCCCGGAGGACGGCGACCTGCCCGCGCAGGACGGGGACGGGGGCGGCGCGCTCGAGGGCGTCGGGGTCCTTGGGGAACTGCTTCGTCTTCCCGGTGACGACGGCCTCGGCGTAGGCCCTGAAGTCGAGCGACCAGGCCTGGTAGGCCTGCGACGTGGCGGTGCTGAGGATGGCGCCGGCGGAGAGGAGGCCAGCAGTGACGGAGAGACGCAGGCCGTCCTCCAGGGAATCGTAGTCGAAAACCTTCCAGGCCCCCTGGTCCTTGATGAGCCAGAAGCGGAACTTGCCCTTCCATGAGCCGAAGCGGACGAAGGCGAACGCCTCCGCTTCGCCGCGCTCGGCCTGGAGGAGGACGCGGACGGGCTGGATGGATTTCCACTGCAGGGCGTTGCCCTGCGAGGCCGAGGGGGACTTGCTCATGCCCTCCACGATCCCCCGGGCGAAGGCGTCTCCATCGATCCGGCTCTTGAAGGCGATCTTCGCGCCGGAGTTCTCGATCTCGGCGAGGAGGCGGCGGGCGTGGAACCGGCCGGCGAAGGCCTTGGAGTTGCCGGCGCCGGCGTCCTGGCCGAGGCCCACGAGGGCGGCCCGGACGGCGGCCTCGTCGCCCTTGGGGTCGAGGGTCTCGGGGGAGCGGCTCGCGAAGGTCTCGCTGGCCGAGCGGTATTTCTCCTCGGCGGACTCGCGCTTCGCGGGAGGGCCGGGGCGCCTGGGGAGCATCCTGAGGATGAAGCCGAGGAGGACGGAGATGGCGACGAGGAGCATGATGGCGATGAGGAGGGGGCCGGTGCCCCGCCGCGGGGGCGCGGGGACGGTCTCGGGGGCGTCCGCGGTTTCGGCGGCGGCGACCGGGGCGCCGCAGGCGGCACAGCGCACGGTCCGGCCGCGGAAGACCTCGGAAAGGACGTCCCGGCGTCCGCAGGGACAGCGGGCCTCGACGCTCATGGGGTGATCTCCTCCCTCGACTGCCAGGAAGAGTATATCCCGCCCGGCGCCGCGGCGGTCCCGGATTTCCTTTCCCGGGGAGGGGCCTCCCGATTCCCGGTCACAATTCCGGGCCCCAGTCTGTATGGAAGTGTCCAGCGAACTAATATTAGGAGCCGGTCTCATGGACGCATCCCGGGGCCGTGAGGCGAGGTCGAAGGCCTTGGGCCTGGTGGCCCTGGCCCTCCTGGCGGCCGTCCTGGCGGGTGCGCCGGCCGGGCCGGGGGGCGCGCCCCTCGCCGCGCAGGCCGAGGGCATCCTCGCCGCCGCCGGGATCCGCGGCGGCCTCTGCGTCCACCTGGGGTGCGGCGACGGTTCGCTCGCAGACGAACTGGCCCGGGGCGGGAAAATCCTCGTCCAGGGGCTCGATTCCGAGGGCGCCGCGATCGAGTCGGCCCGCAAGAAGCTCCTTTCCCTGGGCCTTTACGGCCAGGTCACCCTGGAGCGCTGGGCGGGGCGCGACCTGCCGTATGTGGACAACCTGGTGAACCTCGTCATCGTGACCAAGCCCCTGGGGATCGCCGACAAGGAGATCATGCGGGTCGTGGCCCCGGGCGGGGCGGTCTACGCGAACGGGGCCGTGAAGCGCAAGCCGCGCCCGACCAACCTGGGGGAGTGGAGCCACGAGCGGTGCGGCGCGGACCAGAATCCCGTCTCGAAGGACGAGGCGCTGATCGTCCCCCAGGGCATCCGCTGGATGTCCGGCGAGCGGGGCCAGCCGTGCCTCTCCTCCGGTGGCCGGAACTTCTACGGCAGCGGCCACGTGGCGGCCCGCGACGCCTTCAACGGCCTGCCGCTCTGGAGACAGGGCGCGAAGCCCCAGGCGGCGGTGGAGAACCGGCTCTACGCGATCCAGGGGAGCGGGCTCGTGGCGCTGGACGCGGCCACGGGGCAGGTCGTGAAGAAGTACGAGCTCCCGGAGCCCCCCGTCGAGGTCCTCCACGAGAAGGGGACGCTCCTCGTCTTCAGCGAGAAGGGGATGCGCGCCCTGGACATCGAGGGGCGGATCCTCTGGTCCCACGGCCCCCGCGCGCCCCAGGAGCCCGCGGCCGGCGACGGCCGCGTCTTCTTCCTGGAGGGGAACGCCAAGAGGGGGGAGGACCGGTCCCTCACGGCCCTCGAACTCGCGACCGGCAAGAAGGCCTGGAGCGTCGCGGCGCCGGCCTTCTCGACGATGAACCTCGGCTCCTGCTACCAGGCCGGCGTCGTGGTCTTCGAGTCGAGCACGCTCGCGGACGACGGCAAGGGCTGCACCGTCTACGGCTTCTCCGCGAAGGACGGCCGGAAGCTCTGGGACTACGCCTACGTCCCCAGCATGGCCCACAAGAAGACGGCCCGCGTGTACTTCTCGAACGGGCTCTTCTGGGCGGGGACCCAGAGCGGCGCCGTGGGCCTCGACCCCCAGACCGGCAAGGACACGAAGCGCCACAACGGCATCGGCCGCGGCCACTGCTTCCCGCCCGTGGCCACCACGAGGTTCTACATCCACGGCGAGCTGGACTTCACCGACTTCCAGTCGGGCCAGCGCTACTACTCCCGCATCCAGAAGGGCGCCTGCGGCATCGGCTTCCGGCCGGCCAACGGCCTGCTCTACACCTTCCCCTCGCACTGCATCTGTTTCCCCATGCTCAAGGGCACGAACGCGCTCGCCCCCGCCCCGGACCCCCAGACGGCGGAGCTCGCCAAGTTCAACTCCAAGGCGCTTCACTTCGCCGTGGCCCCGGAGGCCCGCTCGATCGAGCGGGGCGGCCTGGCGCCGATCTCCGGCCTGGGGACCTCCTCCAGCCCTTCGAGACAGCCCTTGCTCACGCCGGCGCCGGAGGCGAGGAAAGGGGAGGAGTGGCCCACCTACCGCCACGACCCCTGGCGGAGCGGCGCCACGGCCTCGAAGGTCCCGGATCGGCTGGAGAAGCTCTGGGAGACGAAGGTGGCGGAGTGGCCCCGCTCGCCGCTCGCGGAGGAGTGGAAGACGAATCCCAAGACGGACGGGCCGGTGACGGCGCCCGTGGCGGCCGCGGGGCTGGTGATCGTGGCCCTCCCGGACGAGCACCGCGTGGCGGCGCTCGACGCCGACAGCGGCCAGCCCGCGTGGATCTTCGCGGCCGACGGGCGGATCGACACGCCGCCCACGGTCTACAACGGCCACTGCCTCTTCGGGACGTCCCTGGGCTGGATCTATTCCGTGTCGGCGTCGCGGGGGCAACTCGAGTGGCGCTTCCGCGCGGCGCCGCGGGACGACCGCATCGTGGTCCACGGCCAGCTGGAGTCGCTCTGGCCCGTGCCGGGGACGGTGCTGGTGGACCAGGGCACGGCCTTCGCGGCGGCGGGCCGTCACCCGCACGCGGACGGCGGCATCTTCGTCACCGCCTTCGATCCTTCGAGCGGCGCCGTCCGCTGGGTCCAGCAGGTCGAGGACATCGGGATCAACCAGTGGTACGGGCGGCAGGGCCAGGACTACGAGCCCTTCGACCTGATGGTGAAGGACGGCGCGCACGTGGCGATGTCCCGCTGGAAGTTCGACCCGAAGACGGGCGCCGCCTCGCCGGAGCCCAAGGGCGACCGCTACCGGGCCGGCCGGGCGGGCGGCTGGGTGCCGCGCGGGGTCTGGTCCTACGGCGAGCCGCAGAACCGCGAGCGCGCCCGGCGGCCGCTCCAGGTCTTCGACGACGCCCGGGCCTTCGCCGCCGCGGAGGGGATCACCGCGCGGAGACTCGAGTCGGGCGAGGGCGCCCCCGCCGCCGCGAAGGGCGCGGCGTGGACGGCCCGCTGCGGCAAGGCGAGCGCGCTCGTGCTGGCCGGCCCCGTCCTCGTGGCCGCCGGCGCGGGCGGGGAGATCTGGACGTTCTCCGCGGCGGACGGGAAGGCGATCCAGCAGGACAACCTCCTGGGCGGCGCGCCGGTCTGGGACGGCATGGCCGCGGCGTGGGAGCGGGTCTTCGTCTCCACCCAGGGCGGGAAGGTGGTCTGCCTGGGGAGGAGGAAGTAGGGGCATGCGCGGGCTCCTGGCCGTCCTCGCGATCGGGGCCTCGGCCGTCCCCGCCTGCGACGTGCCCGTCTTCCGCTACGCCCTGGAGCGCTGGCCGGCCGACGCGTACGAGGCCGTCCTCTATCACCGCGGGCCGCTGGGGGCGGGAGAGGCCGCGGTTGCGGAGGCGCTCGATCGTCATGCGCGGCCCGGGCTCAACCTCGGGGTCCGGCGGACGGAAGAGGCGGCGCCGGCCGGCTCGGTCCTCCCCTGGGTGGTCCTGCGCTACCCGGAGTCGGCGGGGGCGAGGGAGCCGTTCTGGTCGGGGCGCCTGGCGGATCTCCCGGCCGGGAAGGTGGCCGACTCGCCCGCTCGCCGCGAGGTGGCGCGGAGGATCCTGGCCGGCGAGTCCTCGGTGTGGATTTTCCTCGAGAGCGGGGACCGGGCGGCGGACGACGCCGCGGCCGCGCTCCTCGAAGGGCGTCTCCGGGAGATGGAGCGGACGCTCAAGCTCCCGGGGCCGGCGGATGAGGCGGCCTCGCCGCCGCTCCGCCTGGCCTTCTCCGTGGTGCGCGTTGCCCGGAGCGATCCCGCGGAGGAGATGCTGGTCCGGATGCTCGTGCGGAGCGAGGAGGGGCTCGAGTCGGCCGCGGGGCCGGCGGCCTTCCCGGTCTTCGGGCGCGGGCGCAAGCTCGACGCCCTCGCGGGGAAGGGGATCTCGGGGGAGAACATCGCGGAGTATTGCGCCTTCCTCGCGGGCCCGTGTTCCTGCCAGGTCAAGCTCCAGAATCCCGGGATCGACCTGCTCCTGTCGGCCGACTGGCAGGGCCGCCCCGGGGCCCCGGAGGCCGCGCCGGGGCCGGCGGGGGGTCCGGAATCCTCGCCGCGCGCGGTCACCCTTCCGTGGATCGTCCTGGCGGCCGCGGCGCTGGGGACCGTGGCCGCGGGGGGCCTCGTCCTCCGGAGGGGGAGCCGAGTTCCGCGCGTACTGTAGAATCCGTACCCCCCGCCGCAATCACCCATAAAACCACCCTTGAAATCCCGCAGGCCCTTCGTTATCATCCAGCCCTCTTGAGGGGTTGAGGAGAAGGGCCTTGCAGGGACCGGATTGCGGCGGTTGCCCCCTGCGGGCGCGGGTTCTCGCGTGGTAGAACTGGATCATCGGAGTTTCTCGGGATCGCGTAAATCATCTTCCTTTCCGGTTTGATTCGTGATGAAGGGTGAGCCATGGCCAAGGCGAAATCGTTCAGGGGTTCTCCGAAGTGCGCGAAGAGACAGGTCATGATCGTCGTGAGGGCGGAGGGGGCCGGGGAGGTCCTCATCACCGGGGACTTCAACCAGTGGAGCGAGCAGGGGATCCGCCTGTCCCAGTCTCCCGACGGGACGTGGAAGACGAACCTGTCGCTCGACCCCGGGGAGTATCAGTATCGCCTGAAGATCGACGGGCAGTGGCAGGACCATGCCGACGCGCAGAGGCGCGTCCCGAACCCTTACGGGTCCGAGAACTGCGTCCTGGTCGTCGGCTAGGAAGGATTTCCCCCGGAGAGAGGGGGGAACGCTTTCGCGGTGTCCGGGAGTCGAGGATGTCGTGTCGTGGTTGCCGTCATGCCGCGGCGGGCCCCCGTGCCTCGGGTCGGGGTCCGGCCGCGTCCCCCGCCCCGCCTTCGGATCGCGTGCTGTTTTTCACGGCGGGGGCGGAAACGGATGGAACCTCCCCGGGGTTTCCTTCGACGCGGTTGCTCCCTCCGGCGCCGCGGGGGATATAATGGGGATGAGAGCGGAGGTGGGGTTGTGAAACGGGCGTCGGTGGCGACCTCCTTCCTTCGTCGCGCTCCCTCGACTGCGGACGTCCATCCGCGATGCCGCCCCTCCCCGGCAGGCCTCGTGTTTCCAGGGGGGATGCCATGGCTTCGTCCGGCCTGGCGCGGGAGCGGGGGGTCCCGGTGGAGCTGAAACGGCTGTCGTTGAAGGAATGGCTCGCGGTCTGCGAGCGCGCGGAGGGCGCGTGCGTGCGGCGGTTCCGGGAGATCGCCGAGCAGGCGGATCCCGGGGACCAGCCGCTCCTGGGTTTCCTCAAGGATCTCGTCTCGGAAGAGGAAGGCCACCTGTCGGCGATCCGGCGGTTCAGCGAGAAGCTCCCCGGCCCCGAGGTCTGGCGCCTGGACGAGATGCTCCTGGAACACATGATCCGGTCCCATTTCCCTTCCTTCTCGCGGGGATTCGGGGAGGGCCGCCTGAGCCGCGACAACGCCCTCTACTTCGCCGAGTGCGTGGAAAAGGAGTCCTCGCGATTCTACCGGGACCTGTCGGACGGGGCCCCGGACCCGGAGGCCCGGGACTTCTTCCGCAGGGTGGCGGAAGGCGAGGAATCCCACCTGAAGAACATCCAGACGATCCTGCTGTAGGCGCGCCCGCCGCTCCCCTGCGGCGCGCCGGGCGGGGGTGCCGTTGGATAGGCAGGATTCGGAAGGAGGCGCGTCATGGCCCGTGGGCTCATCCTCTTCGCCCTCGTCCTCCCCGCCGCGGCGCCGCAGGAGTCCCGGGAACCCGACCGCGGGCTCCACGTGGTCCTCGGGGACAAGGGGTGCCGGCGGGCGCTGGAGATCGCGCGGAAGGGCGGGGCCGTCGTCTACGTCCAGCTCGCCGGCGAGGAGGACGTCCGCGCCGCCGCCGAGGCGGCCGACGCGGCCGGCCTCTACGGCACGCGGGTCTTCGTGGGCCGCGGCGCGTCCTCGATGATCGGCCTGGCGGACAACCTCGCGGATTCCGTCTCGGCCGCGGACGCCGCCGGCGTCTCCCGGGACGAGGTCCTCCGCGTCCTCGCGCCGGGCGGGAGGGCCCGCCTGGGGACGGAAGAGATCGTCAAACCGTTCCCCGAGGGCGCGGACGACTGGACCCACCACTACCACGGGCCGGACAACAACCCGCAGTCGCGGGACCGGATCGCGCGCGCGCCGTACCTCACCCACTTCATCGCCGAGCCGCGCTACGGGCCGTGCCCCCAGAACGCCGTGGCCGCGGGCGGGCGCCTCTTCATGGCCTTCGGCCACGTGGCCTGGCACCAGCGCGAGGAGCCGATGATGAACACGCTCGTCGCGCTCAGCGCCTTCAACGGGACGCTCCTCTGGAGGAAGCCGATCCGTCAGGGGATCATGGTCGACCGCAGTACGATGGTCGCCACGCCCTCGGCGCTCTACCTTGCCGACGACGCGTCCTGCAAGGTCCTCGACGCCGCCACGGGCGAGGTCCGCGGAGAGATCACGGTCCCCCCGGACCTCTCCGGCGGCGCCTTCTGGAAGTGGATGGCGCTGGAGGACGGCGTCCTCTACGCGCTGGTGGGCTAGGCGGAGCCGCCGGACGCCGACGCCCGCTGGCGGAGCACCGGCCACGGCTGGCCGTGGACCGGGATCTCGAAGGGCTACAACCAGAAGGAATACGCCTGGGGGTTCACCAGGACCCTCTTCGCGATCGACCCCGCCTCGAAGAAGGTCCTCTGGCACCGTTCCGAGGACGGATTGATCGACAGCCGCGCGATCTGCCTGAAGGCCGGGAGGGTCTTCCTGGCGAGCTTCGGGAAGTACGTCTCGTGCGTCGACGCGAAGACCGGCAGGGAGCTCTGGCGGCGCACCGCCGAGAAGGACGCCGAGATCTTCGAGGGCATCGGCCCCTACCGGCCGGGCCACGGCTACATCGAGGGCTGGAAGAGCACGGCCTACGCGAAGTGCACCGACAAGGCGCTCTACCTGGCCGGCCCGCAGACGAACTGGCTCTCGGCGCTCTCCGCCGCGGACGGGCGCCTGCTCTGGAAGCACGCGCTCAAGAACCTCCACGTCCTCGTCCGCGACGAGGGGGTCTTCGTCATCGGCCCCGAGCGGACCGCGGGCCAGACCCGGCGGCTCGACCCGCTCACCGGCGAGGTCCTCCAGGGCTACGACATCTCGCGGCGGGCCTGCACGCGCGCCACGGGGAGCGCGGACGGCATCCTCTTCCGCGCGTACGACGGCACGACGCGCCTCGACGTCTCCAGCGGGAAGCCGCAGTGGATCTCGCCCATGCGGCCCTCGTGCCAGGTGGGCGTCCTCGTCGCCGGCGGCCACCTCTACTGGATCCCCTGGGCGTGCGACTGCAACCTGCAGATGTTCGGGGCGATCGCGCTAGGGCCGGCGGGCGGCTTCCGGTTCGACGCCCCGGCCGTGGAGGCCGAGCGGCTCGAGCGCCTGAGCGAGGCGGCGCCCGCGGAGTTCAAGGCCGGTCCCCATGACTGGCCCGCCTACCGGGCGGACAACGCGCGCTCGGCGCGATCGGGGGCGGCAGTGCCCGCGAAGGCGAGACTGCTCTGGACCTTCCAGCCGCGCGCGAAAGCCGAGGCCTCGGCGCCGGCGGCGGCGGGCGGGCGGATCTTCGTGGGCCACGCGGACGGGATCGTGCGGTCGCTGGACGCCGCCACGGGGGAGGTCCGCTGGACGGCCTACACGGGCGGCGCGGTGCGGTTCCCGCCGGCGGTCGCGGCGGGCCGGGCCTTCGCGGGATCGGGCGACGGCTGGGCCTACGCCTTCGAGGCGGCCTCGGGGCGCCCGCTCTGGAGGTTCCGCGCGGCGCCGGCGGAGCGGCGGATCCCGGTCTACGGGGCGCTCCTTTCGACGTGGCCGGCGGCGGCGGGCGTGCTCGTGGAAGACGGCACGGCGTATCTCGCGGCCGGGATCAACTGCATGGACGGGACGCACGTCTACGCGCTGGACGCGGCCACGGGGAAGCTGAAGTGGCACAACGGCGCGTCGGGCCACCTGGACGCGTGGTCGCGGACGGGCGTGGCGGCGCAGGGCGAGATGCTCCTCCACGAGGGGAAGCTTTACCTCGCGGGCGGGAACGCGGCGTCGCCGGGGATTTACGACCTCAAGGACGGGGCGTGCTCCACGCCGGCGCCCGGGGGCGTGGCGAGCCGGGGGCGCCGGGGGCGCGAGCTCTCGGCGGGTCCCGGCGGGATCGGGGTGACGGGCCAGCCCTTCTATTCGGTCCCCGAGGCGGTGGTCTTCGACAAGCCGGCCCAGTGGGGGCCGGCGCCGGTGGAGGCGAGGCACGCGCGGCTGGCGTTCGCGGAGCGCAAGGGCCCGGAGGGGAGCGCGTGGATCCTGGCGGCCCAGTCGCCGGGCGGGGAGCCGCTCTGGGAGCAGGCCCTGCCCGCGGAGCCCCAGCGCTGGGGGATCGCGGTGGACGCCGCGGGGCGCGTGGTCGTGGCGCTCCGGGACGGCCGGGTGCTCGGCTTCGGTGAATAGAGGGCACAGAGGAGACAGAGATATTTAAACACGGAGGGCGCAGAGGGCACAGAGAATAAGCTCCGTGGAGGGTGCAGAGGGGACGGAGGGATCGCCGCGGAGAAAATAAAAAAGCACGGGGGACGGCGGTCCGCCCCCCCCCCGTGCCTTGTCGGTTCCTTCCGGTCTAGTTCCAGACCTTGAGGTTGGGCACCTTCTTGCCGTCCGCCCCCACGACGCGGAGGCAGAAGGAGAAGCCGCCCCAGTCGTTGTCCACCTTGAGCAGGATCAGGTGCTTGCCCACGGAGAGCTTCACCTTGTGCGTGTCCTGGTCCGCGCTGGCGGCGCGGTGCTCGTGGACCACGGCCACCTGCTTGTTGTCGATCCAGAGCTTGTTGCCGTCGTCGGAGCCCACGAGGACCTGGGCGTCGATGTCCTTCTCGATCTCGATCCAGCAGGCGGCGTAGATGACGGTGTCGTCGGTCGAGTCGATGAGGCCGGCCACGTCGACCATGTCGGCGTCGGAGACGATCGCCTTCCAGGCGACCTTGCCGCCGCCGTCCTTGGCCACTTCCTTGCCGGCCTGGGGGACGTACGCGGCCTCGCCCTTCAGCAGGTCGGCGGCGAAGCCCTTGCAGGCCGCCTGGGCGTTCTCGTCGCCCTGGGGCCGGCCGCCCGGGTTGGCGAAGGGGCCCGCGAAGAGCCAGTTGCGGATGAAGCCTTCGGCGTCGGCCTGGAAGGGCCCCTTGAGGCCGGCGGGGGCGGCGGCGGGCTGGGCCGCGCCCGTGGCCGGGGCGGACGGCTTGGCCTCGTCCTTCGAGGCGGACGAGCAGGCGCCGAGGAGCGCGGCGGCGGCCACCGCGAGGACGGCGAACGTCAGGGCGCGTTTCATAAGAATTCCTCCCACAGTTCCGAAATCGATACCAACGCGGAAACGCAAGTGTAGTCCCCCGGCATGGGACCCGCAATATAATTCGCAACCGGACGTGCCGGCGGATCGAGTATAGGGGGGCGGGAATCAAGGGGCGGTTCCCCCCGGTCCCCCGGGGCGGGGGGACGGCATCGCCTGATTCCCGGCGGCCCGGTGGATCGAAGGGGGAAATGGATCCCCGGCTTGGCGTATTAATAGCGGAGAAGGACACATGATGCGGCTCCTTGTCTTCCTCCTCATCGGGGCGCCCGGCCTCGCCGGCCAGGCGGCCCCCGCTTCCGCCGGCACGATCGCCCCCGTGGCGGCGACCGCTTCCGGCTCCGAGGCGAGCAGTCCGGCCATGGTCATCGACGGCTCGGGGTTGCGCGAGGACCCCGCCCGCCCCGGCGTCTTCACCCACCTGGCCAACCGCTGGACCGACGGCGGCTGCATGTGGACGAGCAAAGGCGAGCCGGTGGGCAAGGAGGGGAAGTGCTGGCTGAGCGTGGACCTCGGACGCGTCGCCCAGGTCGCGGGGCTTCACGTCTGGAACTACAACGAGGCCGGGGGCTGGCAGGGGCGCTCGGTCAAGGGCTTCGACCTCCTCGCGAGCGAAGACGACTCGAAGTGGACGGCGGCGGGGAGCTACGAGCTGCGCTGCGCCTCGGGGCGCGACGACGAGCCCGGCGAGGCGGTGGCGCTGGCCAAACCGGTCGCCGCGCGCTACCTGAAACTGGTGCCCACGGCGCACTACGGGCGGGACAACCTCGTGGGGCTGGCGGAGGTCCGCGTGCGCGTCTCCGATCCCAGGCCCGGCGACCGCGTGCTGGCCCCGCGCCCGCCCTTCAAGCCGCGGTATCCGCGCACCAGCTATCCGCCCCGCGCCCTCGGGAAGCCCTGGCCCGGCGGCGAGAACGTCGCCTGGCCGGCGGACGCCGGCGTCGTGGACGCCACGAAGCCGCCCTACAATGCCAAGGGGGACGGCCGGGCCGACGACACCGACGCGATCAACAAGGCCCTGGCCGAGAATCCCGACCGCGGAGCCATCGTCTACCTGCCCAACGGGATTTACCGGGTCCGCGACACGCTCAAGTGGGGGAAGGGGGAGAAGTTCACCTCGCTCATCGGCCAGAGCGAGCCGGGCGCCGTGATCAAGCTCGACGACCAGGCCCCCGGCTTCGGCGACGCGCGCAAGCCCCGGCCCCTCGTCTGGACCGGGGGCGACCCGGCCCAGCGCTTCGGGAACGAGATCGCGCACCTGACCCTGGACACCGGCGCGGGGAATACCGGCTGTTCGGGCGCGGCCTTCGTGGCCAACAACCAGGGCGCGATCCACCACGTGACGATCGCCAGCGGCGATGGCCAGGGCTTCTGCGGCCTGCACCTCGGCGCGGCCGGCGAGAACGGCCCGCTCCTGGTGCGCGCAGTCACCGTCGTGGGCTTCGACGTCGGCGTGGCGGCAAGCAGTGCCATCAACGGCCACGTCATCGAGGGACTGACCCTGCGCGACCAGAACCTCGCGGGCCTGCGCAACCACGGCCAGCATCTTTCCGTTCGCAAGCTGGTCAGCCGAAACGAGGTCCCGGCCGTGGAGCTGAAGGGCGGGGTCACGACGCTCCTGGACTCGAAGCTGGAAGGGACCGGCTCGGCCAAGGACCAGGCCGCCATCCGCGGGACGGGCACGTTCTACATGAGGAACGTCTCGGCCTCGGGCTGCGCCCGCGTGCTGGAAGGGAAGGAGGGGTTGAAGCTCGACGAGCACGCGAGCGCGGAGGCGGTGGCCTGCTGGGATGGCCCGAAGACGGCGCTCAATCTGCCGATCCAGGAACTGCCGCCGGTGTTCTGGGAGCCTCCCGAGAAATGGGTGTCGCCCCTGGCGCACGGCGGCCGGCCGGACGACGCCAAGGACGACAGCGACGCGATCCAGCAGGCGGTGGACTCGGGCGCGGCGACCGTCTACCTGCCTCGCGGCCAGTGGCGGATCGGGAAGCCGGTGGTCCTGCGCGGCAAGCTCCGGCGCCTCGTGGGTTGCCGGGCATTCGTCGACACGGTGGACGGCAAGCGCCGCGGCGAGCCGCTCCTGCGCGTGGCGGACGGCGACGGGCCGCTCCAGATCGAACGGCTCAACGGCCCGTGGCACGGCACCAAGGTCCTGGCCGTCGAGACGAAGCGCCCCGTGACGGTGCGCCACTGCGGCAACGTGAGCATGGACTTCGGCGGCGGGGGCGATGTCTTCCTGGACGACGTGGTCAACAATCCGGGCGCCAATTTCACCTTCAAGGGCGGGCGCGTCTGGGCCTGGCAGTTCAACCCCGAGCCCGAGGGGGTGCACGTCCGCAACGACGGCGCGAAGCTCTGGATCCTCGGGATCAAGACCGAGTCCAAGGGCACGCTGATCGAGACGGTGAACGGGGGCGCCACGGAACTGCTGGGGGGGATCGCCTACACGAGCGGCGGGAGCGGCGGCGCGCCCATGTTCACGGTCGCGGACTCCCATTTCTCGGCCACCCTGGGGGAGGTCTGCTGGGACGACCGCTTCTACCGGGTGATCGTGAGGGAGACACGGGGGGGCGAGACCCGCGAGTTCAAGGCCGACGATCCCCGCTGGCGCCGCAGCCTGGCCTTGTTCGCGAGCCACGGCGGGGGGCGATGAGGGCCTTCCCCGAGATGATTTTGCGGAGACGAACCTCCCCCCCGGCGCTATAAGGAGTCGATTCCATGATCGCGTGGACTTTCGTGCTTGGAGCGGCCGCGTTCTTCTCCGCGCAGAACGCCCCTCCCTTTGCGGACGACTTCAACGACGGCAACCACGACGGGTGGACGCCCGCGGGGGGACGGTGGTTGGCGGAGGGGGGCGCGCTCGGCGTCGCCGCGGGGGGCGGGGCGTTGTGGCGCCCCGGGGCCGCCTGCGGGGATTTCGTCTTCGAGGCGGACGTCAAGATCTTCGCGAACGAGCAGAGGGCCGGCCTGATCGTCCGCGCCTCCGATGCGGGCGGCGCCATGAACGGCTACTTCGTGGCCCTGCGGAAGAGCGCGGACCGCGACCGGGGGGAACTTATCCGCGTCACCCGCGGCGGCTGGCTGTCTCTTCAGGACCCGATGGTGTCGGGGATTGCGCTGGACTCCTTCGCCCGCATCAAGGTCGCCGCGATCGGAAGCAGTCTCTGGGTCTACGTCAAGGACATGGAACGCCCGGTGATCGCCGAGCACGACACGGCGCACGCGGCCGGGGCCGTGGGATTCAAGGCCGAGCAGAGGGCCGCGTTCGACAACGCGGCGTTCTCGGGGCCGCCGGCCAAGCCTCCGGCGCCCCCGGGCACCGTCGACTTCGGTTGGGTCAAGGGCGCGATCTTCTTCCCCTCGATGGCGGTCAACTCCGTCCAGCTCTGGGAGGAGTACGATCCCGTCCTCGTCGAGCGCGAACTGCACTACGCCCGGGTGTACGGCCTGACCGCCGTGAGCGTGTACCTGAACTACCTCGTGTGGCGGGACGCCGACCGGAAGGCGCTCCTCAGGAACTTCGAGGACTTCCTGGCCCGGGCGGACCGCCACGGCCTCAAGGTGTCGCCCATCTTCTTCGACCAGTGCGGCAACGAGGACCCGCACCTGGCGCCGCAGAATCCTCCCATCCCGGGCGTCCACAACGCCCGGATGATGCGGTCGCCCCATCGTAAGATCGTGGCCCAGCAGGCCCTCTATGACGCCGAGAGGGCCGGGTTGCGCCAGTCTGTGCTCGACGTCGTCGGCGCCCATGTGAATGATCCCCGCCTCTTCCTGTGGCAGGCCGTCAACGAGCCGCTGGAGGAGGCCATCGAGAAGCTGGTCGCCGACTCCTACGCGTGGATCAAGTCGACGGGCACCCGGATCCCCGTAGCGTCGACCGCCAGCAGTTTCCTCGGCGGCCGCTGGTCCGACGTGTACACCCTCCACGTGTATCTGCCGAAGAAGAACCCGCCCTACGACCAGGGGGTGTTCGGCCATCTCGGCGGGAGCGAGCACCTCAACACGGAGACCGTGAACCGCCCCTATCTCTCGGTGCCCAAGGTCGCGGACGCCTACCGGCAGGCGAAGGTCGGCTGGATGATGTGGGACCTGATGATCGGGAACCTGAACACCCGCTGGGAGTGGGGATCGTCCAAGGGGGCGCCGGAGCCCTCCGATCCGTTCCACGGCCTCGTCTACCCGGACGGCCACCCGTGGTCCGTGGACGATGTCCGGAAGATCCTCGGCACGGAGGATCTTTCCGGACTGCCCGTGTTCGACGTGAGCTATTTCAAGGGGACGGACTTCAAGGACCTCGTCCATGCTTCGATCACGCCGCGGATCGACTTCGACCTGGCGTCGAGCTGGGGCACGGGATCGATCGATCCCCAGCGCGGCATGCCGGAGGACGGCTTCTCGGTCCGCTGGACGGGGAAGGTGGCGCCCCCGAAGACGGGGACGTACGCCTTCATGGCGGACAGCGACGAGGCGGTGCGGGTGGTGGTGGGGGGCAAGGCGGTCCTGGAGGAGCCGAGCCGTGTGCGGGGCGAGGTTGCCGGCACGGCGGCAATGGCCGGCGGCGTCGCGGTCGATCTCGTCGTGGAGTACGCGGACACCGCGGGGGACACGAACCTGCACGTGAGCTGGTCGGGCCCGGGCTTCGGCAAGACGTTCCTGCCCGGGCGGCGCTGAAGGACCGGTCCTGGCTCGCCGCTACTTCGGGCGCGGCGGGGGCTGGGGTTTCCTCACCCGGACTTCGCGGACGAAGAATTCGTGGGCGAAGTTGCTGGCGTCGAGCCTGAAGTTCCAGCCCCATCCGCCGACGAAGTTGGCGTTGTCGAGCCGCCAGGTGAACTCCTTCCAGTCCTCGCCCTCGGGAAGGGTCCAGCGTTCCGACGCTTCCCGGTATCCCTTGAGGGACTCGTAGCACAGCCGCATGCCGCTCTCCTTGCCGGGGGCGGCGCGGCGGGCAACCACGGTGATCTCGAGGTCCCTGTTCCCGAACGAGGCGAAGGTGGGGTCCACGCGGAAATAGACGTAGCGGCCCTCGCCGCCGTGGCCGAAGTTGGGGCGCCGCCACGACGCGACCAGGTCGTTCACGACGGCCGTCGTCTGGAGATGGGTCTGCCGGAGGCCCTGCTCCTCGTTGGTCGCCCCCAGGCGGCAGCGGACTTCGGACGCGGTGCCGTAGTCGGTGCCCCACGGGAACGGCTTCGCGGCCTGGCTCGCCGCGAGGGCCACCTGGGCCGGCGGGAGCCCGGTGATGAACACGGGGACCCGCGTCAGGGCGAGCTCCTGTCCGGGCGGGAGGAGGGTCTCCGCGCCCGCGAGGTCCCGGACGGAGACGGGCGCGTCGAACCGGACGGCGTTCTTCGCCTCCGGGGGGGACCAGGCCACCAGCGTCGGCTTGGGGCCGCCCTGGAAGACGAATCCGTAGCCGTTCGCGCCGGCCTTCAGCCAGCCGAGATACCGCGGCTCGTTCCCGAGGAGGCCGCTCATGGTCTTCAGGGCGGCGTGGGCGGGTCGGGCGCCCCAGTCCTTCCGGATGATCCCGTGATCGGTGCCCCGGCCGTAGGCCGGGCCGCGGGCCTCGAACCAGAAGACGCGCTGGAAGCCCTGGGCCATGGAGAGGACGTAGGCCTTCACGAGCGCCTCGGCCTGCCGCTCGTCCTTCGCCGGGTCGGGCGTGATCGGCGCCTGGAAGCCGGTCTCGGTGATCTGGAGCGGCATGTCGGCGCGCTGGCCGTTCTGCTTGAGCATCGTGCGCAGGGTCCGGGCCATGGAGAGGTAGCCGAACTCGCCCCCGCCCTCCATCACCGCCGCGAGGTTCTCGTACGGGTGCACCGCGAGGAAGTCGAAATGGCCGGCGCCGCCGGCCTTGATCGCCGCGTCGAAGAATCCGACGTCGAAGTTGGCGCAGCTCATGCCGATGCGGCACTCCGGATCGACCTTCTTGGCCGCGAGGCAGGCCTCCTTGACCATCTCCGCGTAGATTGCGGGATTGCCGTTGACGGAGAAGCTTCCGTTGAACTCGTTCCAGACCTCCCAGTACCGGACCCGGTCGCGATAGCGCTTCACCGCCTCGCCGACGTAGTCACGCCAGTACTGCATGTCCTTGACGGGGCACTTCCGCGTGCCGCCGTCCGCCGAGGCCCAGGGGGCGAAGTAGCAGAAGACTCCCGCGATGCGGATGCCGTTCTCCCTGGAGTTCGCGGCCAGGGCGTCCGCGTCCGACCATTTCCATTCGCCCTGCCGGGGCTGGACCCACGCCCACTCGGGGAAGAACCTCAGCCAGCGGACGCCGGCGTCCTTGAGCATCGGGTTGAACCGCGGGTACTCCCGGGACCACTCGGCCCCCGACGCGATCCCCCAGGGGCACGCGTCGTCGCGGGGATCCGCCTGGGCGAGGGCGGCGGTCCCCAAGAGCGCGGCGAGGCACATCCCCGCGATGGCGGTCCGGAGCGGTTCATGGCGCATGTCTTTTCTTCTCCGGGACGTTTCTCTGGATGGCCGCGTTTCAGCCTGAACACTATGATATAGGGTTGCCGGCCCCGCCGAAACTTTACGCTTCTTCGATGCGCCTGGCGGCTGAACGATCGCGCCTTTTTCTCTCGGCCGTTGACTTTCGCGGGGGAGGGGGTACAATCCTCCCCGCGCTCGCCGTTCTTTGACGCCTTCCGGGATACGGCCAAACGGAAAATCGTCAAGTTTTTACTGACGCTTTTCCGGTTCTTGGGCGCATCATGCCGAACGATGTTGCAGGACGGCCTTCCCGGGGCGGTTTTTTGAAAACGCGTTTAACGCGGTCCAAAACCACGTTTCACTGCAAAAGACGCTTCTTCACTGGGGCGTAGTGTAACGGTAGCACCGCAGACTCTGGATCTGCTTGTCTAGGTTCGAATCCTAGCGCCCCAGCCACTCCGCGCGCGCAGGATGCCGGAGTCCAATCACTCTGGATACCTGCCATGGAGGCCGCACCAGGGGCACTTTAGCACTTCAGCCGAGTCGATAGGTCGAGGCCTTCGTCGCCCCTTTCTTCACGGCCATCCCCGCTCGGATGAGAGGCTTGAGCAGTTTGCTCAGGTGGCTCCGAGTCATTCCCAAGGATCGAGCGAGTTGCCCTCCCCCCGTCCTGGGATTTTCCCCGAGGACCTGAAGGACCCGCTCCTGGGGCCGGCTGAGGAAGGAGGCGCGGGCACCCTTGACCTTGGCTGGCTCGGCCCTTCTGTCGTCAACCGCTTATGTGGGAAGGTTCAGAACCGGATATAATCAGAATGTGCCCCTCGCCGCTTTGACCGCCATGGTCCTGGCCCAGGTGGGCCATCAGGAGCCGACCCTCGAATGGCTGTTGGCCCGGTCCGACCTGGTCGTTCGCGCTTCCGTTGCCGAGGTCTCGAAAGAGCTTCTTCCAAAGGAGCCTTTCTCACCTGATAGGGCCTGGGCGATCGTCACGCTAAAGGTACACGAGACGTTCAAGGGACGGCCGCCGGAGACCCTCCGAATCGCTGAATGGAGCTCCGCCAGCGACAGGCGGCACGAAGATTGGAGGGACGCCGGACGGGAGCTCCTGGTCTTTCTCTTGTGGAATCCCAGTTACCAGCCGGGCGAGAGGAAAGTTGAGGCCCGGTTCCCCTTCACCCGTCACTATTTCGTCGGGGGGGTGTTCCGCCTGGGTCCCGTGATTCCCCAGGAGAATGGCTGGTCTTGGTTGCCCGCGACTCTATTCAGGAACAATCTGGACGTCCTGGAGACCCCGGCGGAGATCCTCGAAGCCACGAGGCGCCTGGTTGCGGCCGGATCCGGCGCATTCGGGGAGATTCGCGAGCACGAACTCTCCCTACCTCGAAGGGTCATGGAATGGTCGGGCCGTGCCGGCGACGTCAACCACCTGTACGTGCCGGTAGACCCACAATTGGAAACCCTCGCCAGAGAATTCATCCTGTCGCCGGCCGAAGTGCTCTCCAAACGGGGGAATTCGGCTGCGAAGCGGGCGAGAGAGCAGTGGTGGGATGGATACTGGGTCGGAAGAATGCACGCGGCCAAGAACGAGGATGATCGCCGCCAGGTCCGGGTCGAACGAGACCGGCGGGATCGGCTTGAGCGCGATGAACTGCGCGTCGGGGGCGTGCAAGCGCTTGTCTATTTCAAGTCGGACAAGAACGTCGCGCTGCTGGCATCTCTGCTGAACGACGAGTCGATTTCAGTCGTGGTGGCTGCCGCGAAAGCGATGGTCAGCGAACGGCTGAGGGAAGCGGCGTCGGCCTTGGTGAAGCGGCTCAAGGACAAGGACGCGAGCGTCCGGATGCACGCCGCGCATGGGCTCGGGGAGATTGGGGCGAAAGAATCCGCGCCCGAGCTGGTGGAACTCCTCAAGGACGAGGACCCTGTAGTCCGACGTGTCGTCGCGGGAGTGCTCGGGGAGAAACTCAAGGCCAAGGAGGCCGCCCCTGAGCTCGTGAAACTCCTCAAGGACGGAGACCCATCCGTCCGAAGTGAAGCCGCAGAGGGACTCAGGCGGGTGGGTTCGAAGGCGGATGCAGCCGCGCTGCTGAAAGTCCTCCATGATGAGCACGCTGACGTTCGGAGGAACGCGGTACGCGCGCTTGGGGATCTGGGAGCGATGGAAGGGGTGCCTGATCTGGTGAGACTTCTCGACGACCCCCACCTACAGACAACTGTTGCATGGGCACTCGCGGCATTGGGAGCGAGGGAGGCTATACCTGGGTTGTTGAGAATGCTGCGGGGCGAGTCCGGTGAGGACCAGGTGTTCGCCGCACGGATGCTCGGGTTTATGCTACGGCGTCAGCCTACGGTTGCGGTGCAGCGTTTTTTGCTGGATGGATGCTGAGGTGCGCGGCTCCTCGCCGCTGCCAGGACCCGGTCCTTGAGCCCCTCGGATCGGACCAGGGGCCGGTCGACGGCAGGCAGGGAGGAGCTGGCGACGTCAGGCCAGGGGCAGGAGGAAGCGCGCTGGCGGAGGGGAAGGACACGGGAGCGGTCGTCGGCGTCCAGATCGGCAAAGGCACTGGGGAGATTATCGAGGGTGCCGCAGAGGATCGCCACGTAGTCAGGTTGGATCAGGTTGGTGGCCAGGATCGCGGCGCCAGGCAGGGCCTCCAGATCCTGGGTGAGGACCTTGCGTCCGGAGCGGCGGCGCTCGCCGTGCTTGAAGGCGTGGAAGAAGCCTTCGAGCAGGAGGTTGGTTCGGTCCACGAGGCGAATTCCGCCGCCGGCGGCTTGGGGAAGGGAGATGGCATGGCCCCACAGCGACGGACCATGGCGATCGAGGTGCTTGAGGATGAGGTCAATCGCCTGGCGAGTCTGCTCGGCGGGTCCACGCTGGGGACGCCGGTCCCGGAGGGATCGGGTGAGATTCTCAACGGCCTGCCGGATGTCGCGCCGCTCGTTGAGGGACTTGGAGTCGGCCGGCGATGAGGGGACCTGCGGGAGGGGTTTGACCTTGAGGCGCAGAGCCTGGCGGAGTTCCGTGAACAGTCGGGTCCGGGCCTCCAGCACGGTCGCGTGACGCTGAAAGGGAATCTGGCCGCGAACCGGTGCCAGGATGCGGTGAAGCCGATCGATGGCTTTCCGGACCGCGCTGTCGTCGGGGGGCACCCGCAGGAAGGCTTCAACGGCGCGCAAGGTCGTTCGACACCGACGCCACAAGTCGAGGTACGGCAGGTCGAAGGGAAACCCTTCGTCGTGACCGTCGCGGGGGTAGTCCAGCACCCACTGGGTCATGGCTCGTACGGCCGCCAGCCCGGTCTGGCCCGGAGGCAGATCGTGGCCGTCCACACCCTGGGCCAGCCAACGCTCCAGGTCGGACCGCGCGGTGTGGAGGTCGGAGCCGAACTGCCGGCCGAGGTCGCGGGCCAGGGCCCGCAGCCGACTGCGCACCTTGAAGCGCCGGAAGAGAGCGAGGAGTTGGTCATGCCCCTCGGTCAGCAGGTCCTTGCCCACGTCCTTGAGGAAATGGAAGTGACACCCCAGCACCGGGATCCGAATCTTCCGTTGGGCCACGAAGTCCAGGCTGGCGTCGATCATCGCCCGACCGAGGTCCCGCATGATGGCGCAGGGAGGGCCGAAGCGGTCGGCCACGGAGTGAAGTCTGGGCAGGATGGCGTCGGCGCGCTCGGTGGGGATCTTCCAGCTTCCCAGGACCCAGCGACGCCAGCCGGCGTAGACCACCAAAAGCGTCCCCTGGCCATCCTCGCCGGTGGCGTCGATGTGCATGGGCCAGCCGCCATCCCGCTCCAACGCCGCGCGCAGGGCCGGGGCGCGCGCCTCGTGCAGAGCCTCCAGGTAGGCGACGAAGTCCCGGGCCAAGGCGCTGATTTCACCGTTGGACGCTTGGATTCCATAGTCGGTCTGGAGCGCGGTCTGGATCTCTCGGCGCTGCCGGTGGTGGACGAAACGGGCGATGCCGGCGAAGACCATCACGTCGTAGCCGAAGCTCCGGCGCGGCAGCAGGAGCTGGGCGAGGGCGGCCGAGCGCCGGGTGACGGCGACCGGCTTGCCGGGGGCACCCGCGGAGGGGGGGCCCGGCTTGCGGCACCCCTTGGCGCAGACCCACACGGTCTCGCGGACACGGAACAGGCCGTGCTGGAGGGTCTGTCCTCGGCGGCATACCGTCTTGCGCACCCGCATCGGTCCACCGCATTGCGGGCAGGGCCGGTCCGACTCGGCGTCGGGGGAGACCAGAACCCCTGCGGTGCTCCGGAGCTGACGGACGTGGTCCTGTTGGACGTCGGTGACCGCATCCCTCAGGGCCGCGAGCGTCTGGAGCGCCACCGCGCCGTTTTTTTTTCCAGCTTGTACCGGCGCCACACGGTCTGGACTTGTGCCTCGCTGATGTCCAGTCCCCCGGCCTTCAGACGGGTCGCCAGGGAGCGGGAATCGTCCCGGGGCGCACGGATCATCGCCACCAAGACGGCGATGACCCGGGCCGGATCCAGCTCGGGGAGCGGCCCGGCCACCCCTGGGGGCGTCCGTTCTTGTCTTCTTCGCTCCAGCTGAGCCGCCGCGCGCTTGGGGTCCTGATCCAGGTAGACATACAGGGATTCCACGGGTTGGCGCGCCAGGAGCTTTGCCTCGACGAGGCTCCGCAGCGTGTCGTGAACCCTCAGGCCCAGGATCGCCTTCAGCTCCCGGTGCGTGTGGCCGGCCGGAGCCTTGCGGACCAACACCACCCCCGTGGCTCTGAGGGTCCCGTGCGCCGAGAAGCGAATCTCGCGGAAGAACCACAGGCCGTTGGCATCGAACGTCGGGATCGAGCGCAGCGTGTAGTAGCGCCCGGCGTGGCTGTAGCTGGTGAGGTAGCCCAGCCGCCCCAACGCCCGCAGCACGGTGCGCCCCGAGGTTCCCAGCCTCTGCCGCATCTCTTCCAGCAGCGCCACGGACTGACGCCGCAACAGGCGCTGGAGGACCTCTTCGTGCCTGGGTCCGGCAGGGGGTCTCGCCGGGGGTGTCATATCTAAGACTAATCATACCATATAGTCGTATTTTTGACAAATCCGGGGGGAACTTTCCCGCTCCGGGTCGGCAGATCCATCTCGAGGGTCACTCCTGGAATGACGCTCCGAAGCACTTCAAACGGCCAATAGGACGCGCTGCCGCAGTTCCGCAGCCTTCGGAGCCGCACCGCACGGCTGGCAGAATTACGACTCGAAGCCGATCCGAAGCCAACCCCAACACCATGGACACCAGTAGGTTATTGAGGGCAACCGACGCCTGACGCCGTAGG
>CAYNDR010000041.1:0-12683 GCA_964395295.1 uncultured Planctomycetales bacterium
GGCACGTCGTTGCTGACGGCGAGCGCGAGCACGCCGAGGTCGATGCGCGAGCGGGTGGCCGGCGCCGGTGCGTGGTCCGGGGTCGAGATAGGTGCGGTGTGCATGGGGAAGTCCTGTCCGAGGCGGGGGAGGGCGGCCCCCCCGGATGGAAGGGCCAGCTCCCCGCCGCCGGTTTCTCCTTCGAGAAGTGCGACAGGCTGACCCTGATCCTCGCCGCCGACACGAACTACGTCCAGGACTACGCGAGGAAGTGGCGCGGCGAGCACCCGCACGCGGCGGTGACGAGGCGCGTGGACGCCGCCGCGAAGAAGACCGTCGAGGCCCTCCTCGCGGAGCACGCGGCGGACTGCCAGTCCTTCTTCCGCCGTTTCAGGCTGGACGTGGGGACCACGGCGCCGGACCTCGCGGCCCTGCCCACCGACGAGCGCCTCGTCAAATACACGCGGGACAAGGCGGCCGATCCCGACCTCGAGGAGCTCTTCTGCCAGTACGGGCGCTACCTCCTCATCAGCAGCTCCCGGCCGGGCTCCCTGCCCGCGAACCTCCAGGGGCTCTGGAACGACTCGAACAAGCCGCCCTGGCGCTCCGACTACCACTCCAACATCAACATCCAGATGAACTACTGGCTCGCGGAGCCCACGAGCCTCGCGGAATGCCACCGCGTCTTCGCGGACTACGTGAACAGCCTGCGCGAGATCCGCAAGGTCCGCACCAAGGACAAGTACGGCCCGAACACCCGCGGCTGGACGGTCCAGACCGAGAACAACATCTACGGCGGGTCGAGCTGGAAGTGGAACCCGCCGGGGAGCGCGTGGTACGCCCAGCACCTCTGGGAGCATTACGCGTTCGGGATGGACAAAAAGTACCTCCGTGAGGCCGCCTACCCGGTGCTCAAGGAGGTCTGCGAATTCTGGGAGGACCGCCTGAAGAGGCGGCCGGACGGGACGCTCGTGGTCCCGGACGGCTGGTCGCCCGAGCACGGCCCGGAAGGGGAGGGCGTCTCCTACGACCAGCAGATCGTCCACGACCTCTTCACGAACTTCATGGACGCGGCCGACGCGCTGGGGACGGACAAGGCGTACCGGGACCGCATCGCCGGGATGCGCGGGAGCCTGCTCAAGCCGAAGATCGGCAAGTGGGGCCAGCTCCAGGAGTGGGAGAAGGACCAGGACAATCCGAAGGACGACCATCGCCACGTGTCGCATCTCTTCGCGCTCCACCCGGGGCGGCAGATCGCGCCCACGGCGACGCCGGAGATCGCGGCGGCCGCGAAGGTCTCGCTCACGGCCCGCGGCGACGGCGGCACCGGCTGGAGCCGCGCGTGGAAGATCAACTTCTGGGCCCGGCTCCACGACGGCGACCACGCCTACAAGATCCTGCGGAACCTCATGACGGTGGTGGGGAAGGTGGGGACCGACTACAGCGCCGGCGGGGGCGGCGTCTACCCCAACCTCTTCGACGCCCACCCGCCGTTCCAGATCGACGGCAACTTCGGCGGCACGGCGGGATTCGCGGAGATGCTGGTCCAGTCGCACCTCGGCGACCTGCACCTCCTGCCCGCCCTGCCCTCGGCGTGGCCCTCGGGCTCCGCGGCCGGCCTCCGCGCCCGGGGCGGCTTCAAGGTGGACCTGGCCTGGAAGGACGGGAAGCTGGCGGAGGCCACCCTTCGCGGCGTGTCGAACGAGAAGCCGTCGTGCAGGGTCCGGTACGGGGACCGCGCGGTGGAGGTCCCGGTCGCGCGCGGCTCCGAGGTCCGCCTGGACGGGTCCCTGAAAGCGCGATGATCGGCGTCATCCTGTTGTCCTGTTTCCTCACGGTCCCGGTGCAGGACGGGGCGCGGCGGGCGCTGGAGTACGCGCCGGCCCCCGTCGACAATCCCCTCAAGGGGCTGGTCCCCTATCCGAATCCGCCGAAGGACCTGTTCCCGCACAGCCTGGAGTTCAGCTACCTGCCGCTCTCGGCGCTGGCGGTCGGACGGAACCAGCACGACTGGGCGCCGCTGGAAAAACTGCTGGACGGGATCGCCGGCCGCGGGAACCAGGCGGTCTTCCGCGTCTACCTGGAATACCCGGGCCACAAGAACTCCATCCCGAAGCATCTCGTCGAGGGCGGCCTCAAGGTCCACAAGTACCTCAACACGAACACCCAGCCGTTCCCGCCCCAGGAGGTGGAGACGCCCGACTACAGCGACGCGAACCTGCGCGCCTGCCTCCGGGAGTTCGTCGCGGCGCTCGGGAAGCAATACGACGGGGATGCCCGCATCGGATTCATCACGGCGGGCCTGCTCGGCACCTGGGGCGAGTGGCACACCTGGCCGCGCGAGGACCTCTGGGCGGGCAAGCCGGTCCAGAAGGAAGTGATGGACGCCTACGAGGCGGCGTTCAAGCGCACGCCCGTCCTCCTGCGCTATCCGGCGGGGGAGGGCGAGGACGACCTGGCCCCCAACGCGGCGCGCCCCTTCGGGTACCACGACGACAGCTTCGCCTGGGCCACGCTGGACACCGGCCGGAAGGGCGACGGCTGGTTTTACATGGCGCGGCTCAAGCGGTCGGGCCAGGGGGCCCGGGACAAGTGGAAGACCCAGCCGATCGGCGGCGAGATTCGCCCCGAGGCGTGGGGCGAGGTCTTCGACGCCCGGCCGAGGCGGAAGGAGATCCAGGACTTCGAGGCCTGCGTGAAGGAGACCCGCGCCACGTGGCTCATGGACAGCGGGATGTTCAGCAAGAAGACATGGTCTGAGGAACGCCGCCGGCGCGCCGAGGAGCTGGTCCGGAAGATGGGCTACGAATTCCACGTCCCCGGCGTGACGATCCGGCGGGACGGGAAGTCGCTCGAGGTCGCGGTGGAGATCGAGAACCGCGGCGTGGCGCCGTTCTATCAGGACTGGCCCGCCCGGTTCGCCCTTCTGGGATCGGACGGGAAAGCCGTCCGGACTTTAACCGGCAAGGGGTCGCTCAAGGGGCTTCTGCCCGGCGATCCGGCGCGCGTCTGGAAGGAACGGTTCGACGTCGGGGGAGTGGCGCCGGGGGCGTGCCGCCTGGCGATGGGGATTCCCAATCCCATGCCGAACGGCCGCGCGCTGAGGTTCGCCAACAAGGAGCAGGAACAGGATTGGCTGGTGCTGTGGCCCGTTGCTCTGCCCTGAGGCTTCGAGGCAGATTCCAGGATCGCCTTGCCAGCCGGAAGTTTCTCCGATATTCTAGTGACGTGAGGACGTTTCCATGAAAGTCGAGATCGAACGCGAGAAGGACGGTCGGTGGATTGCGGAGGTGCCGGATCTCCCGGGCGTCATGGCCTACGGAGAAACCCGCAAGAAGGCCATCGCCAAGGTGGAAGCTCTGGCGCTCCGCGTCATCGCGGATCGTCTCGATCACGGGGAGGCCATCCCCGAGCTGAGGGAGTTGTTCGCGGTGTCCGCGTGAGTCGTTGGCCTTCCACCAAGGCGAAACGGGCGTTTGCCGCCTTGCTTCGCATCGGATGGGCCGTCAAGAGGGAGACGGCCGGTTCCCACCGGGTGTTAAGTCGATCGGGATGGCCGGACTTCGTCTTTGCCTTCCATGACCGCGAGGAGATCGGTCCCAAAATGCTGGCTCGCGTTGCCAAACGCACCGGCTTGAGTCCGTCTGACCTCTGATATCGGAAGGCGCCTCGATCGGGTGAAAGGGGAGGGTCCTTTTGTATCGCCTCGCCGGCCATCTCATGCTCGGCTTCATGGGGATATTCCTTGTCCTCGCCCTGGTTTGCGGGATCAGCGTGGTCCTCGGGAAGGATCGCCTGGTCCTGGGCCGGGACCTGTCGATCTGGATGACCTGGACCGCCGGCTGGGCGCTGGTTGCGGCCTTTTATTGCCTGTGCGGCTGGCGGTACTGCCGGCTCCAGGCAAGGGGCATGAAGCCCGGAACCGGGGACGCAGCCCTCTTCGCCATGGCCAAGGGGCTCGCGGTGGCGATATTTATTCTGCTGGGATTCGTCCTGGCTGTGACCGCCTATTCGTAGCAGCGGCCCTTCACCGCCCGCCGTCCATCCGCTCCAGAGCCGCATCGAGGGCGAACCGCAGGAACATCGCCGGGTCGCCCGTCCGCTCCTTGAGCTCCGCGAGCGCGGCCTCCATCGCGGGCCGGACGGGCCGGGCCTTCTCCCCGAGAAGCTGGAGCGCCCGCGCCGCCCGCAGGGCCGCGTCCGCGTCCTCCGACCGCAGTACGCGCGCCAGGAGATCCAACGCCGCGTCCCGGTGCGCCTCCGGCTGTTCCGCCAGGAGCGCCGCCGTTTCGATCCGCACGCAGGCCGCCACGTCGTGCAGGGTGGCGCTCAGGGCCTCGTGCTCCCGCGCCCCTTCCGGCCCGGCCGCCCGCAGGCCTACGACGGCCCAGAACCGCACCGCCGGGTCGGCGTCGCGGAGGAGCTCCACCTGACGCCCGAGCGCGTCGGGCCGGCCCACGAGCTCCGCCGCCTCGAGGATCCTCTCGATCGGGTAGGCGTCCGGCCAGCGCGCCATGAGGAACGGCGCGCCTCCCGCCGAACGGCGCGTCATCTCCGACTCCGCGAGGAATCCGAGGTCGCGCGTTTCCAGGATCCAAGCGCGGAGGCGCCGCCGCATCCGCTCCAGGACCTCGGCATGGGCGGGCGAACCCGCGAGGTTGCGGACCTGGTGCGGGTCCGCCTCCGTATCAAAAAGTTCCTCCAGCGGCTTGCGCGGCCCGGCGTACGTCATCGGCCCCTCGCCGAGTTTCCCTTCGGCCGCGAGGCGGGCGATCTCGCGCCGCATGGACGCCTGGTCGGAGAAGCGCTCCGGCTGGGCGGGCGACAGGTGCGGCATGTAGTTCCGGACGTAGAGCCAGCGCGCGTCGCGGACGGACCGGGAGAGGTCGAAGGCCTCGTCCACGCGGTCGCGGGCGCCGAAGACGGCGTCGCGCGGCGGCCCTGCGGCGGGCCCGAGGAAGGCGGTCCCCTGGAGGTGCGGGGGCGCCGCGACGCCCGCGAGGCTCAGGACCGTGGGGGCGAAGTCCACGAAGCTCACGAGGCGGTCCGTGGTGCCCCCCGGCGCCGAGGGCGCCAACGCCTGGTGCTTCCCGCCGAACCGGGCGACCAGCGCCACGCGCAGGCCGGAGTCGTAGAGCGTCCGCTTGCCGCGCGGGAGCCCCATGCCGTTGTCGCCGAAGAAGAAGACGATCGTGTCCTGATCGAGGCCGTCCTCCTTCAGCTCGCGGAGGAGGCGCCCCGCGTGGTCGCGGTCCATGAGGGCGACGCCGTCGTAGAACCGCGCGATCGTCCCGCGGACTGTGGGCGTGTCGGGATAGTAGGGCGGCACGGGCGCCTTCGCGGGGTCGCGGCGCTCTTCCGGCTTGAGGCGCTTGGCGATCTCCGGCTCGTGGGATTCGAACGTCCTGGACTGGTGCGTGTCCATGCAGTTGAAGACCGCGAAGAAGGGCTGGCCGGGCTTCCGGCCGCGCCAGTGGGCCTTTGCACTGCAGTCGTCCCACGACTCCGCGACCAGCTCCGGCTCGCGGCTCGTGTTGTAGTCGGTCTTGACGTTGTTCGTGCAGTAGTAGCCCGCGGCCCGCAGGAGGGAAGGGAAGCCCGGGATCGTGTCGGGGATGGGGAAGCGCGAGCGCAGGTTCTGCGTGCCGAGCGTCGTGGCGTACATCCCCGTGAGGAGGCACGACCGGGCGGGCGAGCAGACCGGGGCGGTGGCGAAGGCGTGCATGTAGCGGACGCCCTCCACGGCGAGGCGGTCGAGGTTTGGCGTGACGGCGCAGGCGTCGCCGTAGCAGCCGAGCTGGAGGTTCATGTCCTCGGCGGTGATCCAGAGGATGTTGGGGCGGGCGCCGGGCGCGGTCGCGGGGGAAGGGGTGCCGCAGGCGCCGGAGAGGAGGACGAGGAGGGCGGCGGAGAGACGGAGTTTCATGGGGGCCGATTATAGCACCGGCCCGGGGGGCGATCACCACCCCTTGGTGGGGGTGGGCAGGCGGTGCGTGGCTCTCTTCAGGAAGAGGATCGCGAAGCAGGTGTCCACGACCCCGCCGCCCCAACTGCCGTCGTCCTTTTGGTCCTTGAGGATCTGCTCGGCCCCTTCGCGGTACCAGCGGTGGCTTCCGATGATCTCCGTGCCGTAGAGCATCCCGGCCCGCTCGAGGCCGTACAGGTAGTAGTAATACCATTCCTCTCCGCGTCCGGGATTTTCCGTCACGGAGAAATTCCTGTTGATCCACTGGAGGCCCTGGAGGATGTCCTTGTCCTGGCGCCAGTCCTTGCCCTGCATGTGGGCGAGGATGCAGAGCGCCCCCACGGCGCCGGCGGTCATGGAGCCCCAGGCCTTGTCGGAGCCTTCCTGGTAGCCCCATCCCTCGGGGGCGGCCTTGAACGTCACGAGGAACGCCGTGGAGCCGGGCCCCGGCTTCGCCTTCTTCGTCGGCGGGCTGAGCTGGAGCAGGTCCTCCCGGGCGCCGGATTCGGCGATCTGGCCCTTTCTCCAGAAATCCTCGACGCGGCGGAGCAGATCGGGCTCGAACCGGATGCCGGCGTCGTGGCATGCCCGCAGGCCGAGGGCCAGGTACTGCATGTTGGAAAAGTCATGGTCGGCCGGCCCCGGCCGCCTCTGCTTGACGGGGATGAAGTCCTTCACCGGCGGGCCGTCGGGGCCGTCCGCCTTGTCGTTGTTGTAGTCGCGGATCTCGCGGGTGGGCGTGTTCTTCCGGTCGGTGGCGGGCGTCCGCTTGATCTCGTCGGCGTGGCTGCTGGGCGTGCCGTACCGCGTCTGGCCGTTGGAGCTGATGTTGTCCGCGAGGAACTGGGCGCACTGGCGGATGCGCCACTGGAAGTCCACGCGGTGATGCTTCTCGAGGCACATCGCCGTGAGGGCGGCCTTGTAGGTCTTCTCGATCCGGGATTCCGTCGCGTACTTGAGCAGTTCCTTGAGGTCCTCGTCGGACTTCGACACGCCGCCATGGAGGCAGGTCAGGAGGATCAGCTCGTTCCCGTTCTCGATGTCCTGGTGGTAGGAGCTGGTCCGCTTGCCCTTGAGGTACGCGATCCCTCCGTCGATAGCCTTGCCCACGCGGGCCTGGAAATTGATGCCGGGGGGCTCGTCCTGGGGCGCCGGGGCCGCGGCCAGCAGGAGGGGAAGGGCCAGGATTCCGAACGCGGAAGGCTTCATCGCGCACCTCCTGAAACCGGTTGGCCGCGATGAAAAGGAAAAGTTACGGACATCGGCCCGGGCGTGAAAATGACCGCGGTTCGGAGCGGCGGGCGGAGCGGAAGATGAGGAGAAGGCTCCCTCGGGCCGCGGCCGCGAAGGCTACTTCACCGCGGCGCGGGTGGCCACGTCCAGCCGCCGCGTGGCCCTCTTGAGGAAGAGGATCGCGAAGCAGGTGTCCGTGACCGAGCCGCAACTGCCGTTGGCCTTCTGGTCCTTGAGGAGCTGTTCGGCCCCCTCGCGGTACCAGCGGTGGCTGCCGATGACCTCCGTCCCGAAGAGCATGCCGGCCCGCTCGAGGCCGTACATGTAGTAGTAATACCACTTCTCCCCGAGCTCGGGATTCTCCGTCACGGAGAAGTGCTTGTTGATCCACTGCATCCCCTGGAGGACGTCCTTGTCCTCGCGCCAATCCTTGCCCTGCATGTATTTGATGATGCAGAGCGCCCCCACCGCGCCGGCGGTCATCGAGCCGCGGGGCTCGCTGCCCTGGTAGCCCCAGCCCTCGGGACGGGCCTTGAAGGACATCAGGGCCTTCGTGGAGCCCGGGCCGGTCTTCTGGAGCTTCTTCGGCGGATCGAGGTTGAGGAGTTCCTCCCTCGCGTCGTTGTCCTCGACCTGGCTCTCGCGCCAGTGGTCCTCGATCTCCTTGAGGACCTGCGGCTCGAACCGGAAGCCCGAGTCGTGGCAGGCCCGCAGGCCGAGGGCCGAGTACTGCATGTTGGAGTGGTCGTGGTCGCCCGGCCCCTCCCTCTGCCGCTTCACCTGGAGGATCCGCTTCACCTGCGGCTTGTCCTCCCCGCGGGGGACGTTCGGGGCGGCGGGCTTGTCGAACTCGCGCACGCCCGAGGTCTTCACGTCCTTCCGCTCCACGGTGGGGGTGGGCTTGATGTCGTCCACGTGGATGCTGGGGGCGCCGTAGCGCGTCAGCCCCTTGGGGCTGACGTTGTCCGCCAGGAACTGGGCGCACTGGTGGAGGCGCCACTGGTACTTCACGCGCTCGTACTCCTCCAGGCACATCGCGGTGAGGGCGACCTTGTAGGTCTTCTCCAGCTTGGACTCCAGGATGTACTTGAGGATCTCCTGGAAGTCCGCGTCCGTGTCGGGGATGCCGGCGTGGATGAGGGTGAGCAGGATCAGCTCGTTGCCGTTCTCGATGTCCTGGTGGTAGGAGCTGGTCCGCTTGCCCTTGAGGGAGGCGGCCCCGCTGTCGATGGCCTTGTTGACCCGGGCCTGGAAGTTGATGTCGGGGGGGTCGTCCTGGGGCGGGGCGGCGCCCGCGGCCGCGCCCAGGAGGACGGAAAGGGCCAGGGCCTTGAGAAGGGCGGGCCTCATGGGGCACCTCCTGTGATTACTTGGCTTTGGGGGGGCCGGGGGTTACGCCCGGCGGCCTCCTCCCCCTATTGTAATCCTCGCGGGGGGGAAAAACCTACCGGTAATTCGGGAAAGCGGCCGGCCGCGGGGAGGACCGCGCACAGGAGAAGTGGCGAGGGTGACGGGGCTCGAACCCGCAACCTTTGGATCGACAAGGCGGTTGGTGAGGAGGACAGGAGCGGACGGGAAGAGAAAAGCGGGGAATTAGAAAAGGCCCCAGGCGGGAGATAAAGCCCGTTTGGGGCCTTTCCCTTAAATCGGGGTGCGCGAAATTCCCCGGGGGTACACAAGGGTCCACCCATGTCTGCAACGGTCCGATTTCGCTGTAAACTGTTGCAAGGGCGTTGCAAGCGATGGCGAAAGCCGGGAACACTCCATGCCTCCATGTGGCGGGAGAAGTGTAGAGGTCCGTAAATGCATTTCTTCTACGGACAGGAACGGATAAGGGGGACAACGCACAGAATCGTCCGCAGACGCGACGGACGCGCCGGATGCCCCTTGGGACTCGTTCCCCTTCCTTCCCGTGTTCCCGGGCCTTCCTGGTGGCCCGCCGTGGTCATTCTTTCGCCCATCCCCGGGAAGGGCGGGACTTGGGCTTTGAGAAATTCAGGCGACCGCAAGGAACCCCCCGGTATGGGTAGGGATGTTCACCTCCTCCTGTCTCTAGGGTTGACAAGAATTTCTACGGTGTGCCCTGGAGGGGATTACGGCCCCACCTTGGGATTACCCCCGCTATGGCACACATCTATCGCAGAATGAGAGGTGATAAAAGAAGCCGCTAGTATCAACAAACCTTCCGGCCTTGATGGTTAGATTGAGCTCCTTGTATACGGGCTTTCCTTTGACGGTTCGGCCAAGGCACCGTTGATGTTTTGGACAATCCCGTCGCATATGGGCAAGGTCTAATTCAAAATCACTATATACCCCCGGGGCCCTTGGTGCATTTGGTGGATCATCCATGATAGTTGGATTATCCATGAGAGTTGAGTAAAACTCTATCCCTTCCAACGACGCTTTCTTGGACTCGTATTTCGCCCTAATTTCCGCAGTCTCCCTCTCGTCCCTTTCCCTAGCACGCTCTTGCGGACTTTTCCTCTCGCACCCCAGAAAGGGCAATAGGGCCAGGACCCACAAGTAACGCATGGATTCTCCCTTCGACTGTTTCCCCTAGTATACCCGGTGTTCTACCCCATCCAAACAATGGGAATTGGATTGGAATTCAATTCCAGAGCACGATAGAATCTCAATGTCGGGCTGCGGCGGTTGATCCCCGCCGATTGGCTCCGGGCTTGAGGTTGTTCCCTCGCAGGGCTTCAGGCCCGTGGCCAATGCCCGGAACTGCGGGGGAACGTGACTCAAGGACTGAGGGATTGGAGTAGACGGAGGCTCGAAGTCCTCAAAGACCGGCTCTGGAAAACGACCTTCGGAGATGAATGCAACCATACTCTCAAAGATTTCGCCGGACTGGTTCTCAAGAATCATTTTACGCCACAAGACAGCGTGAGATATTTTGAGGAATTGATCCCCGGTCCTTTGAAGGATTTGCTGTCGCAGGATGATCGTCTCGCCGGAATAGCCTTCTACGCGGCTAAATCTCAATCCAAAGGCAAGTACAGCTTCCCCTTAGCGTTCCTCCCCGTCTTGCAAGGTGGTTCCGACCGTGACCGCTTCTACAGAGCCACGCGAGCGGCCAGATTGCTAGAGAAACCCCTTTCTGAGAGCGAACGGGGGGATGTCCTTCAATTCATCCATTCCTGGATTCGCCCGACTGAGAAGTCGCGAGAGGCGATAGTTGATCGCTTAATCCGTCTAGGAATCCCCCCGGCGAAGCGGTCGGAAGCTGCCGAAACGATCCGAGAGGGGATTGCTCAAGGAGAATTTGAAGTCAACGAAGCGAGGATGAAGGATCAGCGAGCCCATCTCCGAGGGATACGCGGATCGGCCCCCACGATTCGCGGAAGGGTGATTCTTGCCCTCTACCTAGCCCTCAGGCTCAAGCCGGAGAAACACAACAGCACGGTTGAGGCTCTCTCCGGCCTATTCGACCTCGACTCGCATTCCATCGTTAAGCAAATCAATCGAGCATACAACGCTCTCCGCTGGCGCTAATCCCCCGAAATCCCGATCAGGGTTTAGACATCTCCCCGCTTGTGGTCTAGATTCACCAATGGAGGCCGCGAGAAATCGCGGATTTTGTTTGTGCGGAATCTGATGGTTGTGGAAGCGGGGGAAACGGCCATGAGCGGATGCACTCTCCCCCAAATGTCCCGGCAGAGCGGAGAACCGCTATCCCGCCTGGAGCGGATCGTTTGGCAGTACAAAGATCAAATCCCGGCCCCCTTCCGAATAGGAAACGCGCGAGTCTGGACCGTCGAGGCCCTCGAGAAAATTCAGGCAATCCTGGCAACCGAAAAACGCTGCGGAGGTGGCCGATGAACCTTGATCCCGTCCCCTCGATCCAACCGAATCCCTTACCGGATGGGATTCGCAAATCCCGCCCCCCGGCAGAGGGAGCGATCTGGCTCCGGATGCGTAGCGCGGCCCAAATCGTTGACCTCAGCCCGGGGGCTCTGAGGAAAAGACTCTCCCGAGCGGAGGTCCCGCCTGGAGTCATGAGGCGTTGGGGGCGTACGATGCTGCTGCACAAGGAACGGTTTTTGGCTTGGGTTGAGGGGGGGCGGGTGTGAAGCCGGAGGACAATGCTGACCAGGACGAAATCAAGAGGCTTGCCTCCCTGTCCGGCTTGGGCTACGGCAAAGAGCGGAAGGACGCGGCGAAGCGGTTGGGGATTCCCGTTTCCCACCTGGATAAGGTTGTGCGGGAGGCCAAGGGGAAACCTGAAACCTTACAAGGTCGCCCTCTAGCACTCTCCGATCCCGAACCCTGGCCCGATCCCGTTGACCTTGAGGCGGTCCTCAATGAAGTGGTGCGGGAGGTGAAAAGATACGTTGTCCTGCCCTCCCACGGTGAGGAAACCGTGGCTCTCTGGATTGCCCATGCCCACCTTCTGACGGCAAACCGGGAAACCTTCGACGTGTCCCCGAGGTTGGTCCTAACCAGTCCCACCCCACGGTGCGGCAAGACCACCCTGTTGACCCTGGTTGAGCTTCTCTGCCCTCGCTCCCTGAACGCGGCCAACGTGACCCCCGCAGCCGTGTTCCGCGTTATCGACAAGGCCCACCCGACCTTGATCGTTGATGAGGCGGACTCCCTTTTCAGCCGGGAGCATGAGGAACTAAGGGGCATCTTGAACGCGGGCCATCGGCAGGGGACGGGAGTGGTCAAGGTCGAAGGCGAGGATCACGAACCCCGCTCCTTCGATGTGTTCGGTCCTCTCGCTCTAGCGGCGATAGGGAAACTCCCGGGAACCCTGGAGGATCGGGGCATCATTCTCTCCATGCGCCGTCGCGCAAAGGTTGAGAAGGTCGAACGGGTGCGGCGGAAGCGACTAGGCCACCTGGCCGGCCTCCGGCGCAAGCTGTGGCGTTGGGCCCAAGGCTTCGTCAATGAGCCCAAGGACTCAACCCCTTTGATCCCCGAGGCCCTGGACGACAGGGCGGGGGACAACTGGGAACCCCTCTTGCTGATTGCCGTGGCTGCGGGCGGAGACTGGCTCAATCTCGCACAGCAAGCGGCGTTGGCCCTCTCCGCGGGACGCGGCGGTGGGGAAACCGCTCCATTGGGGGTGCTTCTCTTGGAGGACGTTCAGGGCGTTTTCCAGGGAACGGGGCTTGATCGTTTTTCATCCGCCGATCTATGCAATCACTTAGCCGCAAGAGAAGAACGTCCCTGGCCCGAATTTCATCGTGGCAAGGCGATCACTCCGAGGCAGCTTGCCCGCCTCCTGGCCCCGTTCGGTGTGACGCCGAGGACCATTAGGCTTGATGACCAATCGACGGCGAAAGGCTACCACATGGAGGATTTCAAGGATTCCTTCGCCCGATACCTCTCCGATTCGTCACAACGTCACAAAGGCCCTGGAAGCGGTCTAAATGGCCAAAAGGACGCAATAGGCGATCCGTCACAATTACCCCTTGTGACGGATACGGAAATGGCCGGGAATGGGCCCCAGGTGACCTCTAGCCCTGAAAGTGACGCTGTGACGGATGGAAAGCCC
>CAYNDR010000041.1:12693-15781 GCA_964395295.1 uncultured Planctomycetales bacterium
CATGAACGGGACGCCATTCAATCCGAGACTGAAGAATGGGAAGCGTGATGGACGAAATCTTTTTTCCCCGGTTGTGTTTCCGCTGGTCAAGGTGCAGCGTCAACAAGTGTCCCCTCGATCCGCTCAACGCCCAGCGGGAGAGCGTCCCCGGCGATCCCGAGCGGACGTGCAAGGAACATCCGAGGCACCGGTTGGAAGTGGTGGCGCAAGCTGAGGCCGCCGGGGTGAACATCCCTGGAGGGGGCTTGACGGCCAAGGAGCGGAGTCGAGACCTCGACGCCCTGCTGGTCGAGTGGGACGCCAAGGGAGCCCGTAAAGAGGCTGGGGGTAAGCGATTAAACGCATACAGGGACCGTGAAAAGTCTTAGCGTGGTACTTGGCTTCGGAAAGGATGCTTTTTACCCGCGCTATGATGCGTTTTTATACGCTCCCGATGCCGTTTTCCGCACGTTGCTTCATAGTCTTTCCCGCCCCAAAAACGCGAATTCCCGCGAATTTTGCAGGGCAGACTGTATGACGCGGGGGACTGTGAGTATTATTCCTCACGCGGGAAGTATGCGTGTCCTCTCCCGTCCCCAGTTTCCTCTTGACAACAATCCCTGAATGGGGTACACTTGGGGTACAAGTGGAAGACAAATAAGGGAGGTGAAGAATGACATGGGGGGACAAGAAAGCCCGCGTCAACTTGAGGCTTCCGGTTGAAACGCGGCGGGCCCTGGAGCGGCTTGCCGGCGAAGCGAAATTGACGCTATCGGAGTACCTCCGGGCGGTTCTGGTGGAACACGCTGCGAAAGGGAAGAGGGGAAAGTAAGGAAACGCGGAAATGTTGATGCGGCTTGATGCCGCAGAAAGGAGCGAAGGCAATGCGGGGAAGGGTGTGGTTGGACCGACGAACGCGGGGAAAGCCTGTATGGAAGATCATCTATACGGGGCTTGATGAGCGGACTCATTGGGAGTCCACGAACGCAACAAACCGCAAAGAGGCCCGGGAACTCCTTGTCCTGAAGGAGAGCGAATTGGCCCGGGCAAAGGCTCAAGGCGTGTCGCCTGAGATGCTCAGGCCCAAGTTGTTCGCTGAATTCGTGGATTCGGAATTCCTGCCCCACAGCAAGGCCACGAATACGCTCAACACCTATCGGGGGGACGTGAGCAGGGTGAACAACCTCAAGGCACACTTCGGGGCCATGACGCTGAAGCAGATCGGTTCGGGGACGGTCCAGAAGTGGTTTGACTCCAGGGCCCAGGAGAAGTCAGCCAAGACGGAACGCCCACTCCGGCCCGCCAGCGTCAACAAGGAGTTGATGGCCCTCTCCGCGATCTTCCGGGAGGGCCTCAAGAGGGGATACGTGGACCGGAATCCCGTCGAAGGGATCAAGACCCTTCCGCCCCGGAATGAGCGTGTCCGTTGGTTGGCGCTGGAGGAGGAGGGCCGCTTGATCGTTGCATGCGCTCCGCACCTTCGCCCAATCGTCCTGACGGCGCTCCATACGGGGATGCGGTTGGGCGAAATCCTGCGGCTCCGCTGGGCCGATGTGGACTTTCAGAACCGTCAAATCCGCGTGGACTTCAGCAAGAATCACAAGCCCCGCTTCATTCCGATCAACGACACTCTCCTTGGCGTCTTGCAGGGGCTTGCCCCGTCCGATGCGTCCTGGGGCGTTTCCCGGCCCGTATTCGAGAACGGCGATACCGGAAAGGCTTTCAAGGACATTGGAAGCGCGTTCGAGGCGGCTTGCAGGCGGGCTGGACTGACGGATTTCCATTTCCACGACCTGCGCCATTGCTTCGGATCGAAGCTCGTTCAGGCGGGAAGGCCCCTCCTCGAAGTAGCCGCGCTCCTGGGCCATGGAAGCCTGAAGATGTCCATGAGGTACGCTCACCTCAGCCCGAACAATCTCCGGGATGCTGTGGCTGTCCTGGCGAAATCCGGGGAAAGTGTTGCAAGGGCGTTGCAGAACACTCCCGTCCGAAGTGCCGTGCAGTAGGGCTTCCTAAACCCTTGCGGCTTCAGGAGAAGTGGCGAGGGTGACGGGGCTCGAACCCGCAACCTTTGGATCGACAATCCAATGCTCTAGCCAATTGAGCTACACCCCCGCGTGAGAGAGAACGGGGATCGGGGCGGGTCGACCGGAGCTGTCGACGGGGACGGAGGCCGTCCCGATCCGGCAGTGCTAGTTTACCGCCGGCGCGCGCGCAGTCAAGGCAAAGCTACCGGGACGCGATCCACCCGCGGACGGCCGCGCGCAGGGTCGAGAGCGGGACCGCCCCGTTCCGCAGGACCGCGTCGTGGAATCCCGCGAGGTCGAACCGCGCCCCCAGCTTCTCCCGCGCCTCCGCGCGGAGCGCCAGGATCTCGATCTGCCCCGTCATGTAGGCCAGCGCCTGGCCGGGCCAGATGATGTAGCGGTCGATCTCGGTGACCGCCTCGCCCTCGGAGAGCGCCACGTTCTCCGTGAAGAAGTCGATCGCCTGCTGCCGCGTCCAGCGCAGGGCGTGGAGGCCCGTGTCCACCACCAGCCGGGCGGCCCGCCACGCCTGGTAGGTCAGCATCCCGAAGCGCGCCAGGTCGTCCGCGTAGAGCCCCATCTCGTCCGCCAGGCGCTCCGAGTAGAGGGCCCAGCCCTCCACGAACGCCGTGAATCCCCCGTGGCGGCGGAACTTCGGGAGGTCCTCCAGCTCCATCGCCAGCGCGATCTGCAGGTGGTGCCCCGGGACCGCCTCGTGGAACGCCAAAGCCGGCATGGTGAACCGCGGCCGCGTCCCCGGCTCGTGCGTGTTGGCGTAGAAGATGCCCTTCCGCGTGAACTTCTCGTCCGGCGGGTAATAATAGGCGCCCGGGGCGTCCTTGGCGCGGTACGCCTCGATCTCCTTCACCTCGCAGGCCGTCCGCGGGAGGCGCCGGAAGGCCTTCGGCAGGGCCCCGGCCGCGCGGTACAGCGCGCGCCGCGCGCACTCCGCACGCGAGTCGAAGTGCGCCACGAGGGACTCGAACCCACGACCTGCGGATTTGGAATCCGCTGCTCTACCAACTGAGCTAGTGGCCCATTCCCGAAGCGGCCGGACACCTTATCGCGAAGCCGCCGCGCTT
>CAYNDR010000041.1:15791-24863 GCA_964395295.1 uncultured Planctomycetales bacterium
ACCTCCTCCGGCGACAGGCCCGTCGAGGTGTGATGGCGCACCAGGAACCGGTAGGCCTCCGCGCCCCCCGGAAGGGCCCAGATCCCCACGTCCCGCTCGCGCGACTTCGGCAGGTACTCCCGCTCCAGGTAGTCGAGCATCGTCCGGTAGGCCGGCCAGACCGATTCCCGCACCGCCGGGACGAGCGCGGCCCGCGCGGCGAAGGGCGACTCCTCCGGCGGCTTCGACAGCAGCCCCCGGAGCTGTCCGATCACGCGCTCCACCGCCGGGCGCATCGCCACCCGCCCCTCCCGCACGCCGGCGCGCAGGTTGTCGAGGTACTGGCCGATGTGGGCGGGGAAGGCGCGGAAGCGGGCGACGAGGCCCGCCTCGTCGTCCGGCGGGCGGTAGTTCATGATCTGCGGGAAGTCCGCCTGCGGCCCCGAGAGCTGGTCCACGGCCCACTGCCAGAGCTTGTGCCGGTGCTCCTCGATCGACTCCTCGATCTGGAGGTGCAGGACATCCGCGGTCACGCGGTCGCCCTCCGGCAAGGCGCCGGCATCGATCCCCTTCAGGCGCGCCAGGAAGCCCTCCGCCTCGGCGAGGCGCCGCGCGCGGCCGGCGTCGGAGAGGTCGGCGAGCCGGTCGTTGTAGCGGAAGTCCCCCAGGTAGGTGGCCCACGTGGGGCTCTCGCGCAGCGCGGACTCCCAGTAGTCGTCGCAGATCTGCCGGAGCCGGATCGAAGCGTCCATGGCGTCCTTCCTTGAAGTCGCGCACCCCGCCAGCAGGGTGGCCAGGATGAGGATTCGGGTCATCTATCTCAGCGCGCGGACGATCCGGCGCACGCGCCGGGGGTCCACGCGGTCCTCCACGCGGCCGCCGCGCTTGAAGGCGGTGCCCACGATGAAGCCGTCCGCCTCCGCGAACGCCGCGACCGTCTCCGCGGAGACGCCGCTGGCCGCGAAGACGGGGCGGTCGGGGACGGCGCGCTTCACGGCCCGCAGGCGCCCGGGATCGGCCGGCGCGCCGGTCTCCGGCCCGGTCACCAGCAGGACGTCCGCCAGCCCGCGGTAGGCCGCCTCGCGCGCGGCGGTGGCCAGGTCGGTCCGTCCGGCCGGGCGCGCGTGCTTGACGAAGACGTCCGCGAAGATCGCCGCCCGGGAGCCGATGGCGCGGCGGAACCGCAGGGTCTCGTGCGCGCGGCCCTCGATGCGGCCCTGGTCGGTGAACGCCGCCCCCACGTGGACGTTCACGCGGACGAAGGAGGCGCCTGCCGCGAGGGCCACGGCCAGGGCCGCGCGGGCGTCGTTGCGCAGGACGTTGATCCCGACCGGCAGCAGGCCGGATTGGCGGCGGACCTCGCGGGCCGCCACGGCCATCAGCGCCGTCACCTGGGGGTCCACGGGCCCCGGGGCGAAGGGGAGGTCCCCGAAGTTCTCCACCAGGAGGCCGTCCACGCCCCCTTCCGCCAGGGCGCGCGCGTCGGCGAGGGCGCGCCGGAGGACCTCCTCCGCGCCGCGGGCGCGGGGCGAGCCCGGCAGGGGGAGCAGGTGGACCATGCCGATCACGGACCGGCGCCCCGCGAAGGGATTCATGGAGGGGGATTATAGCCGCCGCCGCGCCGCCGTCCGCGATTTTATGTTGACTCCCCCGCGCCGCGGGCCTTATGTTCAACAGGCGGCGAGCCCACCACGCTTCCGAGGAGGATCCGATGCCCCGTTTCCGCCGCCACCGTCCCCGCCTTCGCCGCCTCCCCGCCCCGGCCCAGTCCCCGGCCGGCCCGCAGGCCGAGGCGGCCCCCGGAGCCCAGGCCTCGAAGCTCCGCGTCTCCACCAAGAAGCGGCCCCCGCCGCTGAACCTCACCGAGGGCGGCCTGGGCATCCCGCAGTGGACGGACCTCATCAAGGAGTTCCCCGACTACACGCAGGCGTACGTGGAGCGCGGCGTCCTGCTCTACAAGACCTCGCGGTACGAGAACGCGATCTACGACTTCAACGTGGCCCTCAAGCTCGACCAGCGCAATTCCAAGGCGCTCTACTATCGGGGGCTTACCCTCCTGGCCTACCGCCGGTACAAGGAGGCCGCGGCGGACTTCAAGCGCTGTGTCTCCATGGAGTCCGCCAACGCGGAGCCCTGCTACGGCTGTGCCCAGGCGCTGGTGGAGCTGAAGGACCTGGACCACGCCCTGGAGTACCTGGACAAGGCCCTCATGCGCAAGCCGGACCACGTCAAGTCCCTGGCCCTCCGCGGGGACCTCCGCGTGCGGAAGCGGGACTACGACCGGGCCCTCCAGGACCTCACGCGGGCCCTCGAGATCGACCCGCAGAACGCCGCGGCCCTGTCCTCGCGCGCCCAGATCCACCTGGTCAAGGGCAACTTCGGGAGGGCGATGGACGACCTCTCGACCTCCCTCCAGCTGGACCCCAACCAGGCGTCGCCGTACCACGACCGGGGCATGATCGCCCTGCGGAAGCAGGACCACGACGCGGCGATCGCGGACCTGGAGAAGGCCATCTCGATCGAGAAGGGGTATCCCGTGGATCCCCGCTACGCCGAGTCCTACGCGCACCGGGCCCGCCGGGCCGCCCAGGCGGGCCAGCTGGACCGGGCGATCGAGGACTTCAAGGCCGCGCGGGCCCTCCATCCCGAGGCCGCGCCCGCGGGAGAGCAGGCGGAGTGCCACCGGCGGCGCGCGCGCGCGGCCCTGGAGCGGGCCGCGGCCGACCTGGCGGTGGGGGACTTCGAGGCGGCCGAGTCGCTCGAACCCGGCGTCCCGCCCGAGCCCGCTTATGTCGAGGCGCTCTACCAACGGGCGGTCTCCCGCGCCCAGCAGGGCCAGCACGACGCGGCGCTGGGGGACCTGGACCGGGCCCTCCGGGCCAAGCCCGATCGGGACCTGGATCCCGTCTTCGGCCCCTCGTTCGGCCACCGGGGGCGCGCCCTCTTCACGGCCGGGAAATTCAAGGAAGCCCTCGACGACCTCAGCCGCGCCATCACGATGGTCCCGGCGGAGGCGAGCCACCGGGAGCTCCGCGCCATCTGCTTCTCCCAGCTGGGGGACCACGACCATGCCGCGGCCGACATCGAGACCGTCCTGCGGCTCAAGCCCGACGCGAAGCTCGACCCGGTCCTGCTGGCCTCGTTCGGCCACCGCGCCAAGTCGCGGATCGCGCGCGGGGACTTCGTGGGGGCCGTGAGCGACTTCGAGGCGGCCGTTCAGGTCGCCCCCGAGCTCAAGAAGGACCCCGGCTACGTGAAGGCCTACCTGGCGCGCTGCGAGGCCTACCTCAAGCAGGGGAAGCCGGAGCCGGCCCTGGCCGACCTCGAGCGGGCGCTGGCCGCGAGCCCCGTGCTCAAGATATCGCCGTACATGTCCGGGGCCTACTGCGCCCGCGCCCAGGCCCGGATCTCCCGGGGCAAGGTGGACCTCGCGCTCAAGGACCTGGGGCGGGCGATCCAGATCGATCCCGCCTGCGCCGAGGCCCGCGCCCTCCGCGGCGCCCTGAACCGCGACCGCATGGACTACGCGGACGCGCTGGCGGACTTCAAGAAGGCCGTGGAGATCGAGCCCCAGCGGACGGCCGCGCTCAAGCCCGAGATCGAGAAGCTCAAGGCCACGCTGAAGTAGCGGCTACTCCAGCGGCGCGGCGCCCGGGGCCGGCTTGGCGAAGCCGTTCCGCTCCAGGACCTCCTTGAGCACGTCGCGCAGGAGGTCGATCTGGGCCCGGTCGGAGATCCGGATCCCGCGGCGCGTGAAGCCCTCGAAGGTCTCGGAGCTCACGTACTCGCGGATGTCCAGGACGGCGTCGGCGTCGGGCCGCTTCGGATTGTGGACGAGCCGGACGCGGTACTTCCCGACGGGCGGGTACTCCCGGAGGATCTCCTCCCGGAGCGGCTTCTGGGTCTTCTTGTCCATCGCGCACCTCGCAATCGTTTCCCGGGCGCGGCCCCATGCCGCGCCCCGGTGCGAGGAAGAGCAATCCCCGTGCCACCGGCCGCGTTTATGCAACAGCCTCGCCGGCAGGGGTTTATCGAATGTGACCTGAAACGGCCCACATGACCGTGTTACGTTTCGTAACGTGAAGGGTAACACGCCCGCGGGGGAGGCTTTCCCCCGAGAAGGGAAGGTACCATCCCCCCGCAAATCCCCTCCCGCCCCTCTCTCCCGTGATATATAATCCTGCGGGCGGAGGGCCGATTGATCCGGGAACGCGCCCCCGCATACAATCATCGCGACGAAGATTCCATGGACTCCCAATTTTCGCGGCAGCTTCCCCGCGGGTGCCTGGGGCGCCTTGCGTATGGAGCGGCAGCCTTGCTGGCCCCCTTGCCGTGCCCGCTTGACACCCATCCCCCGCCGGGGAATGCCGGGGAAACCCTCGGCGTTCACTGAATATGCGGATCATTCTCTTAGGGAGGCTCCCATGAAGCATCTCGCCTGTACGGCCGCCGGCCTGCTGCTGGCCGCGGTGGTCCTCGCCGGCCTGCAGTCGTGCAAGACGGCCAACACGCACGCGGGCGGCTATTACCAGTGCGCTGCCTGCAAGGCCACGTCGGACCAGCTGGGGAAGTGCTGCGGCAAGGACCTGTTCCCCAGGAACTACCTGTGTACGAAGTGCGAGGCCTATGCCCCGGAGGCCGGCAAGTGCTGCGGACAGGACCTGAAGAAGGCCGGGAAGTGCTCGGGCTGCGGCAGCTACTGCCCCGTGGGGGAGAAGTGCTGCGGCAAGACGATCGGCGGATGATGGACCGCCCCGGCCGGGCGCACCAAGCAGGATGGAATCCCGGAGGGACGGCCCCGCTGGCGTCCCTCCGGTTCAGAGGCGGCCAATGAAGACCTGGGCCTCGCGGCCCCGCTCGGGCTCGCCGACGACGTAGACCGTGCGGCCGATCAGGCCGTAGTCGCAGTGGGCGCAGGGCTCAAGGGGGGAAACCGCCTGGAAGGGAAGGGCCATCCCCTCACTTCGGGGGGATGATCGCCTCGAACCGCACCTGCGCCGGGATCTTGTTCTTCTCGAAGGAGGCGTCGGGGCCGAAGGCCGGCCAGGCGAGGGCGCCGAACCAGGCGGGCTTCTCGCCGAGGTAGAGGCTCTTGGGCAGGGGGGCGCCGTTGAGCGATTCGTTCGCGGGCACGCCCTTGTCCTTGTAGTTGAAGTTCCCCTTCAGGAGCGTCGTCGCCCTGACGTCGAGGTCGAGTTCCTGGAATCCGTTCGGCCCGGGGCCCTTGCCCGCGGGACCCGTGCGGACCGCCTCCCAATCCTTCCAGTAGTTCCCCTTGCTCGGCTGGGCCGTCCCCCGGAACCCGCCGTTCCCCATGTTGGGCATCCCCAGGACGTAGATGAAGTGCTGGTCGTATCCGAATCCGTTGTCCGCGTTGTCGTAGATCCAGGAGTGACCCTTGGCCCCCAGAACGTTGCCGACAAGGGAGTAGTGCCGGGTGAACCGGTTGAGATTGACGCAGATCCAGAACTGGTCCGTCTTGTCGGAGGTGCCGTGGAACCAGTTGCGGAAGGCGGTGTCGTGGGACGAGCCGCCGTGGTAGCCGTCCGATTGGAACTTCGGGGAGACATTCCCCTCGTAGAGGTTGAAGCTGCTGTGCGCGCCGTGGTTGCTGTCGATGGAGCATCCGAGGACGCCCTGGATGGAGCTGTCGTGGCAGAAGTTGTAGGCGAAGACGTTCCCCGACGAGGCGTTCACCTCGATGTGCGGGAACTGCTCGGCGAGCACGTTGTCTTCGAAGAGGGAGGACGACGTCGTCCCGACCAGGAAGCCGGCGCCGTTGGACCCCTGTCCCTTGCGCTTCGCGACCATGCTGTGCCGCACCTCGCACCGCAGGGAGTCCGAGATCGAAAGATGGTAGTTCGCGATGTTGGACACGTGGACGTTCTTCACCCAGCACCCGTGCGCCGTGGACATGTTGATCCCGATCCTCCCGTCGGCCTTCGACCCGTCGACGGCCAGGTCCTCGACGCCCACGGACTCGGCCACGCGGCCGGCCGGGGCGAGCCGGGGGGCGAGGGCTTCCGGGTGGTCGTACAGGAGTCCCGGAGAGATCGTCACGCCGGCCGCGGTCCGGGCGACGATGCGGGAGACCTGCCGGCGCATGTATTCGAAATTCGCGGGGACGATCACGGGCAGACCCGGGTCGTTCTTGAGCGCGATCTGGCAGAGCTGGCCGACGCCGCCGTTCGGGCAGGCGTCCAGCGCCTTCGGGTCGCGGAGGGCCAGGTTCGTCGTCCCTCTGGATGGGCCGCCCAGGATGTCGATCTTGAGCCGGTCCGCGTACCACCAGTCGCCGCCGCCCCCTCCAATGTCGATCGCCGCGATGCAGCCGGGGTGCATCTTGAGGACCGTCTTGTCGGGGCCCGCGCCCCGGATCGTGATCCTGCTCTTGCAGCCGATGCCGATGCCCCGGTTGATCCGGTAGGTGCCGGCGGGGAGGAACACGACCTCGTTCTCCCCCGCCTTGGCGACGGCCTGCGCGATGGCCGGCTGGGCGTCCTCCGCCCCCGTGGGATCGGCGTTGTACGGCGGTTTCGTGGCGTCGATCAAGACGGAGCGGTTCGCGGGAATGCCGCCGGGGACGCCGACGGCCACGCCCGGCCGCCAGTCCGTCAGACGGTCCGGGGGAATGATCCCGCCATTCTGGGAGGATCCGGCCGCCTGGGGGGACCCCCGCGCCAGGAGGCAGGCCGCCGCGCCCAGGATTCCCGAAGTGTGTTTCATGATGCGTCCTCCCTATTTCGTCCCGGAAGCCCTCGGTTTGAGCATCCAGGGACGCGCCAGGACGAGATTGTCGACGTAGAACTGCCTCGGGGCCGCGCCGGTGCCCTGAAGGAACAGGCTGACCAGCCAATCTCCCTCTTTCGGACGCGCGCCCGGCTCGCCGATCTCCGCCAGCCGGAAGGCCGCGCGCGCCCATTTGCCGAAGACCAGTTTGGGCACCTCCCCCTGCTGGGCCAGGGATTGCGTCCGGTTCCAGAAATGAAAGTTGACCGAGCCCGCCTGGGGATCGACCCAATAATCGAAACTCAGGACCTCCTCGCCGGTGAACGTGATCTCGTCGCCGAACACGACCTTGCTGTTCCCGCCGGCGTCCGATTCCCCCGCCAGGCAGAATCGGCTCCCGGGGCGATGGGGACCCCGCTCAACGGCGCCTTTGGCGGCCGACGCGGGCTTCTTCCCGTCCTCGAAGTCGAAGGTGAAGAGGACCTCCTCTTTCGGGAGCCGCCGGCTGGCCGGCTCGACCCCCGCCGCCGCGACCGCGCAGTATCCGGCTTCGACGGGGACGGACCGGCCCGCCGGATTCCTGAGCTCGACCTTTCCTTCTCCCACTTCCAGGCGCGTTCCTTTCTTCGGGTCGGGGTCGACGTGGAGGCGCAGGGTGGTCCCGAGGACCCTGGCTTCCCCGTGCGGGGTCTCGAAGACCATCGGCAATTCGGCGGGCTGTTTCGCGACCTCCGCCTTGACCGCGCCCCTGTCGACGATGATCCGCCTCCCCTTCGCGGCCTCCCGGTCGAACATCGCGCGGACGACCGCGTCGCCCGCGACCTCCATCCGCGTTTGATCCGGGAAGACCACGAGCGCCCAGCTCCGGGTCCCGCGGCACTCCAGGCCTTCCCCGTTCCGGATCTCCCGCCCCGCTTTCACGGGAGTCCGGCCCTGGCCGCTCACGGCGAAAACCTGGCCTTCCATCCGATCGAAAACGGCCAGAATGGCGACGGTCGCGGGCCGTGGGGGCCGGGGCGGGGGGAGCGGCTCTTCCGGGGCGGGCTTGACCGGGATTGGGGGATCCGGCGAAGGCTCCACGGCTTTCGGCGCCGGGACCTCCGGCGGTTCCGGGCGGGGCCCTTCCCGCTCGGGAAGTCCCTCGGGCTTTCGGGGAAGGGGCGGCGCCGGGGCTTCCGGCTTCGGGGTCTCCGGCCGTTCCGGCCCGGGCGGCCTCTTCGCGAGGGGCGCCCGGGCGCCGGAAACGTCTTTGGTCCGCGGCCTGCCGCCCCCTCCGGAGACAAGCGCGGTCACCACGGAAATCGCGAGTATCGCGGCGGCGGCCCAGGGGATCCAGGAGCGGGCCGCCGGGCGGGCGCGCGCGGCCGGGCGGGCGGCCCCCAGGACGAGAAGGATATGGCGGCAATCGTCGCACCCCGCGGCGTGTTGGAGGACGGCCTCGCGTTCGGTCGGATCGAGCCGGCCTTCCACCGTCGCCGCGAGGACTTCGGGACCGGGGCACGCCATGCCCCTACGTCACCGGTCGGGCTCCAATAGTGCACGCAATTTCTGCCGGGCGCGGATCAGGGCGGGGGAGACCGCATTGGGGGAAAGCCCGAGCAGGGAGGCGATCTCCTTGTACCCCGTCCCGTCCAGGTGGAAGAGCTTGAGGATCAGCCGGTCGCGGGGGGGCAATTGCTCCAGGGCGCGCCGAAGGGCCTCCAGGCGCCGCGGGGCCTCCGGGATCGGTTCTCCGGCGGGCGAGTCGGCGGCCGAGTCGAGGGGTCGAAAACGGAGCCACCCCTTGCGCCGCTCACTGCGGAGATGGTTGAGGGCGACCTTGGCCGTGATCGCCTGGAGGTACCCGGCGAGCGAACTCCGGCCGGCGAAGGACCGCAAAGCCGCGAAGTCGTCCTTGACGATCGCCATGAGGGCCGCTTCGACCACGGCTTCGACGTCGTCCCCGGGGGCGGCTCCGATCGCCCTCAGGAGGGTCACACGCGCGGCCCGGTCCAGCACGTCCCGGTAGCGCGCCAGGAATTCCTCCCAGGCGTCCGCCAGGCCGCGGGCACAGCGCGCCAGGAGGTCGGCCTCCGCCGGATTCAAGGGGGGGGAGGAGGAGCGGCTTCCGGTTTGAACGTGCGGATGATCCTGCCGCGCCATCTGGAGGAGTATACCCCTTTCCGTTCCCTCCACCCTGCCAGTCCCGGCATGCCGGCGGAAACTTCACGATTGCCTGAAGGCCCGGGAAGCCGGCGGCCCCCCGGGGGCGCGGCGAGAAACAGGGCCATGCCGCGCCTTCCCGTCTTGAATCCTCAGGCCCCTCGGATTTCCTCGTCACCCGCGCGACCCCGGGACTATAATCTCCACTCTCCATCGGTAGGG
>CAYNDR010000041.1:24873-27456 GCA_964395295.1 uncultured Planctomycetales bacterium
GCGAAGACCGAGCGGATCCACCGCATCCTCCTCCACCCGCGCGACCCGGGGACGATAATCTCCGCTCTCCGTCGGGAGGGGGGGGTTGCGCGGGCCTTCCAGCGGCCGGGACTCTTGACCTTTGGCCCGGTGGCGCCCATGGACGGCTCCGAGGTCGGATAGCCATATGCAGGACGAATCGGTCCCGGTCGGGCTGGAGGAGGAGCGGCCTGCGGAGCGGTCGGCGGCCTCCGTCGCCATCGGCTTCACGGCCGCCGGTCTGCTCGCGTTCCTCCTCCTGCTGGCGGCGAACTGGACCCTTTACAACCTGAAGGTGGGCATCGGACTCGGCGTTTCCCACCTCGGGGTGATCCTGGCGGGGACCGGGATCGGCCTGCTGGGCCTGTGCCCGGCCCTCCTGGTCACCGGGTTGTTCTGCGCGATCCCGTGGAAAAGGATATTCGCCGGGACCGCCGGCGATCCTTTGCGCATGAGGTCCCTGCGGTTCTTCCTCCTGGCCGCCTTCGCGGCGGGCGCCCTCTGGGGGATCGAGTGCGTCCTGCCCCGCTGGGTCCATCCCGAGAAGGCCGCCGACCTGGCGTGGAGCTCGCGGACCGTCCCCAGCAGTGAGGGCGGATACACCGAGTCCTACTCGAATCCCGCCGCGAGGGCGCTGTCGTTCCTGGCCTGGGAGGCCTTCTTCATCCTGCTCACGCTGTTTTCGGTCGTCCGGGCCGTGGTGGACGCCGGGAGGAGCACGCGGCGCGAGGGATTCGGCCGGAGGGGGATCGGTTTTATCCCCCACGCCGCCAGCCTCCTCCTGTGCCTCGCCTTCGTGAACCTTGCCCTGGCGAAGGCGGCGCCGGTGATCCGCGAGGCCGACATCGTGAGGAACCTGGCGTCCCCGGACCGGGAGGCCGCCCTGGACGCCGCGGCCCGCCTGGGACCGGGCCACGCGCGGGCCGCCCGGACGCTCGTCGCAGGATTGGAAGACCCCGATCCGGCGATCCGGATCCGCAGTGCGGAAATCCTGGGGGCCCAGAAACGGAACGACCTCCAGGCCCTCGTGTGGAGCCTCTTCCTGGACGGCGATCCGCGCGTCCGGAAGGCCGCGGCGTCGGCCGTCGCCGCGGCCGGCGGCCCCGTCACGGACCTGATGCTCCGGAGAATCGGGGCGGCGGTCCGGGAAAGGAAGGCGGCGGGAGTCCCCCTGGAATCCGAGGTCGTGGATCTGTTCACGGGCGCCTTGAAGGACGACGAATGGAAGAGGAAGGAGGATATCCTCGACTTCCTCGCGGAGGCCCCCACCGCCGATCCCGCCAGGGACCTCCGCCCCGCCCTGGAGGGGGCGTCCCGCGAGGCGGGCCACCGGAGCAGTACCGTCCGGCACAAGGCCCTGCCCGTGCTCGCCCGGATCGGCGACCCTTCCTCCGCGCCCCAGCTGGCCGCGTCGCTGGGATGGTGCGAGAACACCAGGGCCCGCGAGGCGGTGATGGAATCGCTCTCCCGGATGAGGGGGCCCGCCGTGGACCCGCTCATCGCCGCCTTGAAGGACGGCAAGGCGTGCGACTTCGCCGCGACGGTCCTGAGCCGGATCGGCGATCCCCGGGCGGCCGTCCCGATGGCGCGGGCGTTCATGGAGAGTTTCGCCGGGGAGAAGACCCTCGATGCGCTGAAGGCCATGGGCCGCCCGGCCGTGGACGCGCTCAAGGCCGCCGCCCGGGATCACGCCGAGGCGGAAGGACGGCGCGCGGCGCTCCAGGCGCTCCTGGCCCTCCAGGCCCCGGGCGTGATCGACCTCCTGGCGGGGGCGGCGGGCGATCCCGATCCGAAGGTCCGCGAGGAGGCGGTGACCGGCCTCGCCAGGATGAAGGGCCCGCGCGTCGCCTCCGCCCTGGCGGCTGCGATGGCGGGACTGAAGGAGGAGGACAGGAACCTCCGGCGCCGCATCGTCGGCGCCCTGGACGAATTCGACGACCCCGCGGCGATCCAGGCCCTCATCGGCGCCCTGACGGACGCCGACCGGACCGTCCGGAACCTGGCGGCCTTCGGGCTGGGGAAGCTGAAGGCGGCGGGGGCCGTGGACGCCCTCATCGCGGCTCTCGGGGACGCGGATGCCCTGGCCGCCTCCGCCGCGTCGACCGCCCTCTCGAAGATCGGCAGGCCCGCGTTCGGCCCGCTCGTGCGGGCGCTCGGGCACGAGAGCGCCGCCGTCCGCGCCGGCGCCGCGAAGGCGCTCCGCCGCGCCGCGAAGAACCCGCTGCCCGGCGACGACATCGAGAACTGGAAGCAGTGGCTCGAGGGACTGGACCGGGGCGGGGCCGAAAGGCCCTAGCTCAGAGCCAGCCACGCGCGCGCCGGGGAGACCGCTCGACGGATCGTGGGGTGCCTCCTGCCTGAATCGGATGGTTCAAAGGGGTTATAGCACGGGCGTGTATAATCGCGCCGACTCCCCAGGGGGAAGGAGGGTTCCATGAACGGCTGGAGGCGGCGGGGGATCGCGGCCCTGGCGGCCCTGGCGATGCCGGCCTGCGCCGCGGCGGGCCAGGGGCGCGGGGGCGACGAGCGCCCCGCGGAGGTCCGCACCGACGAGGCCGCGGGCTC